>NZ_SMMC01000213.1 GCF_009711445.1 Curvivirga aplysinae | reverse complement strand
TTTTATTAGTAATGTTTAGATACCATTTACCTAATCAATATTTATACGGTTAGACCCGCTGGGTCTATCTTTTTAATAATAAAGGCATTTTGCTTAAGATACGAAAAAATGCCAGAAGAGGCCTTTTGATCTGGGTCGCTATAAAAATAGCATTTTTTTAACCGAGAAGAGCAAGTCGATTTAGAGATATGTATTCAGCTGCAAAAATGTCCATAGCAATGGAGGAAGACTTTCTTCAGAATGTCGAAGATTTCCATGCCTCCGCAAACGTATTTGAGGTTCATGCAAAAAGTGATTTAACGTTGCGTTGCACAAAGAGCATTTATAATTGGTGGTCAAGCTACAAAGGCAACATCCCATATAAACAAGACTTTCAAATAATTAACCACCTAAGGCATGCTTCAAATATTTACTTAGCTCACCGCATTGCTAATGGCGTCTATAAATTCGTTGTATGTGGTGAAGATGTAAATACGATCACAGGAAGAGAAACACATAATCGAACCGTGAAATATAGAGATATTCATGAAAACCATGAAGACAATTTCAACGATCTAATTAGATATTATGATCAGGTTCTAGAAAAAGAAAATTGCCATTTCTGTGTCGGCAATATTCATATGCTTGGAAAGCATACACGCGGATACGAATCCGTTGATTGCCCTCTGCTAGATAAAGAGGGGCGAGCAAATTATATATTAGGAGCCATCCAGCTTACTTAAGAATAGGCATAGTTTTAAGGCAGATGGATCATTAAAGGAAAGTGAGTTTACTTGCCAAATGATGATTGGAAATGCAGCAAGCCCCGCTTGCTAACAAAAATTGAAAATGAAGGAGCGCGCGTTCTTTTAAACCATTGGTCAGAAATTTATGAACGCGAAAACCGCTTACCTCAACGCACAGATATTGACCCAATTTCCTTTATCAAATTCACCCCTTATATCTGGATAATCAAAAGAGTTTCAGGTGAGGAATACATCTATCGTTTAGCAGGCGATCATATCATAGAAAATTTTGGGACAGGTATCGCAGGGACTTATATCCATGACTTTTTCTCTGGTGAAATGCTAGACACAATGATCACGTTTTTAAATAAAATCACGGACGAAAACACCGTTGCTCTCCATCATGGTTACCGCTATCTTCCAACCTGTGATTATCCAGTACAATATGAACGACTTTCTCTTCCGCTTGCTAATCATGACGGCAAAGTTAAATACATTATTGGATATACATTCTTTCATGGAATTCCTGATATGGCAGAAGCAATCCTAGGAAAAAACAGTGCTTTCACACATGAAGAATATTATACTATCTAGCCGAAGGGCTCACTGTTAGATGAAAGCTGCTTATCTAGAATGAAGTCAAATTACCAAACGGCTCTCTCACGACTCAATTTATTGGAAATCCTAAAAGAATTCACGCCGGCTGTTATCGGAACACCTCCGTTAGATATTGAAATAGAACTCAGCGATATTGATATTGCTTGTTACACTAAGGATTTAGATGGATTTCAAGCTCATCTCAATGATCATCTTGGACATTTAAAACAGTTTCAAAGCCATAGATATATCCGAAATCAGGTTCCGACAGTTCTGACCTCCTTCCATGCCTATGAATGGGAATTTGAAATCTTCTGCCAGAATATCCCTGTATGTTATCAATGGGGTGTTCGTCATTTTCATGTTGAACAAAGATTACTTTCTTTAAGACCAAGCTTAAGAAAAAAAGTGATCAACCTTAAACAGCAAGGCATTAAAACAGAACCTGCCTTTGCCCAAATCCTTGGTTTAACAGGTGACCCCTATCAAGCGATTGTCGATCTGGAAACCTTGTCAGATGAAGATTTATTAGAATTTCTCAACCGAGTTTAACTTCACCAGAAAATTAATATTCAGATAGCTCTTGATTTAAAAAAATAATCATGGATATATTTTATCCATGATTAAGAGGAGATCATAAAATGAAATTAGGTGATGGTGTTGAACAGGCCATACATGCAGTGGCAATGCTAGGAACAGTCGAAGATGGCTATGTGCTATCTGCGGCGGCTTTGGCGGAATATCACGGTGTTTCAACTAGCTATCTGTTAAAACATCTTCAAGCACTTTCCCGGGAAGGTATTTTAAATACAGTTCCCGGTCCGAAAGGAGGCTATAGTCTGGCACGTCCGACAGATAAGATCAGCTTGTTAGATGTTGTACTCGCAGTTGAAGGTCGCGCCCCTGCCTTTCGTTGCAAGGAAATCCGGCAAAAAGGACCGAATCCCCTTCCCAAAGAATATTACAAGGCCCCCTGCCAAATTAATGCCGCCATGTTGAAAGCCGAATGGGCCTATCGCACAGAATTGGACAAAGTCACCATTGCAAGCCTTCTGGATCAAGTGATGGCAGAAGATGACGGCAGCTTACAGGCGCAGGGATGTGCCTTCTTGGAAGCAAATCAACGCCCCTTAAAATCTTAATGTAAGGATTAAAGAAAGGATAAACTCATGGAACAAAGAATGGATTATATCACGGCTTCACCAGAAGCATTTCAAGCTGTATTGGGATTGGAAGAATTCGTCTCGCAAAGATCCGGCATTGAAAAAGGTATTTTACATCTGCTGAAAATTCGCGCTTCCCAAATCAATGGCTGTGCCTATTGCATTGATATGCATATGAAAGAAGCACGCAAACATGGCTTTGGCGATCAATGGTTATCCTTGATTTCCGTTTGGCGTGAAAGCCCGGTTTACAGTGATAAGGAGCGTGCGGTTTTAGCATGGACAGAATCCCTCACCAATGTAGCTCAAACAGGGGCACCAGATTCTGACTATGAATTGTTAAAGCCACATTTTTCCGATGAAGAAATCGCAAAGCTGACTGTGGCTGTGGGCACCATTAATATCTGGAACCGCATCGCTGTTGGCCTTCGTGCCCAACATGAAATCGATAAAGTAAATTAAGTGCTGTTTTAGATATTCTCAGACCTAGGCCTCGTATTTGCGGGGCTTATTTTTTGCAAAATGTCGAAATATAAAGGTTTTCAACCTTATCTCTCGCCCATTGAGTTTTTCGTAAAAACTTCAAAGACGACTTCACAGAACAATCAAACTTAAAACAGTTGATATTGATCCGCTTCCCTAACCCGTCCCAGCCATAATGCTCCACAAGTTCAGTCACAATTGTTTCAAGTTTAATCCCATGTAGCGGGTTATTTGGTTGTTGGTTAGTCATCGCTTAAACCAAGATAATCTCAATCTTCATCGTAGAAATAACTGCCATATTTCTGAAAAACGGTCTCAGATTTAAACGGCATAAAATTGCCTGCATTTTTCCATTGTATACCATATTTTGTCGCGAGTAGACCACATTCAACATTGTATTTACTATGATATCTTTCACACGCATAATTCCCAGAATTCCTGAGTGTGTCCGAACAGGCTGTATGCGGGCAATAATAGTAATATGACCGATCACCATATGTATCTACGAAAAATAAAGTTGTATCTTTTCTTTCAATGAACGATTCAAAATTTTTAGCCGTATAATAATTAAGTTTAAGTGGCTGGTCTTTACTAAAAGATGAAGTTTGACAAGCTGCGATAAATACAATCGCAAAAAATAAGAGTGATATCTTAATAAAAACAGATTTCATAATTTCCCCCTTTTGAAGCCTCCGTTCCCATTACATGATTAACCTACTATTATCAATAGAATAGGCTTTAATTTTTCAGACACTTGAAATCTCAATAATAACGAGAGTTTCATGTTGTGATTTCTAACATTTCTATCAAATAAATTGATCCGCAATTTATGTAATGAAAACTGTTAGGAAAAACATCGCAATATGTTTAAACTTCCTTTCACAAACCTTGCAACGCATATTTCCGAAGGTCAGAGTTCACTATGCTAAGAAATCGTTCCGTTTCAGCCCTTTCCATTTTGATGATGTTACCCGCCCTTACAATATTGAATAACTCCAAAGCTGAAGCTTCGAGCTGGTTGGATAAATTGCAAGATGTGATTACAGAAACGGGCGTAACCGAAAGTGAAAACTCAGGTAGTAGCGGCGTTGCAGGTCTTTTATCCAATGAAGAAGTTATCGAAGGACTTAAAGAAGCCTTAAATGTTGGGGTTCAAACGGTGGTAGGACAGCTAGGTGCCGCGGATGGCTTTAATGGGGACCCCAAGATTCATATCCCACTCCCCAAAGAACTTACAGCTGTTCAATCCACATTAAGTCAATTCGGCCTGTCTTCTATGGCCGATGATATTGAATTGCGCCTCAATAGAGGGGCCGAAGCAGCCATGCCTAAAGCGCGTGATCTGGTCTTAAAAGCTATTCAGGATATGAGTTTTGAAGATGCTAAGGCGATCTATGAAGGTCCCCAAGATGCGGCCACATCTTATTTTCGTAAAGTTTCCACATCTGATCTCAAACAAACCATCTCCCCCGTTATTGATCAAAGCCTTCAGGATGTTGGCGCGATCCAAGCCTATGATCAGCTACTCGGTGAATATGACACAATTCCCTTTATGCCTGATCTAAAAGCCGACTTGACGGACCACGCCACAGATTTAGCTTTGGAAGGTTTATTTCATTACCTAGCTATAGAAGAAGCCGCCATTCGCGAAAATCCTGCCCAATATGGAAAAGATATTTTGCTCAAACTTTTTGGGCAATAAGTTTAACATATATTCAGGAAATCTTGGATGATCGAGCGTTTTGAGAAATTACTTCGAGTACCAATTGTAGCAATAATAATTATTTCTTGCTGCATTTTGATCGCTTCTCCTGTGTTTTTTTCTAACCTAGATCGTATCTCTACATACATTACATTTAGCATGTATATCTTAGCTGCATCAATTCCTTGGATGCGCTGGCCCTATATTGGATTAGGGATACTAATTATATTAATATTGCATGTTATAATCCAATATCCCTTCGACGATTTCAAAATGTTGCCCAAGAGTAAAAGTGGGCTAGTTTTCTATGGTATTTTGTTTTATCTTCACATCGGGAACTGGTTTGCAATGATTGTTGCTTCGGTCATGGAGTTTTTACATAAAAAACTAAAAGAAAACCCTGCTTCAGATAACTGAACGGGGTTCTTGAACTCTTTAGAGTTATGGTGCGGTCGAGAAGACTCGAACTTCCACGGGCTATTAACCCACAGCGACCTCAACGCTGCGCGTCTACCAATTCCGCCACGACCGCATCGCATTTGCCTTGTTAGAAATAATTCTATCAGGCTTGGTAGAAGTCCCAAATCCTTGAGACGGGTGGTGAATAACAAAAGGGGGCTGGCTAATCAAGCCCATTCTTCCTATATATGCTGTCATGACTGAAAATTTTAGCGATCTAAACAAAGAAATCGAATGGAAATACGGGCTGGATGGCAAAGACGGCTATGTAGACTATGAAACCGCCACCGCCTTTATGGAACAACGGGTGGCCGATATTCAGGCAGGTAAAGCGCCGGAATGCATCTGGTTTCTGGAACATCCCCCTCTTTACACCGCAGGCACCAGCGCGAAGCGTGAAGACCTACTCACCCCCGATCGTTTTCCAGTATATGACGTGGGGCGTGGTGGACAATATACCTATCATGGTCCGGGTCAACGAATCGCTTATGTGATGTTGAATCTAAAAAAGCGCAATCCCGATGTACGCTGGTTTGTCGCCCATCTGGAAGAATGGGTCAAAAACGCACTTGAAGAGTTCAATGTGGTTGGTGAAACACGCGAAGGCCGTGTTGGCATTTGGGTAGATCGTGGCAATGGTTATGAAGACAAAATTGCCGCCATTGGTGTGCGCCTTCGTAAATGGGTCACTTTTCATGGTATCTCCATCAATGTGGAACCGGACCTGTCCCATTTTGGCGGGATTGTACCATGCGGCATCGGGGATGAGAAACTAGGCGTGACCTCTTTGGTTGACTTGGGATTGCCCGTAACCATGCATGATCTGGATATGGCTTTAAAATCCACATTCGAAGCGAGTTTTGATCCTGAGGCATCTTGATTCTCACGTTAAAACCGCATAAATTCTGCTGATCTCAACGGGGTGCTTTGCAAGCTGAGATTCGAAAACTTTCTTCGAAAACCCGCTGAACCTGAACCGGGTAATTCCGGCGGAGGGATTGAGGAAATCACAGAGTTTTTCAAATTCTGAAAATTTCATACAAGACCGCCGCTACCCATTAACCAAATTGGGTCCTTTAAACAGGAACCTTAATGGAGCGCGAAATGAGCTTATCTCAAACATTTAAGAAATCTCTTGCCGTTGCCGTATTGGCTTTGGCCCCTGCTTTGGCAAATGCCAATGACAATGTCCTCACCGTTTATACTTACGATTCCTTCACCTCCGATTGGGGGCCGGGTCCACAAGTGGAAAAAGCGTTTGAAGCAGAATGCGGATGTGACTTACAATGGGTTGCTACCGAAGACGCGGTTGGCCTTTTAAGTCGTTTACGTCTTGAAGGATCAAACAGCAAAGCGGATATAGTTCTTGGCCTTGATCAAAATCTAATTTCCCGTGCAAAAAACACCGAACTTTTTATCGAAAGTGCCACAGATCTTTCCAAACTCAGCTTGCCTAATGGATGGAGTGACACAACTTTTGTTCCGTTTGATTATGGCCATTTTGCTTTTGTGTATGATTCAAGCAAAACAACCCCACCGACAAGCTTAAAGTCATTAGTGGAAGATGCAGATGTATCTATCGTGATCCAAGATCCGCGTACGTCTTCCCCGGGCCTTGGTTTATTGCTTTGGGTAAAATCCGTATATGGCGACCAAGCAGGCGAAGCGTGGGAAAAACTATCCAAGAAAATTGTTACCACCACAAAAGGCTGGTCCGAAGCGTACGGGATGTTCCTGGAAGGGGAAGCAGATATGGTGTTGAGCTATACCACTTCACCTGCCTATCACATGGAAGCAGAAGGCGAATTTAAATATAAATCTGCGCCCTTCAGCGAAGGCCATTATGAACAAATCGAAGTGGCCGCAAAATTGAAAAACGCGCCTAATCCCGCTTTGGCAGATCAATTCCTGAACTTTATGGTATCTGATAAATTCCAATCCATCATCCCAACCACAAACTGGATGTTGCCTGTGGCGGCTGCGGGGGAATTACCAGCAGCTTTTGCCAAAGATAAAATCCATTATCCAGAAACCTCTTTGTCTATCTCATCAGAAGATGTGGCAAAGAATAACAGTGACTGGGTTGATGAATGGTTGGAAGCCGTTAGCCAATAAGCCAGCGGTTTAAGTCCTTCAAAGCGTCCCTGAAATGCGTATCTTTTATAACAACTCCAAATTTGGCAGTGATACAATCTTACTGCTGATATCCATTGGCATATTGATCACGATTTTGGGGACCGCTTTTTTTCATTTAGCCTTACAGGCTGAAAGCTATAATTTCTTCGATGTTTTACAAAGTCGCTATATCAAAAGGGTATTGGTTTTCACCTTATGGCAAGCTGCTCTTTCCACGGGATTAAGCCTTCTATTTGCGATCCCGTTAGCACGATTTTTCTATTACCATAATTTTCCCGGTAAAAGGATCATCCTGACCTATTTTGGTCTCTGCCTTGTCATGCCGGTCATTGTGGCCATCCTCGGGATTATTCAGGTACATGGGAATTCCGGCTATATTGTCTGGATGATGCGAAGCCTTGGCATTGAAACCAAAGGTTATCTTTATGGATTATTCGGTATCCTTTTGGCCCATGTCTTTTTCAACACGCCACTGGCAGTGCGCAGCTTGTTATCCCGCCTGAATGACATCCCACAAGAACAATGGCGATCTGCGATCCAGTTGAATTTCACGCCTTGGCAGCGATTCAGATTAGTTGAATTACCTGCCTTGCGATCAGCTCTACCCGGCTTGGCAGCCTTGATCTTTATGTTATGTTTCACAAGCTTTGCCATTATCCTGTCCCTTGGAGGTGGACCAAAGGCGACCACATTAGAAGTGGCTATCTACCAAGCCCTTCATTTTGATTTTGATATGGCCCGTGCCGTCACCTTATCCGGATTACAATTGGCGATCTGTGCGATTTTAAGCTTTATTCTTGTACGTTTTGGCAAACAAAGTGAAACAGAGATTTCCTATCAAACCGGACAGGAAAGCATTTTAAAATTCCTACAGAACAAAAGCTGGATGGCACGCCTCTTCGGTTGGGTCAGCCTTGCCTTGATCCTGTTATTGGTGTTTCCGCCTTTGTTTTCCGTTATTGCAAAAGCGCTCTATCATTTTGAATGGAATTATTTGAGTAAACCAGCGCTTCTAAATGCAGGGTTGATCAGCCTAGGTATATCGCTTTCTGCCGGAAGTCTCTCTATCCTTTTGGCGGTCAGTTTATGTTTGGGATTACGCCATATCCAAAACAGATCCATACGCAGTTTTGTTGAAACCATCGGGGCACTCATTCTAGTCTTTTCCCCCTTTGCCTTGGCGACAGGGTTATTCATTGTGCTTTCCAATTATGCGAGTTTAGATCAGATCGGACCATTTTTAGTGATCCTGATTAACGCATTAATGTCTTTACCCTTTGCTTTGCGGATTTTAATTCCTGCCTTTCAACAACGGTTTCAGGAAACCCAACCTCTTTGTATCAGTATGGGCATTCAAGGATGGACCCGTTTTCGCATGATAGATTTTTCACTACTTCGAAAACCCATTGGTCTTGCCATGGCCTATGCGACCACCTTATCGATCGGGGATTTCGGGATTATCGCCCTATTTGGTAGTCAGGATTTTTCCACCCTGCCGCTCTATATCTATCGGGCAATTGGGTCCTATCGGTTACATGAGGCAAGTTTTGCGGCCTTGATCCTAATTCTAACCTGCTATCTCTTATTTATTATATTGGAACGCCTGATTGGTGGACCGAAAGGACAAACCCAATGATACAACAAACAGGCCTGATCCTTTCCGATATTCAATATAACTATAAAGATTTAACGCTTCGCTATGACTTCAACTTAAAACAAGGTGACATCCTTGCCCTGATCGGCCCAAGTGGCGGCGGTAAAACAACCTTGTTAGACTTAATCGCAGGTTTCTTATCCCCTCACCAAGGCACACTCTCTTTTCAAGGTAATGATCTTATTCCCCTTGCGCCAAGTGAACGCCCGATCACCATGTTGTTTCAACATCACAATCTTTTCCCACATCTTAGCATTACCCAAAATGTGGCGATTGGTATTGATCCGGGCTTAAAGCTATCTAAAAAAGATCAGGAAAATGTAGCAAACGCCCTTTCCCATGTGGGATTGGATAATATGGGAGAACGTTTACCTGCCACTTTATCAGGCGGCCAACGCCAGCGCGTCGCCTTAGCCCGCGCCTTGGTGCGTCATAAACCACTTCTTTTACTAGATGAACCCTTTAGTGCTCTTGATCCTAGCCTGTCTAAAAACATGATGCGCCTGATCAAACAGGCCCAAGAAGATTTAAACCTCACCGTGATCTATTCTACCCATAGCCCGATGGACAGCCTCGGCTTCGCAGATCAAGTCGCCTATATCAAAGAGGGGAGAATCGAAGAATTTGGAAAACCGGAAGATATCTTAAATACCAATACTCAATCTCCTTCGGTTAAAGACTATTTGGGAAACTAACTTAGTGTCTATAGAAGTATAGATGTATTAAAGATTCTAATTTTTGGTGTCTAAACATATCTAAATTCAAGTTTGAATAAGTAGAAACCTAATTTGTTTTTAAGTAAACTAACAGAAATCAGATGGAGATTCTGTTGTTTCTACGCGATTTAAGATTTGTATTCTGTATCTTAATTTTCCTGCCTTACCATTTCGCATTCGGCGCGGATAAAACTGTTCGTATCACCACATTGGAATTCAGCCCCTATGTCAGTGAAGATCTACCCGGTAACGGTTGGGCATGGCAAATTGCTGAGCGCGCATTGGCCTATGAAGGCTATAAGGTAAAATTAACGATATTACCTTGGGCAAGGGCTGTGAAAATGGTTCAGTCAGGACAATTAGATGCGTTATATCTAGCCAATAAAAATCCGGAACGAGAAATATGGGCCAGTTTCACCGAACCTATCGGAGATGAAATATCTGTCCTGTTTAAACGGCGGGATAATGAAATTAGCTTTGAAGCTTTATCCGATTTACAACAATATAGAATTGTCACGCTAAATAGTTCCCATGTTGAAAGTATTCTTAAAAATCAGGGCTTAAACATCCATTCCGTCAGCAACTATAAATTCGGCACCAACCAAGTTTTTCACAAACGGGCAGATGCATTTGTCACAGACAAATTTGTAATGCTGCATTTTTTACGCACCCAGATGCCATCTACATTCTTCCAACAGCTTGATTTCATTGATCAGCCCGTCGATCAAAACCAGCTTCATCTTGCCGTTTCCCGCAAACATAAAGGTCATATTGCGATCACAGAAAGCTTTAATCGAGGTCTCGTAAAGCTACACGCATCAGGTGCCTATCAAGAAATCCTACAATATTATGGGTTTTAAAAGAATGTGAGGGATAAAACCTTATGAGGTCGCTATTAATCATCACGCGATAATTCAGCATCAGCAATAGATTGCGTCGCATTTGGTCCTTTGGTTTTTTGCGGATAAAACATAAGAAATTTTAAGGTGAATAAGCTTACCGCGAATGCCACTAAATAACTCCATTTGGTTTCACTATAATGAGCAGCAACAGACCAAGTTATCGCCAAAGAAATAAGAATTAAAAAAAATCGCATAACGCCCTCAGAAACTATAAGACTATCTTGTATCATAAGAATTATTTGATCATAAGAGATTGAGCATATTTACAACTTACCGTCACGATATAACTCTTCAAACAAACTATCTTCGCGCGGGAACTCTTCCCAAAGGCACAGCATCTCTATCAGCTTTCTCGTAGAACAAAACGCCTAGTAAAATTATAAAAATTGCTCTTTTCATTTTATTACCACCCCCAATCAGTCTTATCCTTTGCAGTTGATTTGCTTCTCTTTATCCGCCATTGATATAAAGAAATCTCCTCCTTGATCTGCATATTCAAAAAAGGCCACATATGTGTATAAACCTTGGGGAGTTTTTTCATTAAAACGATATTTCTGCATATTATCGTCGCAACCATTCAAAGTTATAATTTTACCATTTTTAAGTTGCTCATCTACCCATAACGCCCAGATTTTTCTAAAATCACCTTTCTTAAAATAGCTAAACCAATCATCATAAGGATCATGAACAGAGCATCCATTATAAACCGATTGCTGATAACTTCTCTCCAAAACAGTTAAATGAATTGGGAAAGATTTATCACTCCATTTAATCTGGTTCACATCTCGCAACCAATCCTCTTCCCATAATTCCGACATATCAGCAGTATCAGCAACTTCCCCACTTGAAATGGGTTCAATACATCTCTTAAACATCATATCTATGAGAGTAGCGCGTGCTTCGCTGGCAGCAGTTTTTGAGGCAATTGGAATGTTAATATTAAAACGCTTTGGGAGTTTCTCTGGTAAATTGTTTTTACTGGTAATAAAAATCTTCAAAGATTGATTCAAGGAGTTCTCGAAATTTACTTTATCTTCAATTGATAGCGCATTTGTTCTTACTTTATCGACTTTAATGATTTCTTTTTTATCATAGGATATTTCTGCGATTAAAAACCCATCATCCATAAATGGTAATTGGATATCATTTTGCAAAATGGCTCTTTCAGCTAACCATGTTAGTCTAACCCAAGTTTTCCCAGAGGAAGAGGTGTAATATTTATCATAAAAAACACTTGGCTCACTCATCGATATTGGTGCCCAATTCCACAAACCTATATCAATCAAAAGCAATCTAAAATTTTCTTTACAGCCCGATAATAAGAAAATAACGGCAAATAAAACTATTATTTTTCTATAAAACATATTTCCCCCGTATATACTTTTACATTGTTGGAAGTTTATGGAACCCAGCATCCTTAGGAGCTTCACAAGCTTCAACCAAGACAGCAGTGACCCGCGCCAACTGAGGGCCATCCTCACAGCGCTTAAGCATTTCATCAACAATTGAGTCATCCCCTGAAAACAGGGCCTCAACGGAGCTATCCACCCGATTTCGCACCCAGCCGTTTAAGCCGAGTTCCTTGGCATTTTCCACTGTCCAGTTTCGATACCAGACGCCCTGCACTTTGCCTTCGATACGTGTGAGAACTGATTTAGTCATAGTGAACCTCGCCTAAGAAAAAGGCGGCCTATAAAGGACCGCCTTTAAACTTATAGTTTAGAGTTTATTCAAACTCTACGATTTTTTGGTCAACGGCGAGGTTATCGCCATCTTCTGCATAAACCGCTTTGATGGTGACATCCTGTTCAGCGCGCAGGATATTTTCCATTTTCATGGCTTCTACCACTGCAAGTTCACTACCAGCTTTCACTTGGTCACCTTCTTTGACAGAAAGACGGACCAACAAGCCCGGCATTGGGGACAGCAGGAATTTGGAAAGATCAGGTGGCTCCTTATACGGCATCAAGCGTAAGAGATGTGCCAAGCGACGTTCGATCAGTTGTACCCGAATACGCGCGCCGTCATGGGACAGGATACTGCCGCCTTCGGATGTATCGAGCTGCATCACCACGGGGGCATCATTCACCATTGTCTTCACAATCGGCTCAATCGGGCTCCAGCTAGACTCAATTTCAAACTCTTCACGATCCACTTTCACCGTCACATGAGTATCAGAACGTTTTTTGATTTTGATCTTATACTCGATCTTATCCTTTTCACCCAAGAAGGCATTAAACTTACCCTTCTTAAACGGCTCCGCAGGTGTGGCACGGCCGGATAAGCCTTGTTCTTCTTCCAATTCACGCATATGGATCATAGACGCCACGGCTGCAAAAAGTTTTGGGTTCTTAGGGGCTAATAACGCTTCCGTCATGCCGTCTGGATAATGATCCCCGATAAAGTTGGTGGTCATATTCCCTGCACGGATGTCTTCATCCCCACAAAGCTGGTTCAAGAAACCAAGGTTATGACTAAGACCACGTACATGATACAGGTCCAAGGCTTGCTGCATATTATCAAAAGCTTCCTTGCGATCCTTACCCCCGGTGACCAATTTGGCAATCATCGGGTCATAGAACATGGAAATTTCAGCACCTTCTTCAACACCCGTATCCACACGAACTTTGCCTTCGATTTCTTCCGGGGCTGTATATTGAACCAGACGACCGGTGGATGGCAGGAAGCCACGTTCTGGGTCTTCCGCATAAAGACGCGCTTCAAGGGCCCAGCCTGTCAATTTCACATCTTCCTGCTTCATTGGCAGTTTTTCATCATTTGCCACACGGATCATCAATTCGACCAGATCATAACCTGTGATAAGCTCGGTAACCGGATGTTCCACCTGCAAACGTGTATTCATTTCTAGAAAATAGAAGTTTTTATCCTTATCCACGATGAATTCCACAGTACCGGCGGAGCAGTAATCAACTTCCTTCGCCAAGGCCACAGCCTGTTCCCCCATGGCTTCACGGGTAGCTTCATCCAAGAATGGAGATGGGGCTTCTTCCAATACTTTTTGATGACGACGTTGAATAGAACATTCACGTTCTCCAAAATAGAGGGTATTGCCGTGTTTATCTGCCATGACCTGAATTTCAATATGGCGTGGTTGTTCAATGAATTTTTCAATAAACACACGATCATCCCCGAAAGAGGCACGGCCTTCATTCATCGCAGATACAAGGCCTTCGCGGCATTCATCATCATTCCAGGCAAGGCGCATACCTTTACCGCCACCACCAGCAGAGGCCTTCAACATCACCGGATAACCAATGCCGTTAGCAATTTTTACGGCTTCTTCTGGATCGTCGATTGCTTCCACATGACCGGGGACAGAACTTACACCTGCATTGATCGCCAGTTTCTTGGATTCGATCTTGTCACCCATGGCTTCGATCGCGCCTTTAGGTGGCCCAATAAAAGCAACGCCTGCTTTTTCCAACGCTTCGGCAAAGAGCTTATTTTCGGACAAGAAACCATAGCCCGGATGGACAGCTTCGGCGCCTGTTTGTTTGATCGCATCCAAAATCTTGTCGATCACAAGATAGCTTTCCGCCGACGCCGCAGGGCCAATATGCACAGCTTCATCCGCCATACGCATATGCAAGGCACCATCATCTGCATCGGAATAAACCGCCACAGTTTTAATGCCCATTTTCTTGGCTGTTTTAATCACGCGACAAGCAATTTCGCCGCGGTTCGCAATGAGAATTTTCTTAAACATTTTTCTAAATCCTCCTAAAACTTAAAGCGGGATATTGCCGTGCTTGCGCCACGGATTTTCAAGTTTCTTAGTGCGTAACATACGCAATGCACGTGCAATACGTGGACGTGTGTTATGCGGACGGATCACATCGTCAATAAAGCCCAGTGAGCCTGCCACGAATGGATTGGCAAACTTATCTTTATATTCCTGTTCTTTTTCTGCGATTTTTTTAGGATTATCACGATCTGCACGGAAGATAATCTCAACCGCCCCTTTCGCACCCATCACCGCGATTTCCGCAGACGGCCAAGCGTAATTCACATCCCCACGTAGATGTTTAGACGCCATCACGTCATAAGCCCCACCATAGGCTTTGCGAGTAATCAAGGTTACCTTTGGTACCGTTGCTTCGGCATATGCATAAAGAAGCTTGGCGCCATGTTTAATGATACCGCCATATTCTTGGGACGTGCCCGGTAAGAAGCCCGGTACGTCAACCAAGGTTAAGATTGGGATGTTGAAACTGTCACAAAAACGGATAAAACGTGCGGCCTTAATAGAACTCGCAATATCCAGACATCCTGCCAAGACCATTGGCTGGTTGGCAACGATACCAACTGTTTGCCCTTCGACACGGGCATAGCCACAAATGATATTGGCTGCATATTCAGGTTGGACTTCAAAGAAATCACCTTCATCCACCATTTTATGGATCAGCTCTTTCATATCATAGGGTTTGTTCGGGTTTTCCGGAACCAACGTATCCAAAGACATTTCCACGCGATTGGCCGGGTCAGATGTCGGCTTACTTGGCGCTTTCTCACGATTGTTACTTGGCAAGAAACTTAAGAAACGACGCAGCTGGCCAATGGCTTCCACATCATTTTCAAACGCTTTATCCGCAACACCGGATTTGGTTGTATGGGTAATTGCACCGCCAAGTTCTTCCTGTGTAACTTCTTCGTTGGTCACGGTTTTTACAACTTCCGGACCTGTCACAAACATGTAAGAACTATCTTTCACCATAAAGATATAATCAGTAATTGCAGGAGAATAAACCGCCCCACCAGCGCAAGGTCCCATGATCATGGAAATTTGCGGGATCACGCCAGATGCCAATACATTCTGTTGGAAGACATCCGCATAACCAGCCAGCGATGCCACACCTTCCTGAATACGTGCACCACCAGAATCATTCAGGCCGATCACAGGAACGCCGACTTTCATAGCCTGTTCCATCACCTTGACAATTTTACGTGCATGCGCCGCCGAAAGAGACCCACCAAATACGGTAAAATCTTGAGAGAAAACAAATACCTGACGGCCATTTACAGTGCCATATCCAGTTACAACACCATCCCCCGGCATTTTGTTTTCTTCCATGCCAAAATCGGTACAGTCATGTTCGACGAACATGTCCCATTCTTCAAAAGACCCTTCATCAAGAAACAGATCAATCCGTTCTCGCGCAGTCAGTTTCCCCTTGCTATGCTGCGCATCAATACGACGCTGCCCACCGCCTAATCGGGCTTGGTCCCGTTTTTCTTCCAAGGCATGGATAATATCTTTCATCAAGCTTACCCTTTGTTGTTTTAGTTACTCACACCGCAAATATCTTGCATTTCAAATCATGACTATTAGGTATGGATTACACCCGTTTTCCTACCCGCCTCACATAATTAAAAAAGGACTATAACACCGATCACTTCTTTAACCACACACGCCACCATACGCTACCGTATGGAAAATAGATATAGCAAGAAAATGCATCGCGCAAGAAAAAGCATACCATACGCTAGCGAATGGTACAAAAAATACGCAAAAACAATGGCTTCAACAATGATACAAATCAGTCGAAACCAAATAATGTTATAATTTTATTTCAAGATTAATTTAAATCAGGCGCGTAAAGCTTTAAGAAAAGTTTCTGCTTGGGTCATTTCACGATGATATTTTTCGCGACGATCCTGTGCTTCGAAATCTTCCCCCCATAATTCAGCTTGATGAAGCTCATCTAGAAGGCCTAATTTCAACGCCTCAGCAGCAGGGAGCTCTTCACGCAATACCGCAAGCCCTAGAACAAGTGATCCAGACATTGTCGTAAATTCATGTAAGGCGGTTAGTTCAAAAGCAGTTGTCGCATGTACAAGCTTCGCCAGCGCAGAAACAGCTTTTTCATCTTGCTCCACATGCATAATACCAGTGGTAACTTTCAAAGGTGCATCCAACTCACGCATTGCCCAATCGATCCATGGATTCCATTGATCTTGCTGCTTACGCACCAATTCTTCCTGAGTGGGTTCCGCGCGATAACACAATAGATCGTTACCACCATATTCTGCCAGCATATCCGCGATCTCTTTATGCGATGGCATCACACGATCAACCGTCGTATTTGCAAGGGTCATAATCGGCATTGAAGTTGGATCAACTTCTTCACCTTGTGCATTCCATTCTTCGGCAATGATTTCAGCTAAAGCAGCTGATGGCACTTCAAGTGTGACTTTGGATTTCGTTTTGATAGATCGTCCATCTAACTGCACAACAAAGTTATCGCCAGATTCAGCAATACCTGCATTCTTATAAAAGCGTTTCATCTGCTATTTTCCACATAACCAACAAGGATTGAACTTCTTGGCGGAGGATATGCCACGAGGGCACCAAAGAATCAATCTTGCTGCCCACCAAGAATATTAAAAATTCCTTCAATGGCTTTGGTTCCCAAATCATTGATAATACTTTCGCCACGCTCTGCTTCACGAGTTTTCGCCTTGGCATTTGCACCTGTACAAGGTGAATCTTTATGATTGAGAGGAAGAACACTTCCCGCAACAGAGAAAGGAAATAAGACGCCGGATAAGACTGTCCCAGTCAAAGAGGCCACAGTTCCTGCAGGATCAGGATAAACATTAAACTTCCTAAAATCGCCACTAACGATGACAGGCAATGCGGCACCAATCCCCAAGATATCCCCTTGAGGTGTTACTACCAGATCAATCTCCTCTTCCCCCAGATCAACTGTTCCCGTTGATGTAATTGTTGAAACGCTTGAATCAAAAAGTAAACTTTTCGTTTTCATAATCCCTTGTTCGATGGGGTAATCGGCAATGAAACAGTAAATCTTCACACCATCATCAGCTTGCCCGCCAGTAAAAAGCTCAGTAAAAACAGCTGCGCCAGCACCAAAATATTTAGTGATTGAATCCGCATTCATCACACCATTGGCCATCGCCATTTGCACATGACCTTGCATATTAGAGGCAAGTTGTTGAGGGGACTTCCCTTTGGTTTTTAAATCTAGACTAACTTGCACATCACCATTGATTAATTTCGTATAACCAACCACGCTAAGCAAAGCATCCACATTAAATTCTTTGGCCTTTAAAACGATATCCGTATCGATTTGACCGGAGGAAGTATCAAAGTTCATATATCCTTCCGCAAGATGACCGTCTCCATCTCCAAGCTCAAGTTTTTGTGTCTTAAGATTGCCGTTTATCAAAGATGCTTTCACATTTAAGGGGCTAATCGCAAGATCACCTTCAACCAATTTATTTATGGAGACATCTAGATTAACATTCGCTGATTTTAACTTTGAGAGATCAATTTCAGCTTTTGATAGTCTGTATAATTTCACTCTTGGCTTGGTTGGTTCTTTGAAATCCACTCTATTTTCAGTATATTTTCGTCCCAAATGAGATGTAGTTTCTTGATGGCTTTCCACAGTTTCACGAGATTTGGCAGCAGTTTTTAATTTATGGGCCTGCGATTTACGTAAATCACCCATAACAATACGCTGACTTGAAAGAACCGCGTTTATTTCCGGAACATCTTTCTTAAGTGAAATTTGCACATGTCCTGAAATATCTGAATCTTGAACTTGAAGCATGAAATTCTTCACATCAAAATACTCATCTTTCATCGATGAAAGATCACCTTCCAGTTTCACATTTTTCCATCCGGGTAATTTCAATCCAAATTTTTGGGCGGTCTGTGATACATCAGCCAATTTTAGATTATAATCCAAATTCATCTCACGCTCAGACAACAAATTCTGAATAGAGCCTGTTAATTTTGCATCCACTTTTTGACCAGATTTAACATGCAAATCAAATGCGTTTAGATTGAGATTAGCGGGATAATCTCCATTAATTTTTGCAGAAATACTTCCATGCCCCAAACTCGGAATTGGATAATTAAGATAGCTGGATAATTCCGAAATGTCAGAAACACTTGCTTCCGTGACGATTTTTATATCGGATTGCTTTAAAACATCACCGACATCACCAGTTAACTTTGCTGAATAATGATTCTTCTTAATTAAAGTCGCAGTTATATCCGAAAGAGTGATTTTATTTTCAAGACCACCACTTAACTTAGTATCAACTGCAAGCTGCCCTAATTCAGGATAATCAAAATCAGTTACCAGCAATCGAATAAACTCATTAATGGATTGAATTTCAGCCTGTGTAGAAACATGAATTCCATTCAGGGCAATGATATCATCAACGGCACCGTCGATAACCACACGATGCTTTCCTGATTTATTTACGGACCAATATAAATTTTGAGCAGCTAATCGCCCCTGTTCATCGGCCTTCAAGGTTGCGGATAATTCAGTGCTGCCAAGGTCGGGCACATCAAACCCACCAAAGATATGAGACAAAGCAGAAAACTTACTAATATCATTGGACATAATAAAGATATCAGCATTCGCACCAGCAGCTTTCCGTGGGTTTTGAAGATTTCCATTTAAATCTAGCTGAACTCCAGCGACATCTCCGGTCAATGTAAAAGGCCAAAATAATTCTTCGTCAAAAAGCTCACTAAAGCTTCCTGTCTCCCCTTCTACAAAGAAGGGGATACTAGATGCATCCCCCTCAAGAGAGATGCTTCGCTTTCCGACATTCTTACTTTCTGTAACAGTCAGATTATATAAATTAAAGATACGCTTTTCAGGTTCTTGAGTATCCGCGTATGTAACTTTTAGCCTATTTATTTCTGCCGCATGGATAATAGGCAAGATTATTGGCTCTTTAGGTTTAAGGCCGCGCTCAGATACGATCGGAATAGTATTATCTGTGTGTTTAGATACTGGGGCCTCTTCTGTAGAAGGAAAGTTTAATTGCCCATAGTCGTCACGCTGGATATGCAAAGTCGCATCATTAATCTTGATATGATTCACTTCAAGCAATCTATCAAAAGGCAATCGACTTAAATCAAGATCAATTTCAAGCTCCCCTACCTCAAGCATTACGGGCTCATTTGCCCATGGTGCATTTAGAAACTCAACATCGCTCACACGTAACCTTGGTGTAAATAAAGATAACGAGACATCTAATTCACCATGGATAACTAAATCTCGGCCCGTAAGATCTTTTACCTGTTCTTCAACGAAAGCTTTATGTTCATTAAAATCAATACTGAACAAAACCAAAAGTGCCACAGCGCTTAAAATTGCTATGCCGGAAAATAATGCTGCTATAACTTTCGCTACCATACGCATCTATCTAATAAAAACCTCATCTAACAATTCAGGTAAATCATTAAAGCTGGAAATTACTTTATATGACCCAGCCTGCAATAGCATTTCCGGTGCATGATATCCCCAGTCGACACCAATCGAAATCGCCCTCGCATTAACGCCTGCTTCAATATCATAAACTGTATCACCAATCATAACCGTATCGCTAGCCTCAACACCACATTCCAACATAGAATCCAATAAAATATCCGGATTTGGTTTCCCTGGGCCATCATCGGCTGATTTTAAAGTCGTGAATAAATGATCAATACCATGATCTTTTACTGTTCTTTCTAACCCTCTTCGCCCCATTCCGGTCGCTATTCCTAGGAAATAACCTTTATCGTAAAGCTTCGTTAAGGTTTTTCGGCAATCTGGAAAGAGCGGGGACATCTGCGTACCGGGTAACTTAACCTCATAAACCGCTTTTTTATAATTTTCGACCATGCGATGCAGCAAATCCATATCGTCTTTCTGACATAGATTATACATCATTTGCATTAAAGGAAGGCCAACTTGATGACAAATATCTTTGCGAGAAGGTTCTTCAAACCCTTCTTGTAGAAAAGCATAGCATGTTGCTGTCACAATGCGTGATTGGGAGTCAGTTAAAGTACCATCACAGTCAAAAATCACTAATTTAGGTCTATCCATCCCGATCACATATTCACTTTATCTATTCTAAATCTTCAAATGGATCTTGGTTAAGCCAGTCTTCATATTCGAAACCAATTCCCTTTAAGGTCTTTAAGAAATAATCTGGCAAAGTCGCCTTTATGGCTGGCCCCATTTTGTTGTTTTTCTCATCTGGCAATTGTAATTCACGTGCATGTAAATGCATTTGTTTAGCAATATCCTCGCTATCAACAAATGCTTCACGTCCGCCATATTTACCATCGCCAAGAATTGGCGTACCAATTGCAGCCATATGGGCACGTAACTGATGCGTACGCCCCGTTTTTGGCCATAAAGCGACCAATGCCAAACGACGGCCTGCCCGTTCCATTGTCATAAATTCAGTGACAGCATTTTTACCGTTTTCTTCATCCACAACAACACGTTCACCGCCTTTTCCACCTAGCTTACCCAGTGGGTGGGTGCAACGCCCTTCTTCTGGATCAGGAATACCAACAACAATTGCCCAATATATTTTACGAGTAGTACGATGTTTGAATGCACGTCCAATCGTGGTAGCGGATGCACGATTACGTGCTAATAATAATACACCTGACGTATCACGGTCTAACCGATGCACAAGACGTGGCTTTTCATCTGCTTCATATTGTAAAGCTTCTAACATGCCATCTAAATGGCGCTCTGTCTTGGTTCCCCCTTGCACAGCAAGGCCGGCCGGTTTGTTAATAGCAATGACATCGTTATTTTTAAAAATAACCAAGCTTTGTACAAATTTAATATCTGCATCGCTTAAAGGTTTCGGACCACGCGGTTTACCTGATTTTGCCGGATCGACTGTCGCATTATCATCCAGTGGCGGGATACGAATTTCCTGCCCAACTTCAAGGCGTTGATTCGTTTTAGCACGCTTACCATCCACACGCACCTGTCCTTTACGAACAATCTTCTGTAACTGACCGAAAGGTAATCCTGGAAAATAAGTTTTAAACCAACGGTCTAATCGCAGGCCTTCATCTTTGTCTTTGACACTACGTGTTTGTACACCGCTCATCCTATTTTCCTATTCAATCAAGCGTTAATTTCAAGCGTTTCTTTTGACGGATTTATATGACTTTTTCAAGTCATCACCCATAATAAACTATGTAAACTGTCTTACGAACATCATCGCAAGCATCAGCGCTATAATTGCGCCGGCGACAGAAACACCCACATATAAGATCATCATGAAAGACTGACCTCTTTGCATCAATAAAACGGTATCTAATGCGAATGTGGAAAAGGTAGTAAAGCTTCCTAAGATTCCAACAACGAGAAAAGCACGAAATTCCTGTGATAAAGACCAATGCATTGCAGACATCTCAATCAATGCCCCCATTAAAAACGCTCCCAGAATATTACATAGCATAATGCCCCACGGGAAATGACCAGCCATTTGGCTATTTATCCAATGAGCAAAAAAATGACGAGCCAATGCCCCAACGGCACCCCCCGCAGCAATTGCTAAAATCATATTCATAAGAATAGGTTATATCTTATTGCGTTTTTTGCGCAAGCCTTCCCAATATTCCAGGCGTTTATTTACGTCTCGTTCAAAACCTCGCTCAACAGGCTGATATAGTTTCTCACGTGCCAAATTTTCTGGAAAGAAGTTTTGCCCAGAAAATCCATCTTCTGAGTCATGGTCATATTGATATCCAACCCCATATCCCATCTCGCGCATCATCTTTGTGGGCGCATTCAAAATATGTTTCGGTGGCGGCAAAGAACCAGTTTCTTTCGCTAAACCTTTCGCGGCTTTCAGGGATTTATATTGGGCATTTGATTTTGGCGCAGTGGCTAAATAGACAACAGCTTGAGATAAAGCCATTTGCCCCTCAGGATTACCCAACCGTTCAAATGTTTGCCACGCATTTAACGCTTGAACGGCTGCATTCGGGTCTGCCATCCCAATATCTTCATAAGACATAACCAATAGGCGGCGCGCAATAAAGTTGGGATCTTCACCGCCTTCCAGCATGCGCCCTAACCAATAAAGAGCGGCATCTACATCAGACCCACGCACAGCCTTATGGAGTGCAGAGACCAAGTTATAATGACTATCTTGGCCTTTATCATATACCGGCAGGCGTTTTTGCACCACACGCCCTAGTTCTTCCACGTCCATTTCGTTAGATGTGCCAAGTGCATAAAGCGCTTCTGCCATGTTTAATAAATAGCGGCCATCCCCATCCGCCATATCCATCAGAGCCCAACGCGCTTCCTGTGTGAGAGGTAGTTTTCGATCTTCCTCTTCTTCTGCACGTTGAAGCATAGTTTCAAACGCGTCATGTTCCAAGCGGTTCAGGACAAAAACCTGACACCGGGATAGTAAAGCCGCATTTAGTTCAAAGCTTGGATTTTCTGTCGTTGCCCCGACAAGAATGATTGTGCCGTTTTCAACGTAAGGCAAAAAGCTATCTTGCTGTGCTTTGTTAAATCGATGAATCTCGTCCACAAAAAGACAAGTGCCTTGCCCTTGCATTCGACGGGATTCTGCTCGGTCAAATACTTTACGTAGGTCTGCAACGCCGGAAAATATCGCACTTAAAGGTTCAAAAGCCAAATCCGTGTGATCAGCTAGTAGGCGTGCAATTGTGGTTTTACCGCATCCGGGTGTACCCCATAAAATCAAAGATGTTAAACGTCCTTGATCAAGGAAACGTCGAATACTGCCTTCTGGACCTAAAAGATGGTCTTGC
This sequence comes from Curvivirga aplysinae, assembly GCF_009711445.1. Taxonomy (GTDB): domain Bacteria; phylum Pseudomonadota; class Alphaproteobacteria; order UBA8366; family Aestuariispiraceae; genus Curvivirga; species Curvivirga aplysinae. The sequence continues at coordinate 38,983 of NZ_SMMC01000213.1, read as the reverse complement.
CCCACAACATCATCAATGGTTTTGGGACGCAAACGATCTGCCAATGGACGCGGAGCATCCGCACCAAACAGACTATTTTCAAATCCTGTTACGCCCCCAGCCATAATCTTTAACGCACCTCAATTACATGTTTACGGCCATTACGTTCAATCACCACATGCCATTCCCCGCCATCTGTTTCAAGCGCATCACGTATATCTTGAACCATTGGCGTATCCTGACCGTTAATAGCTAGGATACGATCACGGTTTTTCATCCCAAGACGCGCAGCTGGTGAGCGTTTAATGACACCAGACACAACGACACCTTTTGCATTGCTTGGCATATATAATTCTTCAGCAACAGCCGGTGATAAATTATAAAGACGTAGACCGGCTAATGGAGAATGCCCTTCAACAATAAATTCATCACGTGCAGGTGTTTCAGGTGGGGCAATCAAATCAAAAGACACTTCTTTTATCTCACCACCACGCAGCAATGACACCTTCGCCGTACCGCCAATACCGCGTGTTGCCAATCGGAAACGTAAAACTTGCCCGTCTTCAACGTCGTAATCTTCAACTGACAAAATCACATCCCCCGGCTGCACGCCAGCTTTCTTAGCCGGACTACCTTCAAAGATATCTTCAACAAGCACACCGCCGGGACGATCCATGCCTAACGCATCTGCAATTTCACTTGTCACATCGCGACCATTAAATCCAAGCCATGGGCGTAATAATGGCTCACCCGTAATTGCGCTATCCACAACAGCTTCAACCATTGTTGCAGGAATAGCGAAACCGATTCCAACACTACCACCTGTCTTTGAAAAAATAGCGGTGTTAATACCGACAACTTCACCATTCATAGACATCAAGGCGCCACCAGAATTTCCAGGATTAATCGCGGCATCAGTTTGAATAAAGGAGCGGAAGTCTGACACACTTACAGCTGTACGGGCCAACCCAGAAACGATACCTGATGTCACTGTTTGGCCGACACCAAATGGATTACCAATTGCTAACACAAGATCCCCAACTTCCAGCGCATCTGAATCACCAAAAGTTAAAGCAGGTAATTTTTCTTTCACTTTCTCAAGTTCTAGTACGGCTAAATCTGTACGATCATCAGCTAAAATAACCTTTGCATCAAATTCTCGACGATCAGACAAGACCACGCGGATTTCAGTCGCCCCCGCAATCACATGATTGTTTGTAACAACAACACCATTGTCTTTTACAATCACACCCGATCCTAAGGAGTTTTCTACTTTCTTTTTCTTGCCACCTAAATTGAAACGATTACCAAAAAACTTTTGAAAGAATGGGTCATTAAAGAGGGAAGCACCTTGACGACTCTCAACAACTTTCTTGGTATAGATATTCACAACTGCAGGCGCAGCTTCTTTTACCAATGGCGCAAACGATAATTGCATTTGCATTTGGCTTTCGGGAGTTATCTTCGTTTCTTCTGCCTGTGCAGGTTCAACCGAAAAAGGGTTTACGGACACAGAAACTACAAAAGCCAATGCAGCAGCAACGCTGCTAACAGTGTGCTTACCGAAACCTAGTTTTTGAATTTTAGGTCGGAATATATTCATCATAATCTTCATAAGACTTTATATTAGGGAGATATATGTCAGAAACAAGGCGACTTCATTAGAAAATCGCCGTCTCATTCTCTATTTTATTTTTTTCGATAAAAACTAAGCAACCTGATTAAACTTGTTTAACAAGTAATCAACGTTTTCCTCACCATATCGACCGATAACATCTTCATGTGCGGTTAAAATATGCTCCAACATCGAACGCGTTTGCTGCTCTAAATCTGCATCTGTGCGTTCTTTCTCGTTATCACGGGCTAAAGAAACACCTGTACGGAAGGCAGGTAGGAGACTAGATGGCAATCCCCCTTTTGCATAAAGGGACTTGAACCCTAAATCACCTTCATCATGAATGAGGATACGTGCATTTTGTAAAGGTACATCAGCCATAATCGCCAAAGCATTTTCGAAAAACACAAGATCTCCAACGCATAAAGATCGAAATACAATAGAAGGTGTTAACCGACCATTATTATGAAGCTGTCTCACCAAGGCCTCTACATCCGTTTCATCGTTATATGTGGCAGCAAGGCCAATGGTTGCACGCTCCCGAGCTTGTAAGACTAAATCAGTAGCTGTTTCTTCAGATAACTCGTGATGTTGAACCAGATAATCTTTTAATTCGTCTGTTAACTTACTTACAAGTTTTTCTGTAATTGTGATTGGTAATGTTGGGCGATGAACCAATGGACGTTGTACATCTTCGTCTTCACCATAGGTTTCCACAACTTTGTCCAAGACGCCTTCAGATAAATTAACGCGCTCATTAGACACAAGTGCCACAACAGCTGTTTTATCAGCTTCATCAACCAAAACATGCGCAACACCATCCGTCACGTCTTCACGAGAAGCAACAGCGACCTGACGTTGTGGCGCCTGAGTACGTACGATATCAATCAGGTCATCTTCGCTTAAGGCTTCAGAAAATTGAATAATTGGTAAGGCAACCTTATCACTAATATCCTTGGCTAAAGTAACAGCAACATCAGCAGGAACGCCCGCTGCATTTTTCAAATTCTGGGAGAGGGCCTGACGCACACGTTCTTCTGCATCTTTTGCTAATACACGAAAAATCTCACTGGCGAGTTTTTGTTCTACTTCACCCAGACTTCCGTCTTGGAAACTAGATGCTACTTTTGCCGCGGTCTCAGTTCGAGTCTCCGCAGAAGGATCCGTCATTAAACGTTGTACATCAGCAGCAGATAATGTTGTGCCCATATTAACAAGCCTCTCAAGCGTTAGTTTCTGCCTATCTCATCCGCAATTTGCGCGAAGTTCCCCAATAACAGTTGAGTAAATTTCACCAATCAACAGAAACAATCCTGTTCTTTTCTCTAAATAGAATGCGATTTATCCTCTTGAATTGCAAGAACATCCGCATCAAACGAAAAATTATTTTATCACTTTTTCCGAAATTGTTTAATAATAAAATAAAAGGACGCTGCATAATTGCAGTGTCCTTTTAAAAAATCACTATTAACCAAATGCCTATAAAATCCTGCTTATTAAGATGAGATCACCTTCCCCATATCGATCCATCTAAGCATTCTGATTTTTACCACTTAATTAAATTCCTGATACCCCTCAGGTATAAATTCGCAGCCTTATGCAGCTAACACCATTTCATCTGCGAAAATATTGCTTAACGCAGAGATAATAGTCTTAGTCTGCTCACCCTTAATAGAATAGTAAATTGTTTGTGCTTCGCGACGTGTTTGAACAAAACCATCACGACGCAAACGTGCCAAATGTTGAGATAGTGCAGACTGGCTTAAACTAACTAGTTTTTCCAATGCGCCAACAGACAATTCGGAATTAAGCAAATGGCAAAGAATCAATAAGCGTTTTTCATTGCTCATAGCTTTCAGCAATGTGCTTGCTTCTTGAACACGAGGTTCCAAAGCTTGTGGGGACATTAATTTCACCTTTTAGTTGAATTATTTAAACGAAGATGAGGTCCATCCTCTTGCACGCATATTAGCAATATGCAATGGCAAAGAAAATGACTTTCCCCCAGAAAACCGCCATATTTTTGACAGCATTTTATCTAGTTGAGGTACTATAATACCTTACATAAAATGCCAGCTTATATATTAACAATTCGTTAACCACTTGCTAAGATCATGTTAACTTTTCGATCTATTTTCCAAGGAGGCAACAAGCAATGCTAATAGTGGTGGAACTATCGCTAAAGTTAAGATTGCAGATAATGCCAAGCCACCGACAACAACCGAACCAAGACCACTATATATCTCAGAACCTGCACCTGGGAATAAAACAAGCGGTAACATACCAACCACAGACGTGAGAGTAGACATGAAGATTGGACGAATTCGATTCGTTGTCGCTTCGACCACAGCTTTTCCTGCTTCCATCCCTTCTTCACGGATATGATGCAAGGTTTGATGTACTAATAAAATCGCATTATTCACTACAATGCCGATCAAAATCACAAAACCCAAAAGCGTTAACATATTAAATGTCTGGAACTTCCATGTCGCGAGCAACTGGAATCCAACCAAACCACCCGCTGTCGCTAAAGGCACCGCCAACATAATGATCAATGGATAAAGAAAACTTTCGAATAGAACCGCCATAACAAGGAAAACGATGATCAGAGCAATCAACAAGCTACCTTTCATTTCACTCCATGTTTCATTCAATTTTTCTGCCGTACCTGTTAACTGTAGATTGATCCCATTTGGGACACCTTCCTCAATCAGAGGATTCATAACTTGCCCTTCCAACATTTCCAGTGCCACTTCTAACGGGATAAAATCATTGGGGCGAATCTGTAGAGTGACTGTGCGTACACGTTCAGTGTGACGAATTTCTGTGGGTCCTGAAGTTACACGAATATCAGCTAATGACGCCGCAGGCAAAATGGTGCCACTTTCTGTCACAACAGGTAATGCATTAATATCCTGTGTTGCCTTATTATATTCTTCAGGCCCTGTCAGAGTTAGATCAATCAATTTACCATCGACCGTAATCTCATCAATTCGAAGACCATCATTAAAAGCATCGACAGTAATACCTAACTCATTTGCAGATACACCGTTATCAGCCAATCGCACTGGGTCAGGCGTCAAACGGATTTCAGGTTCACCAAATTCTAATCCCGGAATCGGACGCATCTGATTTCCTTCATTACGCGGTAAAATCGCGCCAACCTTCATTGCAGCACGTTGGGCAGTGGTAATCACATCTTCCAGACTAGGACCAGAAATATCTAAATCAACCGAACGAGATCCACCAACCCCACGGCCAAAAATAGATGGCTGCGTAAAGAAACCAAACATACCCGGTTCGCTAAATATTGGTTTCGTCAGAACGGGAATAAGTTCCCCCGCACGTTGTTGATCCATCGCACTTGCGCCCATAAAAGTACGATTGGTCAATGCAACGAAAAAGAAATTTTCAATTTTCGGAGGTTGTCCTTCTTCAGATTCAGGACCTGATACAGATGCCCACAGTGGTTTAACCTTACTTTCGACCTCAGATGCGATCTCATTCATCGTTTCTAAATTATAGCCCGGAGGTGGAAATAACATACCAAAGACGAAATTTCGGTTACCGGTTGGTAGATATTCAAGTTTTGGAATCAATGCCAAGGTAATTGCTGAACTAATGACAGTTACACCAATCACCAATGTCAGGGCAAGTTTACGGCTATTGACGACACCATTTGTAAGCTTAGTCACTGCGGACATGAACATGCGCCCAAAACCATCGACAAATGGCAATTTGATAATCTTGCGATTAGGATCATTCACATCATGACGCAACAAGCGATTTGCCAAAGCCGGAATAACAGTGATGGAAACAAGTAAGGACAACATCACAGATACAGAAAGCGCCACAGCAATATCACGGAATAGCTGACCAACCTCTAATTCCATGATCATTATAGGAATGAAGACAAGAACAGTCGTCATCGCAGAGACGAAAATAGCACCCCAAACCTGCGCGGCACCTTCATAGGCGGCTTGTGAAATCGGCTTCCCTTCTTGTCGTAAACGATAGATATTCTCAAGAACGACAATCGCCGCATCCACCACCATACCAACAGCAAAAGCAATACCCGCTAAACTTACCACATTAAGCGAGCGCCCCATAAAGGCCATAGCAACAAAGGACGCAATCACAGATACAGGAATAGCCAATCCCACAACCAAGGTCGCACGTAAACTACGTAAGAATATCAATAAAATAATGGCAGCTAGAACACCTCCAACCCAGATATTCTGAATAACCAGTTCAATAGCAGAATCAATATAGACAGTTTCGTCATAAAGCTGTTCCATTGTTAGTTTTTCACCAACTAAAACACCTGCATTAAGTTCGGCTACAGCAAGACGAATTTCTTCCATTACCTCAATCACATTGGCACCTGTTTCACGGGTGGCATTCACCGCAATCGCATCAATACCGGAGGATCGGATATCTGATGTGGAACGTTTATATGAGAAATATACATTGGCGATATCACCGACAGTGATACGGGCCATACGCCCTGTCGTTACATCTTGTTCTGTTCGTAGAACGACATCACGTACCTGCTCAAGAGAAACAAATTCATTATCCGTGCGCACAACATAGCGACGCTTACCTTCTTCTACGATACCGCCAGTAATAGAAGCATTTGCCGCGCGCAAAGTGGACAGAACTTCGGAAATCGTAAGATTATGTTGTGCAAGCAGGGTCGGTTCGATTTCAACGCGCATTTCGCGTTCCCCACCGCCATACACATTCACTTCGCCAACACCGTTCACACGTTCAATGCGTTCTTGGACAACATCAACGACAAAATCACGATATTCCCCCACCGGACGGTCGTTCCCTTCGGTTCGAACAACACGGAACCAAGCGATAGGATTATCTTCACTACCTGCCGTCCGTAAAGTCGGCTCATTCGCTTCTGAAGGATAACTTGAAACACGATCAAGACGGTTTGCGGTTAAAAGCAAAGCACGAGACATATCCTGCCCGACTTTAAATTCAAGTGTCACACTACCACGTCCCGTGGATGCACTACTTTCCATGCTTTCCAGGCCTTCAAGACCTTTTAACACATCTTCTTGCTCATTGATGATTTCACGTTCTACTTCTGCAGGCGCAGCCCCGGGCCAGTCAGTTCGGATGGTAATCACCGGGCGTGTGATATCTGGTGTTAACTGGATCGGAATCGTGTTCAAGGCCACGAATCCAAACATCACAGCCATTAATACGGCTGCGATGACGGCGACAGGTCGTTCAATAGAAATACGGATTAAATTCATGTTCCAAGCCCTTCCCGGCTTTGTAATATATCAAATATGCGAGACGAATTAATTTAAAGCGGCATAGTTAGCTGCCGCTTTCCTCCGCTTTTGGCATATTTGGATATTGTACCGCTTGTCCCGGGAATAAACGTTCATTCCCACGTATGACAACAATATCACCTGCTTTAAGGCCAGTCATAACTTCAAAACGCTGTCCAACAGCATCCCCAACTGTTACAGGACGAATATTAGCAACCCCATTTTCAACCACATAGGCGATATAACCTTCACCTTTGGCAATAAGTGCATCCTTATGAACGGTCATTACCTGACGTGTTGATCCAACAGGAATATATACTGTCACGGATTGGCCCGCCGCTAAATTTTCAAGTGCATTATCATCTGCACCCAAGGTAAAACGAACCGCACGTGTACGGGTAAGTACATTTTCATCTGGTACCACAGCACGCACGATTGCATCGTAATTTTGCCCTGACAAGTCTACGTTAATCAATCGACCGTTTTCCAGGCCAATCAAACGATTGGATGGCACATCTGCCTCTACTTCTAGATCTTCATGGTTGATCAACGACAAAACAGCATTACCTTGACTTACATAAGATCCAACCTCGGTATTCTTTTCAGTTACAACACCATTAAACGGTGCTTTAATCACAGTGCGGGCTAGATCGATCTCAGCTAAAGATAAATTTACTTGTGCCGCAGCTACTTCTGCTTCGGCTACAGAAACTTGAGACGTAAAACGTGCCAATTCTAACTGCTTATCTTCAAGACGAGCTGGGGAGAATGCTGCTGAAGATTGTAAACGTTCCAATCGTGCTAATTCTTGTTCAGTCAGGGCTTTTTGATCAAGAGCTGCTTTTAAGCTCGCTTTTGCTTGCTGTAACATCGCCGCTTGCAGGTTACGTGATTGACGAATACGGCGATCATCTAAAACAACCAACGTGTCTCCTTTGACAACGCGATCGCCTATTTGAACATCCATTTTTTCAATCGGCCCATCGACCAAGGCTGCAACTTGCGAACGTTGTTGTGCAACCAATCGACCCAATACAGGGATAGTTTGCCCTAGAGGCTCCCCCTGCACTTCATCGACACCAACCAATGCAGCTTGCTGACCTTGCGCCCATACAGATTGTAGCGGGCCTATCAAAGCAAGACCTAATACTGCCGCACCAACAATCTTTAAAATATTCTTCATGTCATTAATCCCCTGATGACAAATAGCTCATCCATATCAATAAGCTTGCAATTCTCTTACATGAGCCTGAACTGAACGAGGTAAGGCTTCCAGATCATACCCACCTTCCAAAGTTGAGATGATCGGACAATTACTTATATCCCGTGCGAATGCAACAAATTCAGCAGTCATCCATGCATAATCCTCATCTTCCAAAATCATATTGGCCAAAGGATCATCTCGATGTGCATCAAACCCAGCTGAGATAAATAAAAGGTCCGGATCGTATTTTTCAAGGGCAGGCATGATTTTTTCTTTGAAAGCAATACGTATTTTTTCTCCATCCGCATAAGCAGGTAAGGGAAAATTCACTATATTATTATATGCACCATGATCATGTTCAGCACCCGTTCCTGGATAAAGGGGCGATTGATGCGTAGACAGGTATAAAAAATCCGGATCATTCCAAAAACAGGCTTCGGTTCCATTTCCATGATGAACATCAAAATCAATCACGGCACATTTCTTAATGCCATAAGCTTCGCGTGCATATGCAGCCCCAATTGCAACGGAATTAAAAAGACAAAAGCCCATAGATTTGTTTGGTTCCGCATGATGCCCAGGTGGACGAGTCGCACAAAACGCTGTCTGATCTTCCTTAGCATGAATAATAGTGTCGACTGCCGCCACCACCGCACCCGCTGCACGCATGGCGGCTTCTCCAGAATGCGGGCATAGTGAAGTATCTCCGTCAATAGATATTAATCCATCTTGGGGCACTGCATTTAGAATTGAGTCAATATGCTCTTTAGGATGTATCAGTGCCAACTGATCTTTCGTTGCTAACGGCGCTACTTTTCGATTCAGCGATTTAAACTCATCAGCTTCTAGACCTTTTAGAACAGATACCAAACGCGCTGGCTGTTCTGGATGCCCAGCGCCCATGTCATGCAAAATGCAACTTTCATGTGTGAATAATAAAGTCATGTTTAAACACCTTCCCTCTACCTGAGCACTTGTTATCACAAAGAAAACTTGTTTTCTCCATTCTTATAGCTTGGCTGTCCCTTGCATAAAGGATAAAATACATCTCAATTCATGAAATATTTAAGCATAAGTAAACTTTAAGGACCTGCATCATGTCAGAGACCCAAGAAAAACAACCTATCTCCAATATGAGTTTTGAAACTGCCCTTCGGGAATTGGAGACTATTGTAACAGGTCTGGAAAGTGGTGACATTCCCCTAGAAATGTCGATCGCATCTTATGAACGAGGTACGGAGTTAAAGAAGCATTGTGAGGAGAAGCTTTCTGAAGCACGCTTGCGTGTAGAGAAAATCAGTTTAAATCCAGATGGCAGTGCCAGTGCTACTGAAATGCAGCTAGATTAAGCCTATTCCCGTTACTAAATAGAACATAGAGGTAGCCTCAATGGCCCCGAATATGAATCAGGATTTTTCTATCTCTCTAAATACAGCTATGACAGATGTGGCTGACAAGATTGAAACAGAAATCAGCAAACATCTTCAAATAGAACAACCTGAAGATAGTGTTATCTCAGAACCCAAACTTATCCAGGCAATGCGCCATGGTAGTTTGAATGGCGGAAAACGATTACGCCCCTTCTTGCTTATGCAAACAGCTAATCTGTTTTGTGTTTCAGAAGCCTCTGCCTTACGTGCTGCCACTGCCCTTGAAATGATCCATTGCTATTCATTGATCCATGACGACCTTCCAGCGATGGATGATGACGACTTACGTCGAGGCCAACCAACAGTTCATAAAGCCTATGACGAAGCCACAGCTATTCTGGCAGGAGACGCTCTTCTCACAATGGCGTTTGAACTGTCTTCACATGAAGAAACTCATGCCAATCCGACAATCCGCTGTGAATGGGTTGCAGCCTTGGCAAAAGCAGCTGGCCCTCATGGTATGGTGGGTGGTCAAATGATTGATCTGGAAGCAGAGGAAACAACATTAGATCTAAATGGCATTACAAGATTACAGCGCCTTAAAACCGGATGCTTAATCGAGGTTGCATGTCAAGGTGGTGCAATCCTTGGCCAAGGAGCAAAGCCCAACGAGATGCCTTACGTGGTTATGCACATGACCTTGGTTTAGCCTTCCAAATCGCAGATGATTTACTGGATGTGGAAAGTACCGAAGAAGAAACCGGAAAGAAAGTAGGCAAGGACGCGGATCGTGGTAAAGAGACTTTCGTATCGCTTCTTGGTGTGGATCGTGCCAAGGCCCAAGCAGCACTTTTAGCCGAACAAGCGGTTGACCATTTGTCTGACTTCGATCATAAGGCTGATTTGCTGCGTGAAGTTGCAAGATTTATCGTAAACCGTCGCAACTAAAAACGCGTATAATACACAGGATTTTTATCCGACAGGATAAGTTGAGGAGCCCCTTTCATGGTGATCAAAGATACACCACTGTTAGACCAGATTAATGTCCCAAGCGACTTGCGTAAACTGGATGAAAACCAGTTACAACAAGTTGCAGATGAAGTACGTCAGGACATGATCCAATCTGTATCACATACAGGTGGTCATTTAGGGGCTGGCTTAGGTGTTGTAGAATTAACAACGGCCTTACATTATATCTTCAACACGCCGGATGATCGTTTGATCTGGGATGTGGGTCATCAATGCTATCCTCATAAAATCCTGACCGGTCGCCGTGATAAGATGTTGACTATGCGCCAAGGAGAAGGCTTAAGCGGCTTTACTAAGCGTAAAGAAAGTGAATATGATCCATTTGGTGCTGGTCATAGTTCCACATCCATTTCTGCTGGTCTTGGTATGGCTGTTGCCCGTGATCTTGCGGAAAGTGACAATCATGTGGTTTCTGTGATTGGGGATGGTTCCATTTCTGCAGGGATGGCATTTGAAGCTATGAATAATGCAGGGGCCTTAAAATCCAATCTGACCGTTATCCTGAACGACAATGAAATGTCTATTGCACCACCTGTTGGGGCAATGAGTGCCTATTTAACCAAACTGCTTTCTTCCAAATCTTATTTGTCCTTGCGCGATATCATGAAAAAAATTGCGACAAAATTCCCGGACCCAATGGAAAAAGCAGCTGCGCGCGCAGAGGAATTCGCCCGCGGCATGGTTCAAGGTGGCACCCTATTTGAAGAACTTGGTTTTTATTATATCGGCCCAATTGATGGGCATAATATGGATCATTTGATTCCAGTTCTTAAAAATGCACGCGAAGAAGCAGAACGTGGTCCTTTCTTGATTCATGTGATCACCCAGAAAGGAAAAGGGTATCAACCTGCGGAACAGGCATCTGACAAATATCATGGTGTTTCTAAATTTGATATTGTTACAGGGACACAGGTTAAATCCCAACCAAAGGCACCGACATATACAAAAGTCTTTGGAGAAACTTTAACAGAACTTGCTAAGCACGATGACAAGATTGTTGCGGTCAATGCTGCCATGCCATCCGGCACGGGCTTAAATATTTTTGATGCGGCCCATCCAGATCGTTGTTTTGACGTAGGCATTGCCGAACAACATGCAGTGACATTTGCAGCAGGTATGGCATGTGAAGGTTTTAAACCCTTTGCCGCAATTTATTCTACCTTCTTGCAACGTGGATATGATCAAATTGTACATGATGTTGCCATTCAAAACCTTCCCGTTCGTTTCGCGATTGACCGTGCAGGCTTTGTAGGGGCTGATGGATCAACACATTGTGGTGCTTTTGATATTACTTTCTTGGCAAGCCTACCGAATATGATTGTCATGGCGCCAAGTGATGAAGCCGAATTGGCAAATATGATTGCCACAGCTGCCGATATCGATCATTGCCCTTCTGCGGTTCGCTATCCACGTGGTGAAGGTATTGGTGCGGAGTTACCAGAAAAACCTGAAGCATTAGAAATTGGTAAAGGCCGTATCATCCGTGAAGGTAAATCTATCGCTATCCTCTCAATTGACACACGCTTGGCAGATTCCTTGAAAGCCGCAGATAATCTGGTAAATATGGGTATTAACTGTACTGTTGCTGACGCACGTTTTGCAAAGCCTGTAGATACGGAACTGGTTCATAAGCTCGCATCTGAACATGATCTCTTGGTAACTGTAGAAGAAGGTTCCATTGGCGGCTTCTCTACTCAAGTCATGGATTATGTGGTGCGCAATGACCTAACTCAGGGATTAAAAATCCGGAATCTATTTATGCCAGATATATTCCAAGATCATGAAAAGCCGGAAAAGCAACTTGCAGATGCGGGTTTAGATGCAAATGGTATTCAAAAAACGATCCTTGATGCCCTTGGCAAAGACAATATGGGACACAATATCCGAAATAGTCCCGCAGGTCTTTTAGAATAGGAAATCATACACGCTTATGGTAAAGCTCTCCCATCACACCCTTCGTTGGATATATCTCATCATTGGGTGGGTAGCGCTGAGTCTTGGTGTGATAGGTGCTTTTCTACCTATCATGCCAACCGTGCCATTTCTAATCGTGGCATTATGGGGGTTTTCCAAAAGTTCAGAACGTTTTCATCATTGGCTCTATACTCATAAAACTTATGGCCCACTTTTACAGGATTGGGACCAGCATAGAGTCATCCCGATCTGGGGAAAAATCTGGGCAGTCACAGCCATGACAGGTAGCATGTTAATTATGCTTTATCTGGAAATTCCATTTTATGGATTGATTTCTGCGGGCATAATCATGACTTCTGTTGGGATTTATATTGTGACCCGTCCTAGCCGTAAACGCGAGAAAACCACCTAGAAACTTCAATTTTTCTTAAATTTTGCCGTTTTCCGACATCTATTGACGCGAAAGGTATCTTTCGTGAAAGATAAAAATTTGTTACAAGCTTATTAAACGAACAATTAATAACTCTTTTCAGGATGACGAAAATGCTACTTCGGTTGATTCAAAAAGATCCAATCGTGATCGGCAAAGCCAAAGAAGAATATCGCAAACTTTTCAAGATTGCTTTCCCCTTATGTCTTGGACATCTGGGACATATGGCCATTGGAACCACTGATGTCTTGATGATTGGACAATTAAGTGCGGAAGCACTCGCTGCTTCTGCGATTTCAATCAGTATTTTCTATACCCTGTATTTATTACTAACTGGCACCATTATGGCGATCACACCAGTGGCCTCACAAGCTATTGGTGCCGGACAAGCACGCACTGCACGTCGCGCTGTACGCCAAGGTATATGGGTTGCCCTGACGGTATCTGCACCTGCCCTATTCATTTTATGGCATACAGAATTTATATTTGAGGTAACCGGGCAAACCGAATCCTTAATCGCACCTGCCAAGGAATATATGCATACCTATATGTGGATGATGATTCCGGGTTTAATTTTTGATGCATTAGTATATTTCACGGTTGCGTTGGGGCGTCCAAAACCGATCCTGTATGTCACCTTGATCGGTATTGCCGCAAATGCGTTTTTCAATTACTGCCTAATTTTTGGTAATCTGGGCGCACCGGAACTTGGTCTGGCGGGTGCTGGTATTTCCAGTACATTGGTTACCACGTTAATGTTGCTTATCACCGCAAGTATCATCCTCACACGGCTTCCTTATCGCCGCTATCATGTTTTCAGCCGCATTTGGCGACCAGATTGGGAGCTTTATGTAAAAATCTATCGCATGGGCTTGCCTATTGGCGGTGGGATGCTTTTAGAACAAGCGATGTATTCAGTGTCTGTGCTATTAGCTGGGCGTTTAGGCGCTGTGGAAGCTGCAGCCCATTCCATCGGCATGGCCATCATCAATATTATCTACATGTTCAGCATGGGTATTAGTGACGCGACCACCAGCCGGGTAGGCAATAACTTTGGCCGTAAAAACTTTATGGGAGTTCAGATCGCAGGCTATGCGGGCCTGTCTCTCGCCTTACTGTGCTCTTCCCTCGCCTTCGTATTTGTCTTGATTTTTGCAGGACCCATTACATCTGCATTTATGGACGATAGCTTGCCAAATGCAGAACTTGTTTTGGCGCTTGCGGTCAAGATTGCGATTATCGGAATGATCTTTGAAATTGCGGATGCGGGGCAGCTTGCCCTTAAAGGAAGCTTGCATGGAATCTCCGATATGAAAGTTCCGCTTTACACTTTCATTTTGACCTATACAATCGTCGGCACAACTACAGCGTATCTTTTATCCCACCACTTCAACCTTGGTGTCATCGGGATCTGGTACGGGCTGCTTACAGGCGTCTTACTCACGGCATTCTTCCTGTATTTACGTTTTCAATATATGATGCGAAAGATTAGCTATGAGCCAAGATAACCACTTCCTCAATCAGGTCGAAGAGGGACAAGTCACCCATAAAACCGGGATATGGGCGAATTACATAGAAACTTGGAAAGTCGCGTTACCTATCTGCCTAAGTTTGCTTGGGCAGATGGCAATGGGCACAACAGATGTGATTTTCATCGGACAATTAGGCCCAACGGAATTAGCGTCTGCTAGTTTATCCGCTCATATCTATTACATTTACTTTATGATTTCCATTGGGATTATTCTTGCCTCAAATTCGTTGATTAGTCAGTTCAGAGGACAGCAAAATCAGCGGATGATACGTCGTACTGTACGACAATCCATCTGGATAGCCATCTTATGCTCAATATTTTTTATGCTCCCTTTATGGTTTATGCAGGAAATCTTTCTTATTCTCGGACAGGAAGAAAGTCTGGCTATTACCGCAGGGCGATATACAGACTATTTGATGTGGAGCTTTTTGCCTGCTGTGGCATTTGTATCGTTACGTTGCTTTTTTGTTGGGATGCAACAAGCCAAAATGGCTGCAATTATAGTTTGGTCGGCAGTCCCCTTAAACGCAGGATTAGATTATTTATTGATCTTTGGTGGTTTAGGTATTCCTCCTCTTGATATTGAAGGGGCAGGAATTGCAACGACAATTGTATCAACCTTGATTTTTATAGCCGCAGCTATAACGGTTTCCATTAAGCAGCCATTTGCGGAATATCAGATTTTTAAAAATTTTTGGCGTCCTGACTGGGGAATATTCATTAACCTCTTCAAGTTAGGTACGCCTATGTCCATACGCCTTACTCTTGAAGAATCTGTTTTCACTGTTTCAGCAATACTTATTGGTTGGCTTGGTGTAATCGAACTTGCTGCAAATACAATCATCATGGTAATTTTGGGAACTACATATATGATTAGCTTGGGAATCGCGGATGCGACAACCAGCAGGGTAGGATATGAGTTCGGAGCAAGAAACTATGTCCAAGCGAAACAGAATGGTTGGGTCGGCGCATTTGCTACTTTGACTTTTACAATTACAGCTGCCCTGATTGTCGTCATTTTTTCAACCGAGATTTCAGAGTTTATTCTCGATCCAAGCACAGAACAAGCAGACGAAGTGCTCTTAATCGCTGCTAGCGTTATGCTAATTGCTGCTTTATCACAAATTCCTGACGGAATTCAACTTTCTATCGCAGGATGTTTAGCAGCATTAAACGATACAAAACTCCCAATGTTTGCCTCCATTTTCTGCTATTGGGGGCTTGGCTTCTCTGTAGCGTGGATATTGGCTTTTGAATTGGACATGGGAGTGCCAGGATTCTGGCTAGGATTGTTTATTGGACTTTGCAGTTCCGCTGTCGTAAATCTTCTGCGTTTCTGGTATCTGATCCGAAGCGATGCTAGACTTGATCACCAACAACAGCTTGCAAGTAACGAAGACTCTCATGGCTAAATCCCCAAAACCAAACACAGGTCCGCGCCCACTAAAGGTAAAGAAAGAACGTATTGATCAGCTATTGGTAGATCGTGGTCTCGTCGAAACCAAAAGTAAGGCACAAGCCTTGATCATGGCAGGTAAGGTTTTCAGTGGGGAGCAAAAAATCGCCAAACCCGGCGACAAGGTAGCTGAAGACAAGCCCCTAGAAGTGCGTGGACAAGACCATCCCTGGGTTAGTCGTGGGGGGGTTAAACTTGATAAAGCCATCAGTGAATTTAATCTGGATGTAAAGGATCGTATCTGTATTGATGTGGGTTGTTCTACAGGTGGGTTTACCGATGTGTTATTGGCAAATGGCGCCAAGAAAGTATATGCGGTCGATGTCGGTCGTGGTCAATTAAGCTGGAAATTGCGCAGTGATGATCGGGTGGTGGTTATGGAAAGCACCAATGCCCGCCACCTCACCCGTGATGATATCCCTGATGAAATTGATGCAGTTGTCTGCGATGCAAGCTTCATTGGATTGGAAAAAGTACTACCTGCTACTATGGGCCTCACCCGCAGTGGTGCCTTTCTAGCGGCCCTTATCAAACCTCAATTTCAGGTTGGTAAAGGCGAAGTTGGCAAAGGTGGCGTCGTTCGGGATCCTGAACTTCATAAAAAGGTCTGTGATGAAATCCATCAATGGGTTTCCAGCCTTGAAAATTGGGAAGTCGAAGGTATCACTGAAAGTCCGATCACAGGCCCACAAGGAAATGTTGAATTTCTAATTTGCGCTCATAAGAAGTAATCCCTACATTATCTCTAATACATATGAAAATGAATGCGTTGGGGAAGTTCACATGCCACAAAAAGATATATTATCTATTCTACCTGATCCGGATATTTCCGCCCTTGATCCAGACATCCAAAAATATTTCAAGATTTGTGAAGAAAAACTTGGACTGATCCCAAATGTTTTACAGGTATATGCCTATAAACCTAATCGTCTTCGTAAATTTATGGATATGTATAATGAGATCATGCTGGAAGAAAGTGGCCTTTCCAAACTAGAACGCGAGATGATCGCAGTTGTCGTGAGTAGCTGTAATCGTTGTTACTACTGCCTTGTTGCCCATGGACAAGCGGTTAGACAATTATCAGGTGATCCGGAATTAGGGGAAATGATGGTGATGAATTATCGGATCGCGCCATTATCAGAGCGTCATAAAGCCATGTTAGATTTTGCATGGAAATTGACAGAAACACCCGGTGTCTTTGAAGACGAAGATCGCCAAAAATTACGCGACGCTGGTTTTAATGAGTCTGATTATTTTGATATTTGTGAAACCATTAGTTTCTTCAATTATACCAATCGAATGGCACATGCGACAGAAATGATGCCGAATAAAGAGTATCACAGCTTGGATCGTTAACTTAACGCCTCTATTAACAGGATAAATAAATGCGACTTTTCGGTAAAATTCTTCTTTGGTTTATGGCTGTTCTTGGCTTCCCAATGTTGATCATGATCGTCTTTGGAATCAGCCTTGCATTTAACTTAAAGAAAGAAATCGCTTCTGTTGAACCAAATGCCGTCCTATGGCTGGATTTAGATCGTCCGATTCCAGAACGTGCAGGAAGTGGTAACCTGTTCGAACAATATGATCAGGCCAGTTTCCTTGACCATCTACAAGCAATTGAACGTGCAAAAACCGATGATCGCATTATTGCCATTGCCGCGGAAATCAGTGGAAGTATTATGGGCATTGCCCAAACCCAAGAGTTAAGAAATGCCCTTATCGATTTTCAAAACGAAAGTGGTAAGAAAACCTATGTCTATGCGGAAGATTTAGGTGCAATGGGCGGCGGTATGCTGAGTTATTATTTAGCGACAGGTTTCTCAGAAATCTGGCTTAACCCGACAGGTGGTGTCGGTGTGAGCGGCATGGCAATGGAAATCCCCTATTTCGCCGATGCATTAGAAAAAATTGACATCACCGCAGAAATGGAACAACGCCATGAATATAAAGGTGGTGCAGATCCTTTCATTCGAAGTCAAATGACAGAACCTGTTCGTGCCTCCCTTCAAGGCTTATTGGATGACTGGCATAAACAATTGGCAACGGGTATGACAACAAGTCGTCAAAACATCGCCGAAGACATTGATCAACTTGTTTTGAATTCTCCTTACCTTCCACAACAATCTTTAGAATTAGGGCTCGTAGATCGTCTCGCCTATTGGGACGAATTTGAAGACTTAATCGACTATCTTCCTGAAGATACAGAATCTCACACTATTTCTGTTTCCTACTACATGCTGGCAACCAATCTTGAAATCGAAGAAACGGATGAGGAAGAAAACAACAAATCCTATACTATTGCAGTTGTTCAAGGCATAGGCCCAATCACGGGCGAAGATTATGGTCCTGGCTATTATACCGATGAGACTTTCTCTCCCTATACAGTTTCTAAAGCCCTTGCCAATGCCCGTGAAGATAGCAGTGTCGACGCTGTTCTATTTCGTGTGAGCAGCCCTGGTGGGGCTTATGCGCAATCCGATATGGTCAGACGGGAAGTTCTAAAACTCAAAGAAGCCGGAATACCGGTTATTGTGTCGATGGGGGACAATGCGGCAAGTGGTGGTTACTTTGTTTCCATGGGTGCGGATTATATTGTGGCACAACCAGGTACATTAACGGGTTCAATTGGTGTTTATGCAGGCAAGGTTGCAACGAAAAAGCTTTGGGATAATCTGGGTGTTAACTGGGAGCGCGTGGAAACGGGTCCACAAGCAGGAATGTGGAGCATGATCAGCGAGTTCACCCCATCTCAGAAAGCCAAATTTCAAGAAAGCCTCGATTTCGTCTACACAGACTTTTCTGGTAAAGCTGCACAGGATCGTGGTCTTGATGCAACAGAAATCGATGCAGCAGCGCGTGGTCGTATATGGACAGGGCGTGAAGCTGTAGATATTAAATTAGTTGATGAGCTAGGTGGTTATAATGAAGCCTTAAATGCTGCCCGTATCGCTTTGGAAACTGAAAAAGATGCCGCATTAAATCTGCAAGTTTTCCCAAAACAACCAACACCTGTGGAACAAATCGAAGCAATTCTGTCCTCAGATGACCCATTACGTTACATTTCAGTGCAGGTCAGTGATCATTTTATTGAAAGACAAATTCCTGATTGGGTATTACAGGTCAGAGACCAGTTTACATCACATGGCCTACTGACAATGCCGATAATGAAAATCAGTGATTAACAAAGAAGCCTCCGATTATCTTCGGAGGCTTTTTCAATTACTAGCGTTGTTGTCGACGCGCCATAAACGCAAGACGTTCAAAGATATGAACATCTTGTTCATTCTTTAGCAAAGCCCCATGCATAGGCGGTATAGCTTTACTCGTATCTGTTTCTCGTAATGCTTCTGCAGAGATATCTTCTGCCAATAACAGCTTAATCCAATCCAATAATTCTGATGTAGAAGGACGTTTCTTAAGCCCTTGCACCTCACGAATATCATAAAACATCCCGAGGGCTTCCTTCAGCAAGTTTTTCTTAATATCGGGATAATGAACCTCAACAATATCTTGCATGGTTTCACGATCAGGGAATTGAATATAATGGAAGAAACAACGACGTAAAAATGCATCTGGCAGTTCTTTTTCATTATTTGATGTGATGATCACGACGGGGCGATTAGTTGCCTTCACCATTTGCTTGGTTTCATAGACATAAAACTCCATTCGATCCAATTCTTGCAACAAATCGTTTGGGAATTCGATATCAGCTTTGTCAATTTCGTCAATTAACAAAATCGGAGCCTGATCCGCCTCGAAAGCTTCCCAAAGCTTGCCTTTGACAATGTAATTAGAAATATCGTGAACTTTATCGTCACCTAGTTGGCTATCGCGTAGTCGACTAACCGCGTCATATTCGTAAAGACCTTGCTGCGCACGCGTTGTTGATTTTATACCCCATTCAATTAATGGGCGTCCTAAACTCTTAGCAACTTCCTGCGCCAATACTGTTTTACCAGTACCAGGTTCACCTTTAACTAATAAAGGGCGTTGCAAGGTAATCGCGGCATTTACAGCAATGGTTAAATCATCAGTTGCCACATAAGAGTCTGTCCCCTCAAAACGCATGGCATATACTCCCGTCCAATAAACTTATCTTGTATGAAACCTAGTCAGTCCCAAGCGATTGGACAAGAGGCTAAATCTCGGAAATTTCCTCATCAAACCAGTGACGTCGGTTGTAGGCCTTTTCTAATATCTTCTCTTTTACTTGTGGATGACGTGCCAGCAATTCTTCAAAACTACGTCGTCCCATTTCCAGAAGTTGTACTTCATCTAATGTTACAAAGGTGGTTGAGGTTAATCCTCCATGTAAAATTCCAAGTTCACCAAAGTAATCCCCATTTTTAAGAATTTCTGTTCCTTTAGGTAACTCGGCTTCCACATGACCAGATACGACAAAAAACACGCGATCCGCTTTTACATTTTTACGAAGGATCAAATAATTTGACTGTAGTGTAACTGGCTTCACTTCTCGAGAGACTTCTAACACTTCTTTGGCAGATAGGCTTGCAAAGATTGGATTTTGCGCAATCATTTGCCATTGCACCTGAAAACCCCGACGACGTAATTCTTCAGAAAAACCAGATGCCATAATACCCGCCCAGAGACCAAAAACCCCGATCCCCATAAGCATTACAAACCCACCGACAATTTTACCTGTTAGTGTGATCGGCGTTACATCCCCATATCCGACAGTGGTCAATGTTGCCATGGCCCACCACATGGATGAAGGTATAGAGCCAAAAGCTTCCGGTTGAATATGCCCTTCCACAGCATAAATAACCGAGGATGCCAAAAATAAAACGACAAGCCCGATCATAAGAGCAGAGAATATGGCACGCTTCTCCGCATGTAATACTGTTCCCATGATCTGCATAGCTGGGGAATAACGAACCAGTTTCATAATACGCAAAACACGGAAAATACGCAGATAACGCATATCTGCCAAACCAACAAAACCAAACAAAAAGAAATATAAAGGAAGGATCGCCACAAGATCGACAATCATAATTGGCTTAAAAATACATTTAAGGCGCGCCTTCCACGAAGGAAGGTCAATATTTTCAGGGTTCTCCACACAAACCCATATGCGAGCTAAATATTCCGCGCTAAACACTATTACGGAGAATATCTCAATCGCAACCCACATGGTCTGATATTTCAGCGCCCAACTGTGAACTGAAGAAAGTGTTAAGGCCGCAATATTCACTAAAATCAATGAAATCAGAATAGCATCAATAATTCGCCCTGTAAGACTGGCTTGCCCCCAACCTTCCAGTAATAAAAACAATCTTTTACGTAATATACTCATAGGTAACGATCATAGAATAATCAGGAATTCGTGCAACCAAATTCCCTTAAAGAAAAACCGGGAATAGTTCTTCTTATTCCCGGTTCATCTTAATTTATCCGATGAAAAGTAGTTAACCTACTAATCCAGCCTCAATCGCGGAAACAGCAGCATCAGCAGCATTTCCATCTGGTCCACCAGCTTGCGCCATATCAGGACGACCACCGCCGCCTTTACCGCCCATTGCAGCTGAACCAAGACGTACAAGGTCTACCGCCGAAAACTTTTCAGTCAGATCATCCGTTACGCCAACCACAATAGAGCCCTTACCCTCAGAAACCGACACGGCAGCAATAACACCAGACTTAATCTCTTTTTTCATCGCATCGACTAATGGCTTTAGTTCTTTTGCCGGAATGTCAGAAAGTACACGTCCAAGATAATTAACGCCATTTACGTCCTTAGCTTCTTGTTTGTTAGAAGAACCACCACCGCTTACAGCCAGTTTCTGGCGAAGATCAGCAACTTCCTTCTCTAACTTTTTCCGTTCTTCAATCAAGTTATAAACACGATCAGCAACATCTAATGGTTTAGCTTTCAAGACTGCTGCCATTTCACCTAGCTTCGCATCATGTGAATTCACATAATCCATCGCCGCCTGCCCGGTTAGACATTCGATACGACGCACCCCTGCTGCAACTGCCGTTTCATTGGAAATTTTAAAGAAACCAATATCACCAGTCCGCTCAACATGTGTACCACCACAAAGTTCTGTTGAATAAACACCAGACTTTGTTTCAGTATCTGAGCTCCCCATGGAAACCACACGAACTTCTTCGCCGTATTTCTCACCGAACAATGCCATCGCGCCTTCTTCAATAGCCGCATCCGGTGTCATTTGACGGGTTGCAACAGAGGAATTTTCCCGAATTTGACGGTTAACGATATTTTCAACTTCGGAAATTTCTTCCGCAGTCATTGCTTTTTGATGCGCAAAGTCAAAACGCATTCCCTCAGCCGCGACCAACGAACCTTTCTGAGTTACATGATCACCTAAAACACGTCTTAATGCTTCATGTGCTAAATGAGTTACGGAATGATTTGCTTTTAATTTCGTACGACGATCACCATCAACTAACATGTCGAGGCTTTCGCCAATTTTGAAGTCACCTTTGGTCACTTCACCAACATGAACATGCAAGCCATCTACTTTCTTCAAAGTATCGGAAACTTTAAATTCCGCACCTTCAGCCGATATAATGATCCCCATATCGCCCATCTGACCACCAGATTCTCCATAAAATGGTGTTTGGTTTGCCAATAAGCTAACTTTATCACCCTGTTTTGCTTCCAGCACAGGTTTGCCATCCGCAACAATCGCAGAAACAACACCTTCGGCACGTTCGGTTTCATAACCCAAAAATTCACTTGCACCCGTTTCTTCTTTAACTTCGAACCACACTGTTTCTGTTGTTTGATCACCGGATCCAGCCCAAGCAGCACGGGCCTTAGCTTTCTGCTCAGCCATAGCCGCATCAAAACCAGCTTGATCAACAGTGCGTCCCTGACCACGAAGAATATCTTGGGTCAAATCCAATGGGAACCCATATGTGTCATATAAAGTGAAAGCCACATCGCCACGAAGGGCTTCTTTACCGCCCAGCTTGTCTGTTTCACCTTCTAGTAAACGCAAACCTTTTTCCAATGTACGGCCGAAACGCTGCTCTTCTAGTTTTAAGGTCTCGGTGATCAAGGATTCCGCACGTTTTAATTCGCCAAAATGACCGCCCATTTTAGAAATTAGGGATGGTACTAATTTGTGTACCAATGGATCACGTGCCCCTAGCAAATATGCATGACGCATTGCACGGCGCATAATCCGGCGTAAGACATAACCTCTGCCTTCATTTGAAGGCAATACGCCATCCGCAATCAAGAAGGAAGAGGCACGTAAGTGATCGGCGATAACTTTATGGGAAGCAGCTTGATCACCATCTGCATCTACGCCTGTCAAATCCGCACATGTTTCAATGATCGCACGGAAGATATCGATGTCATAGTTGTTATGCTTGCCTTGTAACAGAGCAGCGATACGCTCCAGCCCCATACCCGTATCAATAGATGGATTTGGTAGATCAACACGGTTACCCGGTTCAATCTGTTCATATTGCATAAAGACCAGATTCCAGATTTCGATAAAGCGATCGCCATCCTCTTCTGGACTTCCTGGAGGGCCACCCCAGATATGATCACCATGATCGTAGAAAATCTCGGTACATGGACCGCATGGACCTGTGTCGCCCATTTGCCAGAAATTGTCGGATGTTGGGATACGAATGATTTTGTCATCAGACAAACCTGCAATCTTACGCCATAATCCGGCTGCTTCTTCATCTTCGGAATAGACAGTGACTAACAACTTATCTTGTGGAATATCGAAACCTTTAGTTACGAGGTTCCACGCCATCTCAATTGCTTGGTCTTTGAAATAATCACCGAAGGAGAAATTCCCCAACATTTCAAAGAAAGTATGATGGCGTGCTGTATAGCCCACATTTTCTAGATCGTTATGCTTACCACCTGCGCGCACACATTTTTGAGACGTTGTCGCACGTTTGTAGTCGCGTGTTTCCGCGCCTGTAAAGACATTCTTAAACTGCACCATTCCGGCATTGGTAAACATCAATGTCGGATCATTACGTGGTACCAGTGGAGAGGAATCCACCACTGCATGTTCATTCTTTTCAAAGTAATTCAAAAAGGTTGAACGAATGTCATTAGCTGTTGTCATTTTTCTACCTGACTCAAAAATCTTATTTTCAAATATAGAGCTCTATCACTCTGACAAATTTGCCTAGTAAATTGGTTAAGTAGTTTGATACTGATCTAGCGCGGACAAGCAAGAAAAAAGACACTTTTCGATCTCAATCAACGCCTAAAAAACATTTTTTTTTAAACTATGACAAATTTGTAAGCTTTAACAAACGACCGTATCTATATCACTCAAAGAAAAAGCCCTGCAGTTTTCACATACAGGGCTTAAAACTTTGTTAGATCATACTTGATTTATTTTGTTGGATCATCATCCGGGTTCAAGTTTGCATCTGCTTTCTCTGAATCAGATGGCCCTTCCAACATCGCACTGTCTAGAATACCTGCATTCTCACGTACTTTATGCTCAATCTCGTTGGTCATTTCCATGTTCTCACGCAAGAAATTTTTCGCATTTTCACGACCTTGGCCTATACGTTGTCCATTATAGGAGAACCAAGCACCAGATTTATCAACGATACCTGCATTCACACCAAGATCGAGAATTTCCCCCATTTTCGAGATACCTTCTCCATACATGATGTCAAATTCAACCACCCGGAATGGCGGTGCCACTTTGTTTTTAACGACTTTAACCCTTGTCTGGTTACCTGTCACATCATCACGATCTTTGACCTGACCAATACGACGAATATCCAAACGTACGGATGCATAGAATTTCAACGCATTACCACCTGTTGTGGTTTCAGGATTACCAAACATCACACCAATTTTCATACGAATCTGGTTGATGAAGATCACCATACAATTGGAACGATTAATGGACCCTGTTAATTTACGAAGCGCTTGAGACATCAAACGCGCTTGGAGACCAACATGGGTATCCCCCATCTCCCCTTCTAATTCTGCACGCGGCACCAATGCAGCAACGGAATCAACGACCAAGACATCAATCGCACCAGAACGCACCAACGTGTCCGCAATTTCCAGCGCTTGCTCACCTGCATCAGGTTGAGAGATTAATAACTCATCAACATCAACACCCAGTTTCTTTGCATAAGCAGGATCCAGCGCATGTTCCGCATCAACAAAAGCACAAGTACCACCAGCTTTTTGAGCTTCCGCAACACAATGTAACGCCAATGTTGTCTTACCCGAACTTTCAGGACCGAAAACCTCAATGATACGTCCTTTAGGAAGGCCACCAATCCCTAATGCGATATCCAACCCGAGGGAGCCTGTAGAAATTGCCTCAACATCCAAATGTTGCTGCTGGCCCAATTTCATCACGGAACCTTTACCAAAAGAGCGCTCAATCTGACTCAGCGCAGCTTCTAATGCTTTTTGCTTATCCATAGTATCTTTATCCACTAAACGTAATTGCGGTTGCGACATTGCTTCATTCCCTTTTCTCATAGGCTTTCCCCTGTTGCAACGGGCTTCATCTAAACGCAATGTGCCGCAAATGTTCTCATTAAGCAAGTTCTTTTTTTATTCTCATTAAATATCATTATTTTTCAATATTATAGAAATATGTTCTCGTTAATAATGCAGATTATTTACTGGATGTTCTCATTAAAGATTCCAAATAAGAATCTGTTCTTTTTTATCCAAGAGGTAAATTCTTGTAATCATCATCCGCTGTTTCAACCGAATCGACAGCCTCCTTTACCCGTGTGGCCAATTGCTTCAAGCTGAATGGTTTAGGTAGAAAATAGATATGTGATAAATTGGATAAGTCTGCTGCGACGGTCTCTCTGGTATAACCAGATATACAAATAACCGGAATTTCGGGAAATTGTTGGCGTGTTGCATGAATGACTTCAACTCCGCTCACTTTTGGCATCATCATATCAGTTACAAGCAAGTCAAACTTTTCTTCTCGCTCTTCCAATAAAGTAAGGGCAACTTCACCAGAACGTGCTTCTGTCACACGGTACCCTTTTGAACGTAATGCCCGTGCCGCGAACAAACGCACAGCATCTTCATCTTCTACCAATAAAATAGACCCGCCCCCCGTATTATCCTGCTCGGTAATATCTTCTGAAAGAGCGTCATCCAATTCCTCTTCTGATACATCTATCTTTGGTAAATAAATAACAAAGGTTGTTCCTCTATTTTCGCCCAAACTATGTACATAGATATACCCTTTCGACTGCCGTACTGCGCCAAAGACCATAGATAAACCGAGACCAGTTCCTTCACCGACATCCTTAGTTGTGAAAAAGGGATCAAAAATCTTATTGAGATTTTCCTTGGTTATTCCAGTTCCAGTATCCGTAACACTAATACTAACATATTCTCCAGCAGGCATTATTTCATCACGTATCGGATAAGGCTTTTTGCTTATAAATTGATCCGTTTGAATTGAAAGACGCCCTCCCTGAGGCATCGCATCTCTGGCATTTACAGCTAGATTAATAATCATTTGCTCAAACTGTACATGATCAAATTTTACTCGCCCTAAGTCTCGACCATGCAAAACATCCAATTCAATATTATCACCAATAAGTCGGTTCAGGAGCGAAGATATTTCGGAGAAGATATCAACGATATTTAAATTTCTAGGTTCAACTTTCTCACGTCTGGAGAAGGCCAATAACTGTCGTACCAAGCCTGCTGCACGATTGGCATTTTGTTTAATTTGCATCGTATCCACAAAAGATGCATCCCCAGGACGATGACGTAGAAGTAATAAATCACAAAAACCAATAATGGCTGTCAGCATATTGTTAAAATCATGTGCGACACCTCCAGCTAATTGGCCGACAGCTTGCATTTTTTGTGATTGGGTGAACTGACTTTCTAGACGCATTCTTTCTGTAATATCAGTCATACTTACAAGCAATTCCGCATCAGCTTTCTGACGGGGTCCCGAACGTAATACATTCACAGAAAAAACAGTTTCCATACTGTTTTTCATACGCACATCGATACTATGTGCGGGGACATTCTCATCTCCAAAAAATTGTTTCAGATAATTCTGCAACTTCTCCTGATCTTCTATATGAAATGCATCTATAAAGCTTTCACCTCTAGAATAAGCCTTCCCCAAAGCCTCTTGGGCACTAGGATTTACTTCCTGTAGAATGAAATTTTGATCGCAACTAAAAAGACCAAAAGGTGCATTTTCCATAAACTCATTAAGGAAATTTAATCGTTTTCGAGAACGATGATACTCCTTAGATTCTTTTGTTTCCGGCAAACAAGACCAAATTAGGGTTCCTCGATCATCGAAAGGGGAAACATATATTCTTAATCTTGCAGTATTGGGCTGCTTAGGAAATTGAAATAAGAACTCTAATTCACCATCAACATCTAATATCTTTTTGAGCGTCTCAACCTTTACCGAGTTAAGTTCAAGATCATATAAACTACCCGTTTCAAGCAACTCTAACGGTCGATGCCCATATTTTGGAGTGCCATTCATTGGCATTTTGGCTTTAGAGAAAAATAACTTTCTAAACCGTTCATTTGCAAATTCAAGCTGTCCATTTGCATTTTCCAATGCAAAAGAGAATTCAAAGAATTCTTCTTGTTTGTTATGCAGAAGTAACTCGCATTGAGTACGTGCTAGCTCACGCGTCACACGTCGGAGCTTAATCAAGAAAAAGATGCTCCCCAGAAAAAGAGCTGCAATTAAAACGAATATTACAGAACTATTTGTATTTTCCTGATATAAGAGAAATGCAACCGCTAGACATAAGAAAATGACTCCTACCAACGCTACTAAGTCATGCCAAAAAGAATGCTTGATTGGCCGCATATTTTCAGCTTTCGATAAGAGGCGCCTCATT
Source organism: Curvivirga aplysinae (assembly GCF_009711445.1). GTDB lineage: Bacteria > Pseudomonadota > Alphaproteobacteria > UBA8366 > Aestuariispiraceae > Curvivirga > Curvivirga aplysinae. The sequence continues at coordinate 11,296 of NZ_SMMC01000213.1, read as the reverse complement.
ATAATCTCGCTTGTTCAGCTTTTCCCATTCGCCCCTTTGTCTTACCGCGTGAACGCAAGTTATAAACGTAGGAAATTACTTCTGCCACTGGTTTATAATGCTCTTCCGGTATGTATTCATCTACTTCTGCCGTTGCATATAAAGCACGAGCTAGAGGTGGATTTTCTACCATCGGAATTTCATTTTCTTCGGCAATTTCACGAATGCGAGCCGCAATGATGTCTTGTCCCTTTGCCAAAACTTTTGGCGCATCCATCGAATCTTGATCATAAGCTAATGCAATTGCAAAATGCGTCGGATTGGTTACCACAACATCCGCCTGTGGCACTGCCTGCATCATTCGTTCAGCAGCACGTTGCATACGAATTTGACGAATACGGCCTTTTACCTGCGGATCACCCTCGATGTTTTTGAATTCCTCTTTCACTTCTTGTTTTGTCATTCGAAGTTGTTTTTTATGTTGATACCGCTGGAAAACTAAATCACCAATCGCAATCACAAATAAAATCAAAAGAACAACGGACATGACTTTTAAAAGTAGAATATAAATTTCCTGCGGCAAGAAGGCCACATCGATCCCAGGCATAGCTTGTAACACTCCTAAATCCGGAATCAAGGTGATCACACCAGCAGAACCAATAACAACCAGCTTCACAATATTTTTGACAAATTCAACGAGTTGTTTGGCATTAAAATATTTTTTAGCCCCTTTAATAGGATCAAGCTTACTCAACTTTGGCTTAATACTTTCAACTGAAATCATGAGCCCAAATTGACCAACGTTACCCATCACAGCCAAGATTAAAAATCCAAGAATTGGCCAGATAACAATAAGTAAAACACTGCCAACTATATCAAATAGAAAATCTTTAAGATCGGTACTATGAAAGGGAACTTGATGTGCCTGAGCAATAAAAACCACCAACTTATCACGGATCGCGCCAGCTACATAAGGTCCAGATGCACCAATTATAAGAGCAACCCCTAACAACATTAACCATGTAGTTAACTCTTTACTATTTGCCACAGTCCCCTTTTCTCGCGCCTTTTGAAGTTTGCGCGCGGTGGGCTCTTCCGACTTTTCACCATCATCACCATCAGCCATGACATTTTAACTCACTACAACAAAAGGGGCGATTGTTTCTGTAAAATAACGCATAAACCAAAGTATAACCGAAGAGAGAACCAACGCAAAAAGGATAATTCCTAATAAAATCTGCAACGGCATAGCGACAAAAAATATCTGCAAATTAGGCATCAAACGCGCTAACAAACCAAGTAAGGAGTTATAAATGATCGCCCCCAATAAAAAGGGCGACGCAAATTGCACACCGATAACAAAGCTCCGAGCGACCGTACGTGCGATAGTCTGTGAGAAATCTTCAAGTATCGGCACATCGCCAGGAATAAATAATTGGTAACTATCTACTGTTGCCATAATTAAAAGATGATGTGTATCCGTAGCTAATATTACGGCTGTAGCTGTCAGGGTAAGCACCACAGTATGCAAAGCACCTTGGCCTTGCAACATCGGGTTAAAAGCCTGTGCGGCAGCAAAACCTGATACAAAAGACATCACAGCACCGGTGGTGGCCATTGTCAAAAGTACAATCCTCATAATGCTACCAATAAATACTCCAATTAGTATTTCAGCGAGCAATAAAAGAAGTATCAACAGAACGCTATCCGGCATCGTTGGTAAACCATCTCTTACAACAGGCGTCACAACCAGTGTTAACATCATACCAAACATTAATCGAATACGCGGACTAATATAAGTCTCCCCAATTGCCGGCATTTGCATCAGCACAGCACCAATTCGTGCAAATACCAACGCATAAGCAAAAAATTCTTGAGGAACCAAAATATCATACATGAAATTGAATTAGCAGATTCTTACTGCTTAATGCTAGTAAAAGATAGCGACCTGTTAACCAATGCCGATTATTCTATGACCAACAGCAGCCATAAAATCCTGCAGTAACTGCAACATCCATGGCAAGAGTACTAGTAAAGCCAAAAATACAGTAACAATTTTGGGAACAAATGTAAGACCCATTTCTTGGATTTGGGTCAGTGATTGAAAAATCGCAACGACCAAGCCAACCGCAAGCCCAATCAACATAACTGGCAAACCAAGCTTCAACAGAAGGAAAATCGCCTCGCGGGCAAAATCAAGAACTTCCTGTTCTGTCATTTAAAGCTTCACCAATCCTATAATTTTTCCTGCAGATTTTAGTAGGTAAGAAATGCCTAGATTGGCATTTTTAAAATTTCTTGATAGGCACTAATCACTTTGTCGCGCACAGTCACAACGGTCTGTAATGTTTGCTCAGCGGAGGCTACTGCTGTCACAACATCAGTCAAATCCGCTTTTCCGGTCATCGCATCTTTAGAAACTTGCTCAGCATGTCGGTTAGCGTCGATTGCAGTTTCCGCAGCACCTTTAACCATACCCAAAAAATCACTACCTGTTTCATTGGAACCAGATAAGTCACTAGGCTTCATGGCAGACGCATCATTGATGGTCTTCAAAGCATTGGTACGATAAGCGGCTGCCGCTTGTGCTGCAGAGATATTTGCCATCACTCTCTCCTATGGCAAGTTTCCAAATAGATAATGGGTAGGCTCTCACCCCTATTTCACCAGCCAAGCCGACTACTTCCATCACTACATAACTTATTTTACCTTACTCTAACCTTTATTTCAATAGGTTAATCGTATTATTCACCATCGTTTTTGTCGCTCGGATCACACTTAAATTCGCCTCATAAGAACGTTGCGCTTCGCGCATATCCATCATTTCAATTAAACCGTTGATATTAGGGCGTTTGTAATATCCATCTTCATTTGCTGCCGGATGGCCTGGATCATATTCCAAACTAAAGTCTGACATATCTTCACCAATTTTGTTAACCGTCACCAAATCTGCACCAAGAGCTTTATCCAACTCATTTTTAAATGTAATCGTTTTGCGACGATATGGATCCCCACCAGGGGTCTGAGCTGTTGAGTCTTTATTTGCCAAGTTTTCAGAAATCACACGTAGACGCGCACCTTGCACTCGCATACCTGCGCCAGCAATAAAAAAGGAATTAGCTAAATCATTCATAATCTCTCTCCTTACCTAGCCACTTACTGCCCTTTAAGGGCAATGCGGTACATTGTGTTGTATTTTTTCAAAAGATTGGTTGCTGTTGCATGCATACCGTTTGTACGGTTCATCTTCATCATCTGCTCTTCTAAAACCACACGGTTCCCATCAGGAGAAATCTCATATCCAGACTTACTGGCCTTCGCGTCATAATCCCCAACACTGCCATTTGGTGTATTGAAATGCGCTTCATGCGTCATCTTCAAACCTACTTTTTTCTCGCTCAAAGTTTCTTTGAAAGTTAATGCTTTCAAATCTTTAGCAGCATATTCAGGGGTATTGGCATTGGCGATATTTTCAGCGATCAAAGATTGACGTTGAACACTCCAGTTCAAACGTTCTTTCATCATACCACCCAATGCAGAAGACGCGATTGTCATTTTCTCTCTCCTAGTTTCAATCCCACCATCACTCTCACATTTTGGATTAGGACTGATCTCTCAGTTTCTCTCGGGATTACAAAAGCAAAAGTAATGCCAACTTTTAAATTCTTCCCTTTTTACAAAGATATGCTACTATCCAAACAACGAAGGTTAACATTATGAAACTATCAAAACGGCAAAATAATACCGGTTCAATCAGCAATGATAAACAACCTCTAGAAGAAGAGGCCTCATCAGCAGTTGCACTTGGATACGATCCGTTAGACAAGGAAGGCGCCCCAACCATCCTTGCCTCAGCTCAAGGTGAACTTGCTGAGCAGATAATAGCCCTCGCCAAAGAAACGGATATTCCAATCCATAAAGATCCCGATTTATTAGCACTCCTAACAGCCAGTGATGTAGGGGATGAAATTCCATTAGAAGCCTTCATCGCGGTTGCTGAAATCTTACGGTTTATTTACGAACAAAATGGCATTAAAATTCCAAGTTCATAAAGACTTTCCAACCCAAACTATCACTTTTCATATATAAAGAATCAGTTCATAGTTTGGGTAAAGGTTTTTTATACGTTCTTGAATAGGGATTGGAGTGACCAGATGTCACGCGCTGAAGTTGAACAAAAAATTCATGATATGCTTGACGAAATTGAAGCAAGCCGAATTGGTATGACTAAAGGAGAGGTTCCTGCTCTTGAGAGTTATCCTGCGTTATTAGCACAACTTTCTTCAGATGTGCTCGCTTTACCTGATGAGGATTCAATAGAGCTCAAACCATTAATGAACTTACTACGTGATGAATTATCCCAGTTATCTTGGGAGATGGGGGAAATTGCTCGTCGTTTACGGGAAAGCGATGATGAACAAACATCAGAACAAGTTACTTCACCAGAATAACATTGAAATTACAGTTTTATAAGAGACGGACAGATAAGCATGGATAGCGTGATCGGGTACGCAGATTTTCTTCGAATGATTGTCGCACTGATCTTTGTTTTATCTCTAATTCTGCTCGCCTTATTCCTTGCCAGAAAATATGGAAAAGGATGGGGTTTTCAACACACCCCCCTTACCAAACGGCGCCTACAAATAATTGAAAGCTTACCTGTTGGCCCAAAACAGCGCATGATGATTGTTAGACGTGATGATGTGGAGCATGTTTTGGTAATCGGACAAGAAACCGCGGTCCTTGTAGAAAAAGATATTTCAATTGCAGATACAGATTCTGCAAAGGTATTTAGACGCCCTGAAATTAAGGCCACAGAGACATGAGTATTGGAAAAATTGTAAAAACCTCGTTCTCGCCGAAAGCAAGTAAAACAGATAAAACTGCTTTAGTGAAAAGTGCATTGACATTTAGTTTAGCTGCAAGTTTGTTTACATTTGCACTTACAGCCCTTTTCCATGGAACAGCACTAGCCCAGTCCGTAAATATCGACATTGGCGAAGGTGGCTCCGTTACCGGACGTTTTGTACAGCTAATCGCCATGATCACGGTGCTATCATTAGCGCCATCCCTTATGATTATGGTTACAAGCTTTACACGTCTTGTTATTGTACTTTCCCTACTCAGGACAGCATTGGGAACGCAAGGTACACCACCTAATATGGTATTAGTTAGCCTCGCCTTGTTTATGACATTGTTTATTATGCAACCCGCCTTGGAAGAAGCTTACGATAATGGGATTGCACCACTTATCGAAGAACAAATTACAGAAGAGGATGCATTTACCAGAACAGTAGCGCCATTTCATGACTTCATGCGACGTCACGTAAGAGAGCAAGATCTTCAGCTTTTTATGGATATAGGCAAATTTGAGGCAGTAGAGGACCCAAAAGATATTCCGTTACGCGCACTCATACCGGCATTTATGATCTCCGAATTAAAACGTGCGTTTGAAATTGGTTTCTTATTATTTGTGCCATTTTTGGTCATTGATATGGTTGTCGCATCAGTCCTCATGTCAATGGGTATGATGATGCTCCCTCCGGTCATGGTTTCGCTTCCATTCAAACTGATTTTCTTTGTCTTGGTTGATGGCTGGTATCTTGTTGTAGGAAGCCTGGTTCAAAGCTTTATCCCATAAAAAAAACCACATAGTAAATTGTGGGGCATGATAATTATCATTATGCTGGCGTCTCTACTTCTGAAAGAGGCGCTTCATCTTCTGGCCTATATTCATCATCATCCTGACTTAACAACTTATCACGATAGTTGTTCACAAACGCGTTAAACATATCACTATTTGCCAGTTGCCTGATCATATCTTGCAGCTTTTCAGGGCGTTCTGAATTTACAGACGTCGCAATAAAGTTATAAGCATTTGCTAACGCACTAAATTGCATCGCTGGCCCGTATAACTCATTGAGCAATGCCAAACCATCTTCGTCCTCGTTCAACCGCAGAGCAACAGCCCAATTTAATACGTAACCAGCTTTCTCGTCATCAAGACCAAGCTCTGCCTCGTCCGGAGGATTCCCGGCTAAACTTTGCAAAACACGCGAAACCTCTGACCAATTTTCTTCGGCCCAGAACATATCCCGACGCAACATATCGGCTTCTTTTGACACATCCCCTGCAAGCAATTTGATTGCTTCTGGTAAATCCCCCAATTCAAAAGCAGCTTTCGCACGCAAACGACGTCTGTCCCCTTCTAAATCTTCGTTGAGTTGAGGGCTTTGCGACGCATTCAATGCCCGAATAGCATCTTCTGCCTGACCATCAATTAAATGAACTAAAGCCAATTTAGCACCGACACGAGCTCGATTTTCCCCTTGCAAACGGAACCTAACCTGATGATCCAGTAGGGCTGCTGCGCGATTCAACAAATCAACAGCAATCAACCGATCTGCTAATTTTTCAATCATCTCGTCCCCATCTGGACCAGAAGGCGTCAGCTCACGGAATTCATCGTAAATTGCCAATGCTTTAAGAGGTGGCAATAGATCCGCGTCCCCCTCTAAATATAGACGCTTGAATATATTCACCATTTCCTCGGCCATTTCTTTACCGATTGGTGTTTCCGGATAATATGTCACAACGGTCTTCATAATATTAAGACCATTTCTATAATCCAAATTCTCGAAATGAAGCTCAGAAAGTCTGCGTAAAACCGCCAGCTCAAAACTATCACCACGCCAACGATAACGCAATTTATCCAATATATCGATGGCTTCATCCAATGAGAGTGTTTCTTGCTTCAATCCATGATTAACTAAAGCATATTGCGATCGCACCGCATTAAATTGATCAGGGCCAGCAGCCAAGTCTTTCCATATATCATGAGCTTGATCCAAATTATTTTTGGTTAACGCAATGCGCGCTTGATGGTAACGCAAGGCAGCAAGTTGACCACGACTTAATTTGTCCCTGCCTTTATCAAGTTCATCTAACCAGTTTTCTGCGGAGCGCAAATCCCGGGTCGCCAAAGCTGCTTCTATGCGCAACATGGCTAAAGTGGCTTTCAACGGATAAGGATACCGTAAAAGAAGAGAGTCACCAGCTTTAAAATAATCAACAGCTTGCTTCCACTCACCTAATTCCGCAAGCGTTGCCCCACGCCATATTGACGCCTCTGAAAATCCATCCAGTCTCGGGTCATTTAAAGTTTGGCGTGCTGAATCATAGTCCCAATTCAAGAAATGTGCGGCGCCCAACATAGCGCGATAGTCAGGACGTGTCTCAATCGTTTGATCATTTAGTGCAATAACTTCTAACACCCCTTTTGCTTCAGGGCCTCGTCCATGAGCAAGATAAAATTCAGCAAGCTTAAAACGCGCATCATTTTTGTCGACAGGGTCTGTATCTTGAACTGTCGTTATTAATTCTTGTCGATCCTTTTGATACTTATCAGGTCCACCGCGCAACCATTCTTCGAAATCAAACAATCGCTTTGAAGAGAGTTGAGAAATATCTGCAACAGGTGCTTCGGGAGAAATCGCTGAGATATGTAACCCTTCAGTACTATACAAACGGAAACCATCCAATTCTCGATCAAAGAAAACTTCATCACCTAACATCTCCACAACAACGCCCTGTGCAGAAGCTAAAAGAGTAAATTCAGGATAAGCTCGTTGCCCCTGAACCCCAATACCAGGCTCTTTAATTGTAGCGATCCGTAAAACATCTCCGATATCTGGATCCGGAAGATTAATTAAAACACCCGGTTCATCAGACGGGAAATTCAAATGTGGGCCGATATCTCCATCCACATCCGCCTGAATGGTGGCTTGGATACTCGGTAAAATTGGTCCCTGACGGAATTCAAGCAACCAATCAAAACCTTCTTTTTGAACAATCGGATTAATACCAGGAAGAGTTTTTAGTCTGAAAACAGTCGCGCCACCAACAGGTAATTGCTCGACACGAGTGATTAGTGGTTGTCCTTGCTGGCGTAGGGGAGCCAAATCAACCGGTGCTCGTTTATCAAAAACAATCCATACATTTTCGCCACGACGAAAGACCGCAGCGCCGACATTTTCAGACCACGGGAATAACAAAGTAACTGGTGCAGGACCAGATTGCTTTTGAGCTTCCTGCCTTTTCTTTTCAGCTAGACGCGCAGCTAGTTCCGCCTGATCTGGACGCAATAAAGTTACAGAACCTTCAGCTTCGGCTTTCGCCAGAGCTTCATCTTCTTTTTGAATCTGAGCGGTGTCCAGCTCTCCCTGGACTTCTCCTACCTCATTAACTTCTGCTTGTGTCACACTTGTTGTTGGTGCAGGCGTCACGGGAGGGAGCTCTACTGTTTCTGATTCAACGGGATCGGGCACGGACACTTCAGGTGATTGATTGTTAGGTTCTTCAGTCTCAGCCTGCACCTGTGCAGGAGCTGTTTCTGGAGCAGACCTTGCTGGTTGTCCAGCTCCCTTTACCAAATCCACAACAACCTTATTACCTGATTTGAAATGCCTCAACCCCGTATCTGCTGGTGCAGTTAAAGCAAAACGAGTTCCTCCATTTGAACTAGAAGATGTTAAATCAGAGAAGCCGTCAGGTAATTGTTCTCTAAGTTGAGCAAGATTCAGCCCAGCTTCCGCGGCAAAAGACAGAACCAACTGCCCAGCGGTCAGATCAGCATTATAAGTAACATTATTCGGCCAATCAAATACCAAACGTGTAAAATTGTCATGTTCACCAACTCGCACGCGGATAGATGTGGTATTCCCTGAATTTTCCGCTACTTGTGAGGATGTTGGGGTTGCAGGCTTTAGATCAACAACAATAGATTGGCCGTTTTTAAAATGGCTAACAGCTAAGCTTTGCCTCAAAGGGAAGGACAGACGCAATTTATCAGAAGAGAAACTTCCTTGACCAAGATAGCCTGATAAATGCTCCGCCACTGGCGCCAAAGAAGCGTCAAAGGGCTTCGAGAAGGACAAAACCAATGTTTGCCCTTGAATCGCAGTAGTTACATTCACATTAGAAGGCCAGTCAAATACAAGGCGGCCAAAATCAGTATGCGCCCATGCTCTTAACCCCACAACTTCTTGCGCAGATGCAGCAGACATACTTCCACCAACAAAATGCGCAGAAAAAGCGAGCGGTAAAACCGTGTTACGCAATATCTTTTTGAACGTACCTGACATCTATTCCCCAAACGAAACTAACGAATCAGTCATAACTTACAATATATTACAGAAAAATCCATTAACTTCCTGCCTCTGGATAAATAACCAAGTCCACCCGCCGCGCAAGCTTTTTTCGACGGTCTTCTGGAATAGATTGATTTAAATATTCATATTGGCTATCCGCATGTCCCATAATTGTTAATTCCTGCTGATACCCAACATCTTTCAAATATGACGCAACAGAAAGCGCCCTCGCCAATGACAGTTCCCAGTTTGATGGATATATATCTGCCCGTGTGGGGGTCGGGTCAGTATGTCCAGCAACCACAACTTGATTACCAAATTGAGACATAACACCTGATAGATTAAATAGCGCAGCGGTCGCACGTGAGCTAATAATTGCACTACCGGGCAAAAACAATTCTTCCGCGGGTAAGGACATAATAATACGGCCGTTTAACAGTGTAATTCTAGCTTTTTCTAAAACGGGATCACTTTCAATTGCTTCAGCTAAGATACGCTCAAGATATTCTGGGGCTTCAGCAGGAAGTACTGCTGCCATCTGAATAGATTCACTTGCAATCGGAGCTAAATCTCGGACGGGGTCTTCCTGTTTTTCTTTAACAGTAATCTTTGAAATAATCTTTTCATATTCTTCAGTTTTCAACGTGGACATGGAGAAAAGCATGACAAAGAAAGCAAGTAATAACGCACTCACATCGGCAAAGCTTAATAACCAAGCTGGCGCTTTTTCGACACCGCTATCATCCTTACCTTGATCATGCCCTTTAAAGTCTATCATTGTGCACTGCCCCCAATAACAGGCGACTGTACGTTTGAAGGATTTGGAATCAAAGGAGCAGAAGTTTGATCAATAACTTCATCCGTAAATGTATTAAATGCGCTACTTTCTGGATGTACATAAAAGCGCATTCTAGCCACTTTAGGATCTCCATGCATCAAGCCAATAGAAATACCGGATTTTGGTGCACCTTCAGTAATCAATTGTTGAGCAACAACACCAGTTCGAGCGAATGCCAGTGATCGATTATCTTCGTCTGGTTCATCCAAATTTATTTCTTCGGGGTTTACCGTTTCGTCTACCTCAGTCCCAACAATTTTCGGCAAGGTGGTTTTCAATCGTTCTAAAGAATCCACGCCAAGCATAAATTGAAGTTCCAACACATTGCCTTCAAAAGGTTTTTCCAATATTGCTGCAGTATCTCTGATAAGATCAAGACGATCCGCCCGCAATGCAATTTCACCGACAACAAAAATTTCACGTGTGGGAACCGTCATCTGCATAACAGAACCATCTCTCAGTGTTTCTACTTCAGCAATTGGGACAGCCGTAACCCAAAGCTTTTCTACATCGTTAATAACACGATTTGCTTCTGGTACCGGACCAACTGTAGAAATCATGATCTGCGCTTTGGTTTCATTGATAAGCTCAGTTTTGAAGGTAGAGGTAACAGACTTAATCACCTTACGCGCTTTGGCTTCTTCAAAGGTAGATAATGTATTTAGGAGTATAAAAAAGGCAAGTAATAGCAAGAAGAGGCTCAAAAACATGATTGGCCCCATATCCTTTCCTTTAACTTTAGGTGCACCTGCCATTATTCAACTGTGCCTTAACTTCTACAAAATCTAAATATCCAGTTAAGAATCATACACAGTTTCGCGTTAAGCAAAAAGGAAAAAGCAAGAATAGCTAAAGAAAAAGGCGTATATTTTTACATATACGCCTTCAATCTTTTATAACTTACAAGTAAATCTAAGTAAAACTTAGAAGTTGCCAATCACACTTGTTAGTTTTGTTTTTAATGTCGCTGCGTTAAACGGCTTCACGATATAGTTAGACACGCCGGCTTCTTTCGCTGCAATCACATTTTCAGTCTTACTTTCAGCAGTAATCATGATGAATGGTAAATCGCGCATCTTCTCATCGGCACGCACTTCGCGAAGCAATTGAATACCTGTCATAGGCTCCATATTCCAATCGGAAATTACGAGTCCATAATCCTTAGAACGAAGCTTGGCCAATGCGTCACTTCCATCTGTGGCTTCATCAACATTGTTAAAACCCAACTGCTTAAGCAGGTTGCGGATAATACGCAGCATCGTCTTATAATCGTCGACGATCAAGATTTGCATATTCATATCAACAGCCATGGTGATCCTCCGATTGGCAA
>NZ_SMMC01000094.1 GCF_009711445.1 Curvivirga aplysinae | reverse complement strand
AGGTTGTTGTACAGGTGGAATGCTGGTCAAACTGCTATCCTTTTAACAAAATTTTGTATGGAATAGCATATACCAAAATCGTGCCAATTCCTAATTTATCGACTTAAACTTGATCAACAGTACGAATTTGAGCTTTTGGATGAATTTCGTTTTGAGACATCACAACGGTTGCAGGACGGAAACGTTCGACCACGGATCGAACATAAGGGCGAATTTGCGGACTCACCAATAATACAGGTGTTTCACCGGCCATAGCTTGACGTTCATATGCGCTTCTTACACGGCCAATGAAGTCTTGTAATTGTGATGGTGCCATTGCCAATTGTTGCTCATCGCCTTGCCCAATAATAGATTCTGAGAATGCCTGTTCCCAGTCAGGAGATAGAGTAATCAGAGGTACAATGCCTTCCGGATTTGTATTCGCATCAGAAAGTTGCCGTGCCAATCTGGAACGTACATGTTCAGTAATCTGCGTGATGTTTCGTGTAAATGCGACAGCTTCTGCTGCCCCTTCAAGAATTGTTGGAAGGTCACGAATTGAAACACGCTCTATCAACAAGTTTTGCAAGATACGTTGAAGGGCACCTAATCCAACTTGTGCGGGTACAATATCTTCCACAAGTTTTTGTTGAGAATCTGGCAATTCTTCGAGAAGCTTTTGAGTTTCACCATAAGATAACAACTCAGACATGTTATCTTTTAAGACTTCGGTTAAATGTGTGGTAATCACGGTGGATGGATCAACAACAGTATAGCCTCGGAATACGGCTTCTTCACGTTGATTATCTTGTACCCAAACCGCAGGAAGGCCAAAGGTAGGCTCAACAGTTGCTTCCCCCGGTAATGAAATTTGCTCGCCACGCGGGTCCATCACCAAATGCATGTTTGGGCGTAATTCACCACGGCCAGTCTCAATTTCTTTTACGCGGATGACATAGCTATTTGCTGGAAGTTGCAAATTATCTTGAATACGCACTGCAGGCATTACGAAACCAAGATCACCGGCAATTTGTCGACGAAGTCCTTTGATTTGATCGGTTAGGCGATGTTCACCTTCCGCATTTAAAAGAGGTAACAAACCATATCCAAGTTCCAAACGAAGCAAGTCAATTTGTAGAGCTGTTGAAATTGGCTCTTCGGCAGGTGCCGCCGCGGCCGTAACCTCTTCGTCTTCTTTTGCTTGTTCCGCTATGGCATCAGCAATTTTTCTAGCTTCATTCTTTTTGTGAATAAACCATGCGCCAACACCAGCTGCAATTGACATGGTCATGAAGGGCCAGGCAGGAAGGTCTGGAACCATACTCATCAAGAACAGAAGGCCTGATGCAATGCCTAGAGCACCAGGATATCCAGAAAGTTGACCAACAACGGCTTTTTCTGTACCGCCAGTGATACCCGCTTTAGTTACCAAGAGACCGGCAGCCACGGAGACGATCAAAGATGGGATTTGACTGACTAGGCCATCACCAATTGTGAGTAATGTATAGTTTTGGGCTGCATCGGCAAGAGCCATATCACGTTGAACAACACCAATAATAATACCACCAATAACGTTAATGAAGGTGATAAGAATACCGGCAATTGCGTCACCACGAACGAATTTGGATGCACCATCCATCGATCCAAAAAAAGCACTTTCGGTTTGCAACTCTTCACGGCGTTTACGTGCGTCTTCTTCAGTTAAAAGGCCTGCTGATAAATCTGCATCAATTGCCATTTGCTTACCGGGCATCGCATCCAAGGTAAAACGTGCAGCAACCTCTGCCACGCGTCCTGCACCTTTGGTGATTACAATAAAGTTAATAATCACCAGGATTGCGAAGATAATAATACCAATGAGGTAGTTGCCGCCGACAACAAAATCACCGAATGCTTGAATAACGCGTCCCGCAGCCTGAGTACCTGTATGCCCATCAGAGAGAATGAGACGGGTGGATGCTACGTTTAAGCCTAACCTCAACATGGTAGCGATGAGCAACAATGTCGGGAATGATGTAAGTTCGGTTGCAGAGTGAATAAAAATCACAGTCAGCATGATCAAGACAGAAAATGTAATTGATACAGCTAATGAGAAATCCATGATCCATGTAGGCAAAGGGATCAGCAACAAAACTAAAATCGCAACAATACCAAGCGGCAGGAATAACTCCTGGCTTTTCATGATACTACCGATATTATTTAGACTTGCGAATGGGTTGCCGCCACCACCGCCGCTACCAACTGGAGATACACCCCCGCTGTCACCAGAATCGGCTGGTGCAGATGAGGGGGTTGAAGAATTTTCTGTATCTGCCATTTAGGGCTACCTTATAAGAAATGAATACCAGTTAGGTATGATTAACCATTCGCACCTGCATCTGGAATTTCATAACCTTCTTCGGAATATTGCTTTAACTTATTACGTAACGTTCTAATAGAGATGCCAAGAACATTGGCGGCGTGAGTTCTATTGCCTAGATAATGATCAAGGGTATCTATGATCAAATCTCGTTCAACATCGGCGACTGTACGTGCAATGAATGCCCCACCTTCAGATTCGGACGTTACTTCAGTCGGTTCACTTGCTGTCGGGGCACTAGCCGTCGACGCAGGATGAGCCTCAGCTGGAGGTGGTGTAAATCCTGATGCTGTTGCAGCAGCTGCAGGGCTTGTCCCGGTTAGTAAAATGGCATTCTCATCAATGTTTGGACCGGATGCCAGTAGAATTGCGCGATGCATTGTGTTTTCTAGTTCTCGCACATTACCTTGCCAGTGATATGATTCTAACTTTGCGATAGCTTCTAGTGTCATCGGTTTTTCGTCAACCGCATTCAATTCCGCATATTTTTTAGCAAAGAACTGACTGAGCAAAGCAATATCCATTGGACGTTCACGTAAGGATGGTAATTGAATGTTGACCACATTTAATCGGAAATACAAATCTTCCCGAAATTTGCCTTCCTTAATATATTCTTCCATATGACGGTTGGAGGTCGCAAGAATACGCACATCGACTTTGACCGGTTTGTTGCCTCCGACACGATCTATTTCACGCTCTTGAATGGCACGAAGCAATTTGGCTTGTAAACGCAAATCCATTTCGGAAATCTCATCGAGTAATAATGTACCTCCGTTTGCTTCTTCAAATTTACCAACTCGTTTTGCGACAGCACCAGAAAAAGCTCCTTTTTCATGGCCAAAAAGTTCGGATTCCAAAAGGTTTTCAGGAATTGCAGCGCAGTTGATTGCGACGAAAGGTCCTGCGGCTCTGCGGCTTTTTGTATGAAGATAGCGGGCCATAACTTCTTTACCCGTACCCGATTCACCAGTCACTAGAACGGATGCATCTGAAGGGGCAATTTGGTCTGCTAATCCGATCACGGCTTTCATTGCCGGATCACGGTGAATAATTGCATTATCTTCCTGTGCTGCAGCTTCAAGAACCGCCGCAATTAAGTCAGCATCCGGTGGAAGAGGTATATATTCTTGAGCACCGTCACGAATAGCATTTGCAGCTGTGGTCGCATCAGTTCCTTCGAGACCACAAGCAACTACAGGTACGTGGATGCGTTCGCTTTCAAGATGTTCAACCAAGGATGCAACATTCATGCGTACGTCGATCATGATAAGGTCTGCACCTTGACCACTACGCAAGTTACCTAAAGCTTCTCCGATAGCATCTGTTGTTGCTACTTTCGCACCGCGTTTCATTGCAATTTGAACAGCAGTTGTCATATGTCCTTCAAGAGTTCCAATAACTAATAGTCGCATTTCTTAATTCTCACTTAACTCTATATAGCTTTGTACGTCTTAGTTAAAATAATCCACGCGCAGGGAAGGCGGTAGAACGGTATTCAAAAGCATTTCTAAACGACGCGGATTTTCTTGACGGCCAACTGATGCGGATGTCATTCGATATAAATTACTTAACAACATGTCTTCGGAAGATGTGCGTTCCAACTTGGCTGCAAGCGGTGTGAAAACAACATTTGATAACAATGCGCCATAGAAGGTTGTTAAAAGGGCTACTGCCATTGCAGGACCAATTGAGTTTGGATCTTCCAAATTTCCAAGCATTTGAACCAAGCCAACTAATGTACCGATCAACCCCATTGCTGGCGATAGATCCGCTGCCTTTTTGAATACACTAACAGACACAGCCGCACGTTCAGCCGCGGCTTCGATATCTTGCTCAATAACGCGCTCAATCTCATCACCATTACTGCCATCAATGGCCATGCTTAAACCCTGTTGTAATAATGGCTGATCTTCCAGGCTTACCATATAGTTCTGTAAGGCAAGAACACCACGGAAACGCGCGATTTGTGCTAATTGTAATTGTTGTAATGCCGATTCATGTGGGTCTGTTGTCGTTCTGAAAAACATCTGACCAAGAGAGCTAAAGGCGGTTAAAACATCTTTAAAAGAAAAACAGGCAACTGTGACGCCGATTGTACCGCCAATCACAATAAGTATTGATGGTATATCTATGAAAGCGCCAGGAGAGCCGCCAAGGATAATTGCTGCTGCTACAAGTCCCAACGCGCCGACAATCCCAAGGATTGTTGCGAGATCAATAGACATTTTTGTTTCAGGTTGGGTTAACTTCTGTTCGTTCCCTGTTTGAGCACTATCAGCCATTCCCCATTACTCCAAATTCTTTGCAGATGTAGGCAAAGTTATCACCCTTATGATTGTGTTTTCTCAGATTTAATAATCTCAGTCATTGTTACACCAAGTTTGTCGTCTACAACCACAACCTCACCACGTGCAACCAAACGGTTATTCACATAAATATCAATCGCTTCACCAACTTTACGATCTAGTTCTACGACAGCGCCACGACCTAATTTCAACAATTGGCTTACTTGCATATGAGATTTACCCAGCACGGCAGAGACTTGGACTGGAATCTCGTAAACAGCTTCAAGGTCACGTGCACCACTAGGCAGTGCTAACTCGGCAGCACGTGGATCAAGAGCTTCCCCATATTCCGATTCTGCTTCAAGGGTTTTGAGGTTCATTTCGCCGCTATCATCGGCGCCACTTCCCCCGCCCGCAGCTGCGTCACCATTTTCGGTTGCTTCTACGTTTTCTTCTTCATCACTCATCATTTATCAGGCTCCTCGGGAGGTGAGTCCATTGCCGTATCGGGCAATGACTGTTCGATCTCCAAGTTAACGTCAGGTGTTGGCGCAAGCTGTTCTTCTGTTTGAGTGACAGTTTGCTCCGAATTTAAATCCGCTGGCGGTTCTACAGGTTCTGATTGTTCTGGCACAGAGGTGGTAGGCGTTTCTGCCATATTTTGCCGATCTTCATTACCGGGTTCAACAGTTAACTCTGCTTCAACCTCTTCAGCATTTAGATGGTTCTCTAGAAATTGTTCGACGATTTTTTCCATTTCCTGAAGTGCTGTTCCCACATTTCGTTCAGCACTACCACGGCCCCAATCGACACGCACATCTGAAGGTCCTAGCTTGGCATCAGGGTGATACATCAACTTTCCTTCAAACCCTGCTTCCTGAGCAACTTTTCCTAGCTGCTCTTGAATGGTTGAATGCAAACCTTCAGGTAAAGTAATGTTGATCCGGCCTTTAGTTTCCAAAGGAGCCAAGCTGGAATAAACAAGGTTCTTTATCTCTTCAACGCCGTGTTCACTTGCATAAATTGGCATAAGTTTACGAACCATATCGCTTGCGATACGGGCAAGCGCAGCTGCTTGACTCTCATTCGCCAGAGCTTGTCGGTCTTGAAGGACAGCCATGTAACCGGTCATGGTTTGTAAAGCAGTTAGAGTTTGTTGTTCAATC
The DNA here is from genome assembly GCF_009711445.1 of Curvivirga aplysinae. Lineage (GTDB taxonomy): Bacteria > Pseudomonadota > Alphaproteobacteria > UBA8366 > Aestuariispiraceae > Curvivirga > Curvivirga aplysinae. Next base: position 3,242 of record NZ_SMMC01000094.1, on the reverse strand, counting down.
TGTCCGAGCGCTTCTGAATGACCTGCTGTATGGCCTTCATTCCACGCTTCTGCCTTCGCAGCTGCTAATTCTTCTTCAGAAAAGGTCGGAGGGGGAGGAGGGGCATTTAGGGCTTCTTCCTCAAGGCGCTGACGTTCCTTTTCTTCTTCAGCTGCGCGCTCACGTTCCTCTTCCATCACTTGAAGGTCAGATTTCTCCAACTCATCAAAGGAAGTGGTGAAACTAAAAGGAGTATATGTCTTTGTGTTGCTCATTAAAGATTATCGCGCCTAGGTTAATAGATAAGTTCGTCTTCGGCACCACCCTCGGAAATAACGATTTCGCCTTTCGCAGCAAGATCTTTCGCAAGGTTTACCATTTCCATTTGGGCTTCATCCACATCTTTCAAACGGACAGGGCCCATAGCAGCCATATCTTCGCGCAGGATTTTCGCCGCACGTTCAGACATATTGCCAAAGAACAGTTCTTTGATTTGTTCTGATGCACCCTTCAAGGCAATTGAAAGTTTATCTTTATCCACAGCACGTAACAAAGCTTGAACACCCGCAGGATCCAGTTTTTGCAAATCTTCGAATGTGAACATCAATGCTTTAATGCGTTCGGCAGAATCGCGGTTACGTTCTTCCAGTAAAGTCATAAAGCGGTTTTCGGTGTTACGGTCGAGATTGTTAAAAATCTCAGCCATCATTTCGTGACTATCACGACGTGCTGTGCGTGCCAGATTGGTCATAAATTCTGTGCGCAATGTGCGTTCAACGTCATCAAGAACTTCTTTCTGAACAGCTTCCATCCGCAACATACGCATGATGACTTCCATCGTGAAACTTTCAGGCAACGCTGCCAAAACACGTGATGCGTGGTCAGATTTAATTTTGGACAGAACAACGGCCACTGTTTGCGGATATTCATTCTTAAGGTAATTCGCTAATACAACTTCGTTTACATTAGCAAGCTTATCCCACATGGTACGACCAGCTGGACCGCGGATTTCCTCCATGATCGTACCTACGCGGTCATCACTAAGCACTTTGCTAAGTAAGCGTTCTGTACTTTCATAGGAGCCAACAAGGCTACCTGTAGAAGAGAGCTGTTCGGCAAAATCGATAAAGAGGCGCTCAACCAGATTTGAGGAAATTGTTCCCAAATTAGCCATGGTTTGAGAAAGTTCACGAATTTCTTCGTCATCCATTAGGTCGAAAAGCTTAACCGCATATTCTTCGCCAATGGCAAGCATCATCACAGCCGCTTTTTCCGGCCCTGCTAAGCTTCTATAATCCTCACGAACACGCATATTGCTTTATTAAACTCCCTAAAATTGCCGTATACTTTATTTCAGGCTCTAATCCATAGGTTGATGCATCCAATTTCGTAGAATGGATACAGCTTCTTCTGGATGGTTTTCAATAATTTCACCGATTTTACGCATGGAGGATGCTTTCACTTTACCTTCAATTTGCGCGATATCGATCATCTGGTCAAATTCATCATCTTCATCAAAGTCCAAATCAACCCCCGCTGCTGGAACGCCCGGCTGGCCACCCGCTACAATCGGTTGCCCAGATTGGTCCGTCAATAGAACCGTTTCTTCCAACTCATCGCCTGGCGTTGTATCCAATAGACGGTTGAGCATTGGACGAACGACCAATAAAATTACCAATACGGCTAACAAGCCCAAGATCAGTGTTTGGGCGAGGGAGCGTATATCTGCAGCAGACAAGCCGAAGTAAGTGATTTCACCATCAGCTTCACTTAATGGCAATTCTGCAAATCGCATATTCACGATTTCTACGGTATCGCCTCGCAACTCATCAAAACCGACAGCTGATTTTACCAAAGTTTCGATTTGCTGCATTTCTTCTACGGTGCGCGGTGTATAAACCAGCTCACCTTGTTCGTTATCTTCTGTAGGTTCCCCGCGCGCATAATGACCATCAATCAACACAGCGATAGAAAGGCGGTTGATCTCTCCAACATTTTTGACTTGGTTGGTGATGGTCTTCGAATTGGCAAAATTACTGGTTTCTTGGATGCTGGATGTTTGTTCACTATTACCGCCACCTGCTGCTGCTTGACCATCAGGTAGGTTGTTGCCAACAGAGACGTTTTCTTCGTCTGCTTCAGAAGAATTACTTGTTTCTTCAATTGTATTGGAGGAGACAAGGACAGAGCCTTCCGGATCATATTCTTCTTTATTAATCACGGATTGTGTGAAGTCCATATCTGCATTTACTTCAACACGAACTTTACCAATACCCATGGTGCGTTCTAACAAATCTTGTAGATTACGTTGGATACGGTTTTCATACTGCGTTTGTAGATCAAGAGAGTCCTCGCCAGCCGCGCCTTCTTCATCCCCACCTTTGTGCAATAGGGTCCCTTGGTCATCAACAATGGATATAGAAGATGGTTTGAGGCGTGGGACCGCTGTTGCTACAAGATGTTGGATGGCAGATATTTGTGATTTTTCAAGGCGTTGTGGGCCTTTCATCTTGATGATGATAGAGGCGCTTGGTTCTTGAAGATCACGACTGAATAATTCACGTTTTGGCAGAACTAGATGGACGCGAGCTGCCTTGACGGAACTCATAGATGTAATTGTGCGCGATAATTCACCTTCAAGGGCACGAACCCGGTTCACTTCTTGAAGGAAGCTAGAAGTACCCAAGGTTTCTTCGCGGTCAAAGATTTCATAGCCGATAATGGAACCACTAAGCCCTTGCTCTGCCATGGCGATGCGAACATCACCGACACGTTCAGAAGGAACAAACACCTGACTGCCATTTTGGCGAATTTCAAATGGAATGCCTTGGCTGGCTAGTTGGGTTGTAATCTCTTGTGTACTCTGTGCATCCAAATTTGAATAAAGCAGAGACATGTTGGGTTTGCCAAAACTGGTCGCGAGATAGATGATAAAGCCAAGTACAAGCAGGCCGATACCGGCGATCATGCCGATACGAGCTGGCCCCATCTTTCTTAAGAACTGAATGAACGCGTCCACGATCCAAGCCTCTCTGTAACTGAAGCAATAAGCTTTAGATGCTAACTATAGCATAAAAAAGGTTAATGACAGATTTAAAACGGAAGGAAAATAATAGAAATTAAAGGATGTACAGGCCTTTATTATTCTTTAAATTTATCCACTCTTCCTGATCTTAAAACTCCTGCTTCAGCGAAAAAATTACAACCGATTCTAATTAAAATTAGTCTATCCCATTATGATTCAATTTAGGACAGTACCTGAT
>NZ_SMMC01000169.1 GCF_009711445.1 Curvivirga aplysinae | reverse complement strand
TGATTAACCGTTTAATTATATTTTTTAGATAAAAGCGACCATCATCATATGCAAAAGCGACAAATTAGCAGTTGATTTAGTTTTTGAAACTAGGTATTTGCTGCGTTGCAAACAAGCGGTACTTATTTGTCACAAAAGGTGATAGACGTTTGTTATTGTGGCATATCCACAAATTCTAATGATTAATATGAGGATCAAAAAATGACTATGAACCAGCCGACAATCCGACCGGCACGACCTTTCTTTTCTTCTGGGCCTTGTGCGAAACGCCCGGGCTGGTCGACTTCGGGTTTAGGCGGCGCATCGCTAGGTCGGTCACATAGATCCGCAGAAGGCAAGGCAAAGCTAAAACAGGTCATTGACGATACGCGTGAAATTCTTGGTATTCCCGCAGATTATAAAATTGGTATCGTTCCCGCATCTGATACAGGTGCTGTTGAGATGGCTCTTTGGTCTCTTTTAGGGGCGCGTGGTGTTGATATGCTCGCATGGGAAAGTTTCGGCAGCGGTTGGATCACTGACGTGGTGAAACAATTGAAGCTTGAAGATGTGAATAGCTATACAGCTGATTACGGCTTCCTACCTGATTTGACCAAGATTGATAAAAGTCGGGATGTTGTGTTCACATGGAATGGGACAACAAGTGGCGTAAAGGTTCCAAATGGCGACTGGATCGCGGATGATCGGGAAGGTTTAACTATTTGTGATGCAACCTCTGCGGCATTTGCCATGGATTTACCATGGGACAAATTGGATGTAACCACTTGGTCATGGCAAAAAGTTCTAGGTGGTGAGGGCGCACATGGCATGTTGGTGCTTAGCCCGCGTGCTGCAGACCGTCTTGAGAGTTATACCCCCGCATGGCCGTTACCTAAGATTTTCCGTCTTACAAAAGGTGGAAAATTGATTGAAGGTATTTTCAGCGGCGCCACAATCAATACTCCATCTATGTTATGTGTCGAAGATGTATTGGATGCGTTGAATTGGGCTCATGAAATCGGTGGATTATCTGAAATGCAAAATCGATCTTCCGCTAATCTAAAAGCGGTTGAATATTGGGTAGCGAAGACTGATTGGGTAGAGTTCCTTTGTGCTGATAAAACTCTGAGATCAAACACATCTATCTGTTTAAAACTGTCTGATAGTTGCTCACTAGAAGGTGAAGAACGTGATGGTGCGCCAAAGAAAATCGCAACCTTGTTGGAAAAAGAAGGTGTGGCTTTTGACATTAATGGTTATCGCGATGCACCAGCAGGTTTACGCCTATGGGGCGGTGCGACAGTTGATCCAGCTGATATGGAGGCACTTATGCCTTGGTTGGATTGGGCATATTCACAGATTACTGCATAAGAATTTCAAGATGTTACCAGCCTTTTAAGGCTAATGAATTATACTGAAAGTAAGACAAAATGGTTAAAGTACTTATTTCTGATAAAATGGATCCGCTTGCCGAACAAATTTTTAAAGAGCGCGGGGTTGATGTTGATTTTAAACCTGGCATGACGCCGGATGAGTTAAAAGTCTGCATTGGCGAATATGATGGTTTGGCTATTCGTTCCTCTACGAAAGTAACGCCGGATGTTTTAGAAGCGGCAACTAATTTAAAAGTGATCGGCCGTGCCGGTATCGGGACCGATAATATCGACAAAGAAGCCGCGACAGCTAATGGTGTTGTTGTTATGAATACACCATTTGGTAATTCTATTACTACCGCCGAACATGCAATTGCGATGATGATGGCATGCGCTCGTCAAATTCCGATGGCGAATGAATCCACCCATGCTGGTAAATGGGAGAAATCCAAATTCATGGGCGTTGAGGTTTTTGGTAAAACCCTTGGGCTTATTGGTAGCGGTAATATTGGATCTATCGTAGCGGATCGTGCGCAAGGTTTGAAAATGAAGGTTATTTCTTTCGATCCCTTCCTGTCAGAAGAGCGCGCAAAAGAGCTAAATATTGAGAAAGTAGAGTTGGATGATCTGTTAGCGCGTGCTGATTTCATTACGATGCATACTCCATTGACCGATAGTACGCGGAATCTGATCAACAAAGATGCGATTTCCAAAATGAAGGATGGCGTTCGTATTATTAACTGTGCCCGTGGCGGTATTATTAATGAAGCCGATCTGAAAGAAGGTTTGGAAAGTGGTAAGGTTGCCGCAGCGGCACTTGATGTATTTGAAGTTGAGCCAGCAAAAGAGAATGCACTTTTCAATATGGATAATGTGGTATGTACACCGCATTTAGGGGCGTCTACAACAGAAGCACAGGTGAATGTTGCTATTCAAGTTGCAGAACAATTATCCGATTATCTGTTAACTGGTGCGGTGACGAATGCCTTAAATATTCCATCTGTCTCTGCGGAAGATGCGCCGAAATTGAGACCATATATGAGTTTAGCCGAACAGTTAGGTAGCTTTGCTGGTCAAGTCACTGAAAGTGGTTTGAAGGCTATTCGTGTTGAATTTGAAGGGCATGTCGCAAGTCTGAATACACAACCGTTATTACAAGCGGTATTAGCGGGTCTCTTACGTCCGTTTAGTGATAGCGTGAATATGGTGAATGCGCCAAGTATCGCACGTGATCGTTCCATTGAAGTTTCTGAAGTGAAACATGATCGTCCATGTGACTATCAAACACTGATCCGTTTAGTCGTCACAACGGAGAAATTTGAACGCACGGTATCAGGAACTTTGTTTGGGGGACAGAAACCTCGTGTAGTAGAGGTGAAAGGTATTGAGATTGAAGCCGAACTTACAGAGCATATGCTCTACATAACCAATGAAGATAAACCAGGTATGATTGGCCAGCTTGGTCAAACCTTGGGGAATGTAGATGCAAATATTGCAACTTTCCACCTTGGGCGTGCCGAAGAAGGTGGTGAGGCCATCGCGCTTTTACAACTGGATAGTCCGTTAGATGATGATTGCATGGCCTTGATACAGGCGATCCCACATGTAAAACAAGCTAAGCTGTTGAGCTTTAAATAAGTTTAACTTCTAAAAATTATTAAAAGCCCTGGAAGCGTTATCTTTCGGGGCTTTTTCTATCTTGGGAATTAGGGATTTATGTTGCATTGCACCAATTTCTCCGTCACAGTGAGTATTCAGGATCAATTATTGAGGGCTTATGATCGTGCTGTATAGCTTTTACGATACCAAAGTGCAGGCAATGGAACCATTGCGCATTATGGCGGAAGCAACTGAAGTTGCTTTTTCGCATCCTTGGAATCCGTGGAGTTATACCCCTATAGGTAAAAGCATTGCGGCAGGCTCTCATGTGATGGAAAGTTTGCTACGTGAACGTGGTAAGCCGGATTGGATGATCGATACTGCAATAGTTGATGGAAAAGAAACACCTGTTACAATCGAAACCGTTGTTCATAAGGCTTTTGGTGATCTTGTTCATTTTAAGCGCGAAGGCGTAAAGGAAGGCACACATCCAAAGCTTTTACTTGTCGCACCTATGTCAGGCCATTATGCAACTTTGCTGCGTGGAACTGTGCAGGCATTGATTGATGATCATGAGGTCTATGTTACGGATTGGCGTGACGCATCTGAAATCCCGATGGGTGAAGGTAAGTTCGGTGTTGAAAAATACATCAGTTATGTCATCAAATTTCTAAAATATTTAGGTAAAGATGCGCATGTGATGGCAGTTTGCCAACCTGCACCACTGGTGCTAGCTGCCGTATCTGTTCTTGCCATGCAGGATTCCCCATATCAACCAAAGACGATGACATTGATGGGAGGGCCATTGGATACACGGGCTGCTTCAACTGTTGTGACAGAATTGGCAGATAAGCATGATATGAACTGGTTCCGTCGCAATTGTATTCATGTAGTGCCGCTCAGATTCGAAGGAGCAGGAAGGCGCGTTTATCCGGGCTTTATGCAGCTTCATGCCTTCTTATCCATGAACCCGAAACGCCATACTGTTGCACAATGGAAAATGTTTACTCATTTGGTTGAGGGGGATGGCGATTCAGCAGAAGCGCATCGTAAGTTTTATGATGAATATCTTGCTGTAATGGATACTGCGGCGGACTTTTATCTGGAAACTATCGATGCTGTCTTCAAACGTCACTTATTACCACGTGGTTTATTCCGTTATAAAGGTGACTTGGTTGATACGCATGCCATTAAGAAAACTGCCTTGTTAACGGTTGAAGGTGCATTGGACGATATTTCTGCACCGGGACAAACTATTGCAGCTCATGAAATGTGCTCTAACATTCCCGCGACTATGAAAAAGAATCATCTACAGGATGGTGTGGGGCATTACGGAATCTTTAATGGTCGGAAATGGCGAGAAATCATTAAACCAGAGATTGCTGCTTTTATTCGTAAGCATGGGTAAAAATTTAATTTTTCTTAAATTATTGAATGAAATTGAATTTTCATACTATAGTATGAATCGTGGGTAAGGGGACAATTCTAAATTGAATTGGTCGGAGGATTTGTATGACTGGTCATACTTTCAAGCCCCATATCGTTACCGATGATGGTGTTGAAAAAAAACCGCAGTTAGGGAAGACATCTGCTTTTTTGCAGATATGGTCTGAATTGACATGTCATACGGACAAGCCACGTTATAAAGATCTCTTACCAGAAGATTTACCAAATCAACTTTGGCGAAACTTATTTATTACTTCCATAGTAGCGGCTCCTTTCACGGTGACGTTTCAATATCAAGGAATGTATATTACGGACCAACTAGGTCAGCATTTTGCTGGGAAAGAGTTATCAGAAGAATTGTTTGGTGAAGCCTTGGGTGAAATTGAACGTCTCTATCAGTTAACATGGAAAGAACAAAAACCAGTTTTATCACGCGAATTAATGACATCACGAAGTGGTATCAGTACGTTGAATGAGGTGATTCATGTTCCGCTTTTTGATTCAACCGGAAAAGTATCTCATATATGTGGCGTTATTGAATCTGTAGATATTCCAGAAACTCCATTGGATGAGAATGATGATATCCCTCAAAGTTGGCGAGTAGAATTTTCTGGCATAGTTGATTTATAAATAAAAATGCCGCCTGAATAGCTTCAAGCGGCATTTTGATAACTGTCAGATTAGATGAAATTAAGCTTCTTGAAGCTCAACACCCTTATCTGTGAAAGCTTGTGAAAGTTCGCCTGTTTCAAACATCTCGCGAACAATATCACAACCACCAATAAATTCCCCTTTGATATATAGTTGAGGAATTGTTGGCCAGCTGGAATATTCCTTGATGCCTTCACGAACACCCATGTCTTCAAGGACGTTAATACCTTTAAAAGGTACGCCAACATGGTTCAAAACTTGTACAACTGCAGCTGAAAAGCCGCATTGTGGGAAAACAGGTGTGCCTTTCATAAATAGCACAACGTCGTTTTCATTGATCTCGGATTCGATTTGTTCGAATGCAGGATTATCGCTCATTTCTTTTCCTTTCATCAAGTAAGCTTCTTCATGCTGAAGCTTACTCTCCATCCTCTGGTACAGCGGTTTGCAAGGCAAGCGCATGAAGTTCGTTACCCATGCGCCCTTGCAATGCTTTGTAAACCATCTGATGCTGCTGAACGCGGCTTTTGCCTTTGAATTCTGCTGATTTAACGAAAGCTGCATAATGGTCGCCGTCTCCGCGCAGATCGTTGATCACAACTTCTGCATCTGGCAAGGCTTCCTTAATGAAGTTTTCGATATCACCTTGGGACATCGGCATGATGGTTACTCCTAATCAGTTATTGTTGGTTTTAGAATAGCTGATCGTCGAACTTATTTAAAGCTCAACTGCCATATATTCTGGCATCCAGCCTTCAAAAGCTTCACGAAGCTCTGCCAATGATATGGCATCACCTTCACCAAGCTTCAAGTCACTTCCGCCTGTTTTACCAATGATTTCTGCAGGAATACCAGATTCTTGTGCTTTTTCGATGATCACAGCGGCATTTTTCGTTGAAATCAGGTAACGTGCCTGATCTTCGCCAAAGAAATACGCATGTGCAGGCACATCAGAAGAAGCAGGTTGAACAAGTTTAGCACCCATTTTACCAGAAATGGCCATATCTGCAGCTGCACAGGCCAAGCCACCATCTGACAAGTCATGGGAGGCTGTCACTAATCCGTCGTCAATCAATCCACGCAGAAAATCTCCATTTGCCAATTCCTGATCCAGATATACAGGTGGCGGTGCACCTTCTTCGCGGCCTTCCACTGTATCCAAATAAACGGAATTACCTAACCACCCCTTTGTTTCACCGATCAGGATCAGGTCTTCGCCTTCTGCCTTCAGGTCAATTGAAACAGCTTTGGATACGTCATCAATCACACCAACACCACCAATAACAGGTGTTGGTAAAATACCAATACCATTGGTTTCATTGTAAAGGGATACGTTACCAGAAACCACTGGGTAGTTGAATTTGATTGCAGCTTCAGACATGCCTTTAACTGCACCAACAAATTGACCCATGATACGAGGGCGTTCAGGATTACCAAAGTTCATGTTATTGGTAATTGCCAAAGGTTTTGCTCCAGATGCAGTCAGGTTACGCCAGCTTTCAGCAACTGCCTGTTTACCGCCTTGTTTTGGGTCTGCCAAACAATAACGTGGGGTACAATCAACTGAGATCGCGATTCCCTTTTTGGTTTCTGGTAAGCGAACAACGGCTGCATCACAACCCGGTGCCTGTATGGTGTTACCCATAACCAAATGGTCATATTGCTCCCAAATCCAGCGACGAGACGCCATATTCGGGGAACCCATGATTGTTTTCAATAGCTCTGTTAAGCTATCAACGGCTTTCACATCACTCGCAGCAATAATATCTTGTTGTGGTGTTTCTTCCCATGGGCGTTCATACATTGGAGATGCATCCACCAAAGGAGGTACAGGAATGGAGCCAACTTGTTGGCCTTCCCACATCATGGTCAATTCACGTGTATCTGTAACTTTACCAACAACCGCGAAATCCAATTCCCATTTTTCGAAGATGGCACGGGCTTCGTCTTCACGTCCCGGTTTTAAAACCATCAACATACGTTCCTGACTTTCAGAAAGCATCAATTCATAAGGTGTCATGCCTTCTTCACGCATTGGAACCTGATCGAGGTGTAATTCAATACCTACTTCACCTTTATCCGCCATTTCCACGGAAGAGGAGGTCAATCCAGCAGCCCCCATATCCTGAATGGATACGATCGCATCGGTGGACATTAATTCAAGGCAAGCTTCCAACAACAGTTTTTCGGTGAATGGGTCGCCGACCTGAACTGTAGGACGCTTTGCATCAGAATCATCATCGAATTCTGCAGATGCCATTGTCGCACCATGAATACCGTCACGGCCTGTTTTAGACCCAACATAGACAACAGGGTTTCCAATGCCAGATGCTTTGGAATAGAAGATTTTGTCAGAGTCAGCCAATCCAACTGTCATTGCATTGACAAGGATGTTGGTATCATAAGCTTTATGGAAGTTTGTCTCACCGCCAACTGTTGGGACGCCCATACAGTTACCATACCCGCCAATACCGGACACAACACCGGAAAGTAGATGGCGTGTTTTTGGATGTTCTGGGCTACCAAAACGTAATGCGTTCATATTGGCAATTGGACGTGCACCCATGGTGAATACGTCACGCATGATACCACCAACACCAGTTGCAGCCCCTTGATAAGGCTCAATAAAGCTTGGGTGGTTGTGGCTTTCAATTTTGAAAACGGCGGCTTGGCCATCACCAATATCAACAACACCGGCGTTTTCACCCGGACCTTGGATCACTTGTTCGCCTTCGGTCGGTAATTGCTTCAACCAAAAACGAGAAGACTTGTAAGAACAATGTTCGGACCACATTACAGAGAAGATACCCAACTCAGTGTAATTTGGAGTACGGCCCATGATATCTAGCATAATACCATGTTCTTCTTTAGTGATACCATGCTCAGCGATCAACTCGTCGGTGACTTCGATCGCATTGAATTTTGCGTTATAATCTGTCATCGGTTTTCTCGCTTAGCTCAAAGAGTTAACAATAGAAGTAAATAATGGACTACCTTCAACGCCACCATGAAGCGGGTCAATTGCATTTTCTGGATGTGGCATCATACCAAGTACGTTGCCTTTTTCATTCAAAATACCCGCAATATTGCGTTGAGAACCGTTTAAGCATGTCGCATCAGAAACCACGCCATCTTCGTCGCAATAACGGAAAGCTACGCGACCTTCACCTTCAAGGCGATCCAATGTATCTGTGTCCGCGAAGTAGTTACCTTCATTATGGGCAACAGGCACAGTAATCACCTGACCTGTTTCATAAGCAGATGTGAAGTTTGTTGCATTGCTTTCAACTTTCAACTGTGTACGCTTACAGATGAATTTCAGACTAGCATTATGCATCAAAGCACCTGGCAACAAGCCCGTTTCTGTCAAGATTTGGAAGCCGTTACAAACACCAAATACGGTTACACCTGCATTTGCTGCCTTGGCAACTTCACGCATGATCGGGCTATTAGCACCCATCGCGCCACAGCGTAGATAGTCACCGTAAGAGAATCCACCCGGGACCATGATCATGTCCACTTTCGGTAAGTCGGTTTCACCATGCCAAACAAGTTGAGGTTTAACGCCAGAAGCTTGTTCCAACGCGGCGATTGCATCATTTTCCCGGTTGGTGCCGGGGAAGAGAATGACTGCGGATTTCATGTTTCCGTCCATCCCTACTTAGAAATTAGCGGCATTACTGCCTGATAAACGCGAATAATATGAGCTTAAGAAAACTTAGGCAGATAATTCGATTGAATAGTCTTCGATAACTGTGTTTGCCAAAAGCTTTTCACACATAGCTTCAACTTGTGTTTTTGCTTTTGCTTCATCTGTTTCCGCTAGATCCAATTCGATAACTTTGCCTTGGCGCACTTCGTCAACGCCGCCGAAATCAAGTGCAGTTAATGCATGCTCAATTGCTTTACCTTGTGGATCCAATACACCATTTTTTAATGTGATAGTAACTTTGGCTTTCACGGAAATTCTCCTAATCAGTCCCGTTTGAGGGTTTTTTAAACTGTGCGGTATTAAACTCTTTTAAAAGAAAAAGGCGCAAGGGGATATCCTTTGCGCCTCTTATATTATGATTCTTCGGAATCCGACTCTTCCAACTCGGCCATTCCGCCTTCCGGCAAAATTCCAAGTCGGCGCGCGACTTCCTGATAGGCCTCTTCGACGCCACCCATATCACGGCGGAAGCGGTCCTTGTCCATTTTTTCGTTGGTTTTCGCATCCCAAAGGCGGCAGTTATCCGGTGAAATTTCATCCGCCAAAACAACACGAACATCGCCATTTTCGTCTTCGATACGGCCAAATTCTAATTTGAAGTCAACCAAACGGATGCCGATGCCCATAAACAAGCCGGAAAGATAATCATTGATGCGCAGGGTCATCGCCATAAAGTCATCAATTTCTTGCGGAGATGCCCAACCAAAAGCAACGGCATGTTCTTCGGAAATCAACGGATCATCCAATTCGTCAGATTTGTAACAAAACTCAACGATTGAACGCGGCAAGTTTGTGCCTTCTGGAATACCAAGACGCTTTGCCATGGAACCGGCGGCTACATTGCGTACGATCACTTCTACAGGGATAATATCGACCTGATGACAAAGTTGTTCACGCATATTCATGCGCTTAATAAAGTGGGTTGGAATACCCATTTCTTGCAAGCGAAGCATGATGAATTCGGAAATGATGTTGTTTAAAACACCTTTACCATTGATGGTGCCTTTTTTCTTTGCGTTAAACGCAGTTGCATCATCTTTAAAATATTGAACGACTGTGCCTGGTTCAGAACCTTGAAACAGGACTTTGGCCTTGCCTTCATACAGTTTTGTGCGCTTTGCCATCTGTATTTCCTTGTGAAAAGTCTGGGTGATTATCTAGGTCGATAAATCACAAAATATTGGGTCACAGGAAGTCCGGTGGATTATCTAAAATCTACACCTTCATTTTCATGCACGCCCTATAGCAGCATTGACCCAGAGATACAATCGCCTTTCATCATATTTACTAAGATTTTATAACATTGTTTCAAACTATATTTAAAAGACCCTCAAATCAGATTTGCTTGTCTAGATTGTAATTTTATTATAAGGTCGCGATAACAACAACTTATGGCGCATATATAAAATTTTAACTAATAATAGTTTCCATATCTGCTAGCTTCTCATAAGATTGTATATACAAATTGGTGGCAGGAAATTCGGGGGGAAGCCCGTTTTTTTAGCGGAAATTTCCATATCATCTACATTAAAATTTGATTTTAGGTCGGGAGGAAACCATGGCGTTTCTGATGCGTATCTCGTTGGGCAAGCTTTTGCCAGTGATTATTGTTGGTTTGGTGTTGCTGTCTACTGTTATCGTAGGTGGGGTAAGTTTTGTGGCTGCACAAAACGCGTTGAGTGATGAGGCGGAAGAAAAGCTATCTGCATTGACGTCGGCGCGTACAAAAATGGTGCAAGATTATTTCTTTTCCATTGAGCAGGATTTAGCGACGCAGATTTCCAGTAAAGGATTTCAGAAAATCGTACGGGATTTCACCAATGGTTGGGATTATATGAAAGAAAAGGCGTCAGAAGATTTACGTCGTTTCTATATTACAGAAAATGAATTTCCTGCAGATCAGCGAGATCAACTTGATAAAGCCAAAGAAGATTTCTCAAAATATTCACTGAACCATAAAAAGCATCATCCATGGCTCAGAGATTATGTGAAAGATCGTGGTTATTTGGATCTATATATTTTCAATAAGAAAGGTGATTTGACCTATACGCTTTATAAGCAAGATGATTATGCAACAAATTTTTTAACGGGCCCTTGGAAAGATACTGCACTAGGGCAAGCTGTCTCTGAAACGTTAAAAATGCAAGCGCCAGGAGAAATGCATTATGTAGATTTAAGTCGCTATGCGGCAAAGAGCGATCAAATTGCGGGTTTTCTTGTCGCACCCGTTTATAATCAGCGTAAGAATTTGATAAGTGTAATTGCCATTCAGTTACCAATTGATCGTATTGACCAGATTATGCATGACGCAGTGGGACTGGGTAGAACTGGTGAGACTTATCTTATTGGTGATGATTCGTTTTGGCGGAGTAATTCCCGTTTTAGTGAGCAGAAAACATTACTGGAAAACAAAACACGTAATGCATCTGTTGAAGACGCAGTCGCAGGAAATTCGGGTAAAGCGATTGAACGGAATGCGGATGGGGTGAAGGTGATTACCGCTTATGCACCGCTTCCTTTCAATGGCTTGAACTGGGCGGTTATGGCCGAACAACATCACAGTGAAGCCACAGCCGCTGCGACTGAACTAGGTTGGTTTATTCTTATTTTATTATTAGTGGTAATTATTGTAGCTTCCGTTGTTGGTTTGGCTGTTGGGCGTAACATCGCGGGTAACATGTTATCTTTGGTGTCTTCTATGGAAGAATTGGCAAAGGATGCAACTCAAGCTGAAATTCCCGATATGGATCGAAAAACCGCTTTTGGCAAAATTGCTGAAGTTTTAAAAGGCTTTAAGCAAACCATGATGGATGGGCAGCGTTTGGCTGCTGCAACTGCTGCAGCACAAGAAGAGAGAGCTCAGCGAGCGAAAGCGATTTCTTCATTGGTTGAGAAGTTTGACCAGCAAGCGCATGAGACATTACAGGATGTGGATCGTGCGACACAGGATATGACTAAGTCAGCAGACGGGATGAATTTAATCGTTGGAAATACTCAACAACTCGCATCGGAAGCATCTCTAGTAACGGATCAAGCGAGTAATAATGTAAATACTGTGGCCGCTGCTGCAGAAGAATTGGCTGCTTCGGTTCAGGAGATCAGTTCTCAGGTCCAGCATTCTGCTAGTATAGCTGGGCGTGCCGTGACACAGGCTGCAGAAGGGAATGATTTGGTCCGTGGCCTAGAACTTAGTGCTGGCCGTATTGGTGAGGTTATTACGCTAATTAATGATATCGCAGATCAAACAAATTTATTGGCATTAAATGCAACGATTGAAGCCGCACGCGCGGGCGAGGCAGGCAAAGGATTTGCCGTCGTTGCAAATGAAGTGAAATCGTTAGCAAATCAAACTGCAAATGCAACAGGTGAGATCAGCTCGCAAGTTTCCCAGATCCAATCTGACACACAACAGACTGTTGGGGCAATCGAAGGTATTAGCCAAATTATTGAGGAAATGTCTGATATTATTACGTCGATTTCAGCAGCGGTTGAACAACAAGGCGCCTCCACGCAGGAGATCGCACGAAACACGCAGCAAGCAGCGGCAGGCACAAGTGAACTTACCAATAAGATTAGCGAAGTGAGCCAGATGTCAGATGAAAGTAAAAATTCAACAGATATTGTGGTGTCTGCGACAGGGAACCTTATCCAACAATCTGAAAATCTCCGTAAGCAGATTGATGCTTTCTTGAAAGAAGTGCAGGCGAATAGTTAACAGTTATCTTTCTTCCGAATTGTTATGGGTACAATTCAACTGATGCAAAGCGGTCTTTCTCTTGATAGATAATCAAGGATAGGCCGTTTTTCTTAAGGTGAAACATGACAATTGAATTTGCACTGCTTTGGCTATCTGTTCTATTTCCCCTCGTTTTTAGTGTCGGGCCGGGTAATCTTTTATGTGCGGTTGCTGGTGGAGCGCAGGGATATAGAAAATCATTACCGTTTATTCTTGGTCTTGATGTTGTTTATAGTAGCTATTCACTAATCTTCGGTTTCGGACTAGGGGCGATTGTCTTACAATCTCCCACATTGATGAAAACGGTTCAGGTGATTGGGGCAATCTATGTGGCCTGGTTAGCCCTAAAATTTATGCGTCGTCGCCATGTGGAGGCAAAAGAACTTCCACAATTACGATTTTTAGATGGGGTGATTTCCCAAGCGCTGAATGTAAAGGGAATTTCCATTATCCTGACCATGTATTCACAGTTTTTGGATGCGGAAAAAGCTCTCGTGCCTCAGGTATTGCTCTTAACGCTGGCCTTGCTATTGCTGAATTTATTCACTCATAGTGTTTGGACGCTGGGTGGCAGCTGGATGGCAAAAACATTTGCCAGTGATCGCGTGGTTAGAATACAAAGTATGATCTTTGGAATTATGTTATTGATCGTAGCGGGTTGGCTACTTCTTAAGTAATTAAATCGGGCAAGAAAAAAGCGGTCCAAGAATTGAACCGCTTTTTATGTTTTTATCTTAAAATTTTAGCCTAGCTACCGATCACCCGGCTCCACCAACCTTTACGTTTTGGTTGGTTGCTTTCAGCTGGTGCTTCCGAAGCAGGCGATGGTGCTGGTTCTGCCTTGGGGGCTTCCGGTGCTGGTGCGGGTTTAGGTGCCGCCTCAGCTTTTGGTGCTTCGGTCATAGAAGCAACTGGAGTTGCTTCTGCAGCCTCAACTTTTTTTGCGGATGCTTTCTTTGCCCGTGTTTTCTTTGCTGTTGCTTTCTTCGCAGAAGTTTTCTTTGTCGAAGCCTTCTTTGAAGATGCTTTCTTTGCAGAAGATTTTTTCGCAGAAGCTTTCTTTGCCCGTGTTTTCTTCACAGGCTTTTCCTCAGTAGCATCTTCTAAAGTTGCAACGCCGTCAGTTTGAGGTGTTTCCTCAGATGGAGTTACTTTCGCAGCCTCTGTAACATCTGCTTCAACGACTTCAATAGGTACTTTCCTGCGACGCACTTTACGTGGTTTTTCCTCCACGATCTGTGATACGCCTTCTACGGCAGCCTCTGCAGCAATTGCAGGTGTCTCGTCAGTTTTAGGTGTTTCGTTCTCGCCATCATTCGCATCATCTTGTTTACGATCGCGGCGGTTACCACGACGATTTGCAGGATGACGGTTTGTGCGACGACCACGATTACGTTTAGGCTTTTCATCGCTCTCTTCATCAGATTTATCTGAAACATCACTTTCTGAGGAGCTATCATCGGGTGCCTGACCTTCAGAGCCGTCTTCAGAGAAGTTATCATCGTTTAGATTATCTTCTTGGTCATTGCGATTTCGATTGCGGCGACGACCACCTCGGCGGCCACGTTTACGACGCTTGCGCTGGTTGTTGTCATCACTATCTTCATGCTCGCTATCAATATCCTCTGAAGATTCTGTATCATCTAGATTTTCTTCTTCTTGATTTTGATCACGATCATCATCCCGTTTACGGCCACGACGACGGCGGCGACGCTTACGAGATTTACCTTCGCTTTGTTCTTGTTCCTGTGTTTCCTCATCCGATTGGATTGGTTCCACATCTTTGATTAAGGCTTCGCCTTCTAATTCACCTTCACGTTCAAGGTTGAATTCGGTAGGCAACATTTTGGTATCAACAGAGATGGTTACTTTGTAACCGTAATTTTCTTCCATTTCAGCCAGCGATGCGCGCTTGCTGTTCAGGATATACATTGCCACGTCTGGATTTACCGTAACGGTAAGGAATGCAGTTCGACGGCGTAAGCCTTCTTCCTCGATAGTACGTAATACATTCAATGCAGAAGAATCTGTAGATTGAATATATCCGGTGCCAGAACATGTCGGACATGTTTGGGAAATCGCTTCCAATAGGCTTGGGCGCAAACGTTGGCGGGACATCTCCAACAAACCAAACGGACTAATACGACCAACTTGAATACGTGCACGATCTTTACGCAAGCTTTCCTTCAGCTTGCGTTCAACTTGCGCATCATTGCGGTTATCATCCATATCGATGAAATCGATAACGATCAAACCAGCCATATCACGTAGACGCAATTGGCGCGCAATTTCTTCTGCGGCTTCAAGGTTGGTTTTTAGCGCTGTTTCCTCAATATGACGTTCTTTTGTTGCTCGACCAGAGTTTACATCAATTGCAACCAAAGCTTCTGTTTGGTTCATTACGATAGAGCCACCTGAGCGTAGATTTACGGTTGGCTCATGAATCGCTGAAAGCTGACTTTCAACCTGATAACGTTGGAATAAAGGGATACCATTGTCATCTTTATAGGGTTGTACCTTCTTTGCATGGCTTGGCATCAAGGTCTTCATGAAATCCTTAGCTGTGCGATAACTTACATCACCAGCAACTAGAACTTCTTCGATTTCTTTGGTGTAAAGATCACGAATGGAACGCTTTATAAGATTTGCTTCCTCATGAATGAGGGAAGGCGCCGTTGCTTCCAAAGTATTCGTGCGAATTTGATCCCAAAGACGAGTAATATATTCAAAGTCACGTTTTACTTCGGTTTTTGTGCGACCTGCACCAGCAGTGCGCACAATGACTGCCATGCCTTGCGGGATTTTCAGTTCTGCTACAACAGACTTCAAGCGTTTACGATCCGCAACATTGGTTATTTTACGGCTTACGCCACCACCACGTGATGTATTAGGCATCAATACGCAGTAACGACCAGCCAAAGAAAGATATGTGGTTAAGGCTGCACCCTTATTACCACGTTCTTCTTTTACAACCTGGACCAAAATTACTTGGCGGCGTTTGATGACTTCTTGAATTTTATACTGACGTTTTAGGCGAGGGCGACGCTTTGCTGTTTGCTCCTGCGCTTCATCAGAGCCTTCGTCACCACCAAGTTCTTCAACTGGTGCACCGTTTTCAGTGTCAGTAGAATCATTTGTATCGTCATCATCTTCGTCTGTTTGGTCATCTTCAACCAAATCATCACGATCAGAAACCGGGATACGGTAATAGTCAGGATGGATTTCAGAGAAAGCTAGGAAACCATGACGGTTCCCACCATAATCAACAAAACACGCCTGCAAAGATGGTTCCACACGGGTCACCTTTGCCAGATAGATATTGCCTTTTAATTGTCGTTTGCTTTCTGTTTCGTAGTCGAATTCCTCAAGCCGGTTGCCATTCACGACCGTCACGCGCGTTTCTTCGTCGTGCGTCGCGTCGATTAACATTCTTCTTGCCATTTATTCTTTCTCCAAGCCGCGCGGCGGGAGAGGATGGTAGCCTCGCCTCAAATAAGCGCGGCAAGATGTTCACAAGAGGCATGATGCGCCGCTGCGCCAAAAGCGCAAAGCCGTCTACAGTATCGCGAAAGTTATTCGCAAGGCTGTGAACGTTATCGGATCGCAGAGTTAACATGCCTATTCCTTAATGTTTCCAGCGATCAACCCCGAATTGGGTCAAAAGCTGTTTACCAGTTAAAATGACAGTTAGAGGCTGATGCGTTATAAGGGGCGCTTATATTTAGCAAGGGCCGCCTTGCGGTTGGCATCAGCATATACTGTCTGTAATCATGATCCGCATTCTCGAAATCTTTATGCTTGGGGCGTTGCCTATTAATTTGAAGGCCGCTTCCATACAGGAAAACTTGATAAGTCACATGACCGTAATTTTCCTCAAGCCGAATTTCGAGAACCACGTCTCTTTCTAAATTCTGGAAGGTCTGTAATCTCAGCAAGCCGCATAAAACGGGGATATACCAATCTTTGCTGGCTTTACAGATTTCATCTTCCAAAATATGAAACCTTTTTCCGCATAGCATTAATAGCAATGTCTGGTAGGAAAGCTCAATCTAT
This sequence comes from Curvivirga aplysinae, assembly GCF_009711445.1. GTDB lineage: Bacteria > Pseudomonadota > Alphaproteobacteria > UBA8366 > Aestuariispiraceae > Curvivirga > Curvivirga aplysinae. The sequence continues at coordinate 9,595 of NZ_SMMC01000169.1, read as the reverse complement.
ATCTTTCAGTTTTATGCATTTTTTTTAAGTTTTTTTGTTCCTATTCTTGAAAAACAGCCAAATATCTTCATTTCAATACTTGGAAAGATTTGCGAAGCAGGGCAAACTAATCCTTGTTTGATGAAATTTTTATTATAGGTTTTGCGTTAAAATATGCAGCGTCAGGCTAGATTCTATAAAATTTTTACATTGCTATCACTTGGAGTCGCACTGTTATTCAGTACGGTTTCTTCTGCTGCGGAAAAGGTTGTGGACTTGCGCTTTGGTCAGCATGGAGAGATGACGCGCTTTGTTGTGGAGATGACCCGTAAACCCGCTTATCAAATCTTTACTCTAAACAATCCATATCGTGTTGTAATTGATATGCCCGAAATGGAGTGGGGAGCGGCCAATGGAAAAGCAACAGGTGTTGTTAAAGGTTTTCGTCATGGTTTATTTCGTCCGGGTGTAACACGTATCGTTGTTGATGCTTCAAAACCTGTAAACATTGAGAAGCATTTTGTACTTGGTAGTTCTGATAATAAAACATATCGTTTGGTTGTGGATTTAAAGCCAATATCGGCAAGTCAATTTGCTTCTTCTACAAGAAAGGTAGAATCTGCTGATTGGAAAAATGTTGCACAGGAAGAGACGAAAACGGTTGTTATTCCTGCACCAGATGGCCAGCAATCTGCAGATGCGACACGCCCAGCAAAACCGATGATTGTATTAGATGCCGGACATGGTGGGCCCGATCCCGGCGCAATTGGTGGGGCGGGTACACGTGAAAAGAATGTCACTCTTGCTGTAGCAAAAGCCGTTCAAAAGCAATTGCTAGCAACTGGGAGATATCGGGTGAAACTAACCCGTGATCGTGATTTTTATATTCCACTCCGTAAACGTTATCGGGTTGCAGAAGATAATAATGCAGAGCTTTTTGTTTCCTTGCATGCAGACAAGATCGAACGTAGTTCTGTAAGGGGGGCATCTGTCTATACTTTGTCTGAAAGGTCTTCTGATAAGGAAGCAGCAAAATTAGCAGCAAAGGAAAATAAGTCGGATATCATTGTGGGGGTTGATCTGTCTGGGTATGACGAGGTTGTTGCACGTACTTTATTAGATTTTGAACAACGTGCTACCATGGAGATGAGCTGGCATTTTGCAGAAATGTTAGTTGGTGAAATGGGGAAGGAAATCAAGCTTTTACGTAATACCCACCGATTTGCAGGTTTTGCTGTCTTGAAATCCCCAACTGTACCATCTGTGTTGATCGAGTTAGGTTATCTATCTAATCGTCAGGATGAAAAACTACTTAAATCACCAGCTCAGCATAAAAAGATCGCAAAATCGTTACAAAAGGCGATTGATAATTATTTTGAACGTCAGGAACGTTTAAGTAAATCATAATAAGTTGTGTGGACTGAGAAGGAAGTAATGATTATTCCTTTGCCATTCTTCTGACATAAAGTTATGTCATCTCATATAAACTTGCGGCATTTATCTGATCAGGTAAACTATGCCTAGAATGTAATCAGGATGGATGGATTCAGAGAATTGATCTGAAATTAGCTTTATGAAATTTCTTTTAAAACTCTTCGCTTGGCTTGTATCTCTTTCAATTTTTAGTGTTTTAATTGTCGGTGCTGGTGCAACATATATTCTATGGGAATATGGTAAGCATTTACCGGACTATAAACAATTGGCTGATTATGATCCTCCAACCGCCACTCGTGTTCATGCTGGCGATGGACGTCTAATAGCAGAATATGCAACAGAAAAAAGAGTTTTCGTACCGATTACATCTATTCCGCGGGAAGTGGTGCATGGCTTTGTTGCAGCAGAAGATCAGAACTTCTATGCGCATCACGGCGTTGATCCAATTGCCTTGGCGCGAGCGGTCGTCACTAACGTAAGTTTATATTTTAAGAAACGTCGCTTTATTGGGGCTTCTACAATCACGCAGCAAGTGGCGAAAAACTTCTTGTTAACCAATGAAGCCTCTCTTGATCGCAAAATCAAAGAAGCTATTCTTGCATTCCGAATTGAGCAAGCGTTGAGCAAAGATCGGATTATGGAGCTATATCTGAATGAGATTTATCTTGGATATGGATCCTATGGTGTTGCTGCGGCGGCATTGAACTATTTCGATAAATCAATGGATGAGCTGACGACAGCAGAGATTGCCTATTTGGCTGCATTACCGAAAGCACCAAACAATTATCACCCTATTAGAAAACATGAAGCTGCAATTGCCCGACGTAACTGGGTTGTTGGACGTATGCTGGAAGAAGGGTATATTGATCAACTTTCTGCGCTTGAAGCACGTGATGAAGCCTTGATTGTGAAACCACGTACGGCGATTGAATTTGTTGAGGCTTCATATTTTGTCGAGGAAGTGCGTCGTGAATTAAGCGATGAGTTTGGCCTTGATGTGGTAAATGAAGGTGGATTGTCTGTTCGAACAACTCTTGATCCTGTTTTACAAGATTACGCGGAAAATGCGTTACGTAAAGGGTTAGAAGCTTATGATCGTCGTCATGGTTATCGAGGTGTTGTGGATAATATCAGCCTTGATACAGAGTGGGAGCAGCGTCTTGAAGATGTTCCGATGCCTGCAGGTGTTGTTGGATGGAAGAAGGCGGCAGTTATAGAGTTAGAAGAGAAATCTGCCTTCGTTGCATTTTCAGATGGTAAAACGGGTACGATTCCTTTCCGTGAGTTACGCTGGGCGCGAAAACCTTTAAAGAACCAAAAAGTGGGGGGGGCTCTGAAGCGTCCTGCTGATGTTTTATCTCTTGGCGACGTTATTCTTGTCGAGGAAGTAAAAACAGGTGCTCCAAAAGAACAAGGTGGCCCGCGTGTGGAATATCCCGACGGAACTTATGCTTTACGTCAGGTTCCTGCAATCAATGGGGCGATTATCGCTCTTGATCCCCATACAGGGCGTGTGATGGCGATGTCGGGCGGATGGAGCTTCGATCGCAGTCAATTTAATCGTGCAACACAAGCGAAACGTCAACCGGGATCAGCTTTTAAGCCATTTGTTTATTTGGCTGGGTTAGATAAAGGGTATACACCTGCAACAATGATTTTGGACGCACCTTTTGTATTGGATCAAGGACCGGGACAACCAAAATGGAAGCCAGCCAACTATTCTAAAAAATTCTATGGACCTAGCCCTATGCGGATCGGGATCGAGAAATCTCGTAACTTGATGACGGTTCGTTTGGCGCAAGCAATTGGTATGGAAACTGTTGCTGACTATGCAAAACGTTTCCATATTCTTGAAGACATGCCGGAACAATTATCTATGTCCTTAGGCGCTGGTGCGGTGAAGCTTGTCGATCTGGCCAGCGCATATGGCATGTTGGTGAATGGTGGTAAGGAAATCAGACCAACATTTATTGATCGCGTGCAAGACAAACATGGCAAAACTATATTTAAACATGACAAACGTGTTTGCGTTGAATGTAAAGAAGTGACTTGGACCATTGGGGATGATGTGGATATGCCAAAACTTCCTGATGAGCGTGCCATTTTGGCTGACCCCGCGAGCGCCTATCAGGTTGTCACTATGCTGGAGGGTGTTGTTCAGCGCGGAACAGGGCGTCGTATTCGGACCATCGGTAAGCCATTAGCCGGGAAAACAGGTACCACAAATGATAGCCGTGATGTTTGGTTTATGGGTTTTTCACCAGACTTGGTCGCAGGGATTTTTGTTGGGTTCGACACGCCGATTCCTCTAGGGACACAGTTATGGGGCGGACAAGAAACAGGTTCCTCTGTTGCAGCGCCAATTTTTAAAACTTTCATGACTGATGTGATGAAAGATCGTCCGGCAATTCCTTTCAGAACGCCGCCAGGTGTACGTATGGTTCGTATTGATGCACAGACAGGGCGTTTGGCCAATGCCGCAAGTGCCAAGGTGATTACGGAAGCTTTCAAATCAGGAACGGAACCGGGGATCGGTGCGCAAGCAGTCGTTATTGATGGTTCTGATTCTTTGGAGGAGGAAGCTATTGATGACGAAAATGGCGAAGAGAAAACATTGCGTGCTAAAACGGGGACATCGCGCGGTATTTACTAAGCGAAATATTTTTTCTTTCGGGACTTGGAAAGTGTAAGCCTCTTGCCAATTTCCGGCCCATAGCTTATGTCCAATGTCACCGTTTTTGTAATCAGTTTAATAGGTAGTAGGAGTAACGCCAGATGCGTGCCGAAATTCAATCCATGGTCGATGAAATCAGACAGTCTCTGGAACTGCTGAGTAAGCATATTGATCTGGATGTATCCGAAAAACGCCTATTGGAATTGAATGCACGCGTGGAAGATCCAAATTTGTGGAATGATTCCAACGAAGCGCAGAAAGTGATGCAAGAACGCGCTGCACTTGATAGCCAGGTTACAGGATATAAAGAACTCGCTAATGGGTTGGATGATAATATTGAGCTCATCGAAATGGCGGAGTTGGAAGATGATCAAGATATGATCAGTGAAGCGGAAGCTGCGATTGAAGCTATGCGTGATATTGCAGCGAAATTACAGCTTGAAAGTCTTCTTTCCGGGGAGGCGGATTCTAATAACTGCTTCCTTGAAATTCATGCGGGTGCTGGCGGTACGGAGAGTTGTGACTGGGCGTCGATCTTGTTGCGCATGTATACGCGTTGGGCCGATAGTAAAGGCTATAAAGTTGAGACTATGGAACAAAGTGCTGGCGAGGAAGCTGGCATCAAATCTACGACTTTGAAAATTGCAGGCCATAACGCTTATGGTTGGATGAAGACTGAAAATGGCGTACATCGTTTGGTGCGTATTTCCCCATTTGACAGTCAAGCACGTCGTCATACAAGCTTCTCTTCCGTGACTGTATATCCGGAAGTTGACGACAATATCGATATTGATATTGCAGAAAGTGATTTACGTATTGATACATATCGCGCATCTGGTGCGGGTGGTCAGCATGTAAACACAACAGATTCTGCGGTTCGTATCACGCATGTACCAACAGGTATTGTAGTTCAATGTCAAAATGATCGTTCTCAACATAAGAACCGTGCAACCGCGATGAAGATGTTACAAGCGCGTTTATATGAACAAGAATTACAGCGTCGTGAAGCGGAAGCGCAAGGCGAATATATGGAAAAAACCGAAATCGGTTGGGGGCATCAAATTCGTTCCTACGTATTGCAGCCTTATCAGATGGTCAAAGACCTTCGCACTGGTGTTGAGAAAAGTAATAGCCAAGGTGTCTTAGATGGTGACCTTGATGCGTATTTGGAAGCGGCACTTGCGTTAAAACTTGAAGGCGGTAAAGGCGATTCAATCGAAGATATTGATTAAAATATCTTTATTTATTCCTCGCAAAGAAAACCTTTAATGGCGTCATAAGTAGCATCTGGATTTTCTTCAACAAGAAAATGCCCGGCTTTAATGCTATGCCCTGTGACTATATTCGCTTTTTCACGCCAAGCGGCTACAAAATCATAGTTCTTGTGCATGAAGCCGTTTTCGCCCCACAGGGTTAAAGTGGGGCATTGGATGCGTTTATCTTTATCTGCACGATCATGTATTAGATCAATTGTTGCGGCAGCACGATAATCTTCACAAATTGCATGAATATTTTCATCCGTGAAACAACGATGATATTCTGCAATTGCTTCCTTGGCAAAACTGGCTTGGGTAGATCCCAATCCATGTAGTGTTTTTTCAAGGAACTGGGTTTTGCTATTACCTATTAAAGTTTCTGGAAACGGTTTTTTCTGCGTCAAGAAAAACCAATGATAATAGGCTTCGGCCGTATGTTGTGTGACGCTGTCAAAAAAAGTGAGTGTTGGAATAATATCTAAAATGACTACTTTTTTTACATGTGATGGATAATCCAGACAAAGACGATGGGACACACGTCCACCACGATCATGACCTATCAGTTGGAATTCATTATATCCAAGCGATGACATCAGACCGATCATGTCTTTTGCCATCTCTACTTTGCAATAGTTTTTATGGTCAGCTTCACCTTCGGGTTTGCTACTATCGCCATAACCACGAAGATCAGCACAGATAACAGTATAGCATTTTGCCAGCTGGGCGGCGATTGGATGCCACATGACATGGGTTTGAGGAAAACCATGAAGCAGTAATATTGGAGGGCCGTCTCCACCTATTCGATAACATATATCAACGCCATTAACCTTTACATATTTCTTTTCAAAATTTGGAAAAAGTGCAGCAACGTGATCTGTCATCTTGAGCCTCTATTATTGTTTCTTTTTCTTCTTCATTGTGGTCATCCAAAGTCCTAACAGAATAAAGACACTGCCAATCCAATGGAATGTTTGAAAGCCCTCACCCAAGATAATCCAAGCCATTATGCTGTTGGAAATCGGGGTTAGATAAAGTGTCAATCCGGCGATTGATGCCGTCACCAATGTTTGCAATTTGGAATAGGCTAAATAAGCAGCTAAAGCTGGAAATAGAGCCAAAAATAGAATGGCGAGAATGTTTTTCTGGGTGATTTCTGGCGTTGCGAATGTCATACCTTCCCAGATGGTGAAGGGGAATAGGACCATGACGCCAAATAGAATAATAGCCGCTAAACGTGGAGTTGTCGCCAGTTTTGACGGATGGAATTTTAGATAAAGCGAATAAATCGCCCATCCGGTAGATGCTGCAAGTATCCATAAATCGCCGCTAGTGAAGTTTAAATTTAAAAGGACATTAAAATCTCCTTTAGCAACAATTGTAACCAGACCGATAGCGCCCAGGATAATACCAATAATTTGTATCGGTCTTTGTTTTTCATCAAAGAAAGCTGCCGAGATTGCGATAATCATTAAAGGAGAGGATGCATATACCAAACCAATATTGGTTGCGGTCGTTGTTTGTCCGCCAATATAGACAAAGGCACCACAAACGCCCATGCCCATTGCACCTAGGATGGCAAGTTGAAGTTTTTCTGCCCATATGATTGCACGATGTTGCCATAAATATTTCCCAACAAAGGGCAGCATGATCAAAAAACAGATCGCCCAACGCCAGAATGCCATCGCAAATGGGGGGAACTCACCCGCCATAAAGCGGGCAACAATCATATTGGAGGCCATGAAAATCGGAGAGGCGATTAATAAAAACATCGCCAAGCTTGAAATGCCATGATCCGGTTCAGTTTCGGTTACAGGTATATCTCTCATATGCGAAACCTACTTGAGGTGGTTGTTTTGCTCTAGCCCTCTATTTGGAAAAACATTTAATCCTTTAGGGCTTAAAATGAAGTTTTATTTTATATTCGTTGACGCTGTGTCATAAATGAGGCGATACTGATAGAGAAGTTAAGTAGGTAGATCAACTTCCTAATAAAAGAGAGACTTCAAACCTCATCTCGATTACCCTTTTAAGACTTTAATCAGCTAACGGTTCATAAAAGGCTGCAGCAAATTTCGCTTTGTCTCTGCTTTCTGTATTGAAAGGCCGTTTCAAAAATCCATGATAATGTTGTCTCACCATATTTTGCCATGTGCTGATTTTTTCCAGATTATCTCTTTCGCATAAATAATCAAACCAACGTTTGCCTGCGGCTACATGGGTGATCTCATCATCGTGGATGATTTGTAAACAATCCGCTGATTTATCATCTCGAACCGTGCGTAATTTAATCAACATCGGTGGGGTCACATCTAATCCGCGTGCTTCCAACACAAGTGGGACAATGGCAAGACGTGCCTTTAGGTCATGTGCCGTTTTCTGGGAGGCTTGCCATAACCCATCATGGGCTGCCATAGCCCCGTAGAAACTTCCCAATTCCTTTAGGCGATTATTGATCATCAGGAAGTGACGCGCCTCGTCATCCGCGACTTTTACCCAGTCGTCATAAAAGCCTTTAGGCATATTTTCATGGGGAAAACGTGCAACAACATCCCAAGCTAAATCAATCGCATTGAGTTCGATATGCGCAATTGCATGTAAAAGCGCAGAGCGTCCGGTCGTACCAGTTGTTAATTTTCGACGTGGTACATCATTTGGATCTTTTAGGTTCGGCTTTTCTGGACGCGCAGGTCTGTCTGGTAGGGATTTGTTGCCAATATCTGTGATATCACCAGAAAACCATTTAGCTGCCAACAGGCGTGTGCTGTTGGCTTTCTCAACAGCATCCGCCGTCATTAAGGCGATATAGGCAGCCTCAGTTAAACTGGAAACGGTTATCGTCATTTTAACTTAGGTGATGTTGAAACGTTCCAATACATCCGCCAGATCATCCCCGAATTTAGTACCTTTATTCAAGATCGCTGCATTTTCTGGAAGATCTGCCAATTTCGCATGAGTTTTGTCATAGCTGGTTAGCAATGCAAATGGAATGCTTTTGGTGGCTGGCATCGCAGATAGGGCACAGGCTAAATCTATCCCAGTAATATAATCTAATTCTGCGGAGGAGAGCACCAAGTCAGGTTTAGTACGTACAGCCATCGCAATGGCTTCCAGCGGATTTGAAATGGTAGTCACGCGATATCCGCATGCGCGCAATTCACGCTCAAATAAACGTGCGGCTGTCTTACGGGCTTCGACCAACATGACTTCCACATCCAGATGTTCGATATCTTCCATATCCACAGGACGTGGCACCGGAAGGGAACGTACAAATTCACTGAAATCCCAACCATCATGTTGGATGGAACCATCTAAAATACCACGCATGGTGTCAGAAAATGTACGGATGTCTTGAAACTGTGCTGTTTCTGGACGATCAATCTGTTCAAGATAATTTACCAAACGTGTCATGGTAACGTTTAGCAATGCATGTGATGTATAGCGTCCTGTGATGCTTAAGCCGGTAAGCTTCCCCAATAACGCATCAAAGCGGCGGCGTCCTTCTTCGCTTCCACTGATATATTGTTCCATAATCACGTCGATTTCATCCAGAATTTCTCTGGTTTCTTCGACATATTCGGATTCAACTTGTGCATCATAGGATTCGATGGACGCCATTTTCTTGCCTCTTTCAGGAAAGTAGAATTAAAAGCAGAATTAAGAATTCTTCACCGCTTCTAATACAGCATCTACATGCCCTTTGACACGCACTTTATTCCAGATTTGCTCAACTTTTCCTTCTTCATTGATCAAGAAGGTACTACGAACAATGCCCATAAACTCTTTGCCCATGAATTTCTTCAATTGCCAAACTCCATAAGCTTCACAAGCTTGGCCTTCTTCGTCACTGACTAGATCGAATGGAAGATCATGTTTTGCAATGAATTTATCATGACGGGCCACAGAATCTTTTGAGATACCAATAATCTCTGTATTCAAGGCCTTAAACTGATCATGTGCATCACGGAAATCTTTGGATTCTGTAGTACAACCCGGTGTCATATCTTTTGGATAAAAATAGATAACAACTTTTTTGCCTTTCAGAGAAGAAAGGGTAAGTTCACCATCCCCTTGAATAGGAAGCGTAAAGTCAGGTGCCATATCGCCAATAGAAAGAGCCATAATCTTAAATCCTTGTATTTTGAGAGCCAATGTCAGTTTACGATTTTCTATCCTATTTAGATGTTTCAAGAAAGAATGTTTTTAAGGAATTAGGATCGCATCTGTGAATTTGTATTTCGGTTGCGTAGTTCGT
>NZ_SMMC01000122.1 GCF_009711445.1 Curvivirga aplysinae | reverse complement strand
TAGAGTGTATTAATATTTAAAATTCCCTCAAAGGTTTGTTGGCTGTTATATCAAACCTTAAAAAAATAAAAAATAATATTGGATCGAACCACAGAAAGCAGGGCTATGGAAGGTACTCAAATATCAATTTCTGAAACTGAGTGTGATATTTCTCTGCCTGTTGTTCTTGACTTGGGGCAAACTGAAAGTTTGATTGAAGCCCTTGCTCAAGCAATTGATAAAAATTTTGATGTACGAATTCATGCAGGACAAGTAGAGCGTTTGACGACGGCGCCATGTCAAGCGCTGTTAGCTGCTGCGCGTTCTGTTGAAAGTGGTAATGCGTCTTTTAAAATCTCAAACTATAGTGAAGCTTTTAAATCCGGACTTGAAGATCTGGGTTTATGGTCAGTATTTTCGAAGTGGAGTAAAGCATAATGGGGTTAAAAGTTCTTGCTGTCGATGATTCTAAAACCATGCGTGATATGGTTTCTTTCACCTTGCGTAACGCTGGTCACGAAGTGATTGAAGGAAATGATGGTCAACATGCTTTATCAGTTTTAGGCGGTCAAAATGTTGATTTAATCATTACAGATGTAAATATGCCAAACATGGATGGTTTGACCTTGATCCGCGAATTACGTGGGATGCCTGCCTATAAATCAACACCTATCTTGGTACTCACAACTGAAGCAGATGGTGCGAAGAAAAATGAAGGCCGTGCTGCCGGTGCAACTGGTTGGATCGTTAAGCCGTTTAATCCGGATAAATTGTTACAAGTTGTGGCAAAAGTTTGCCCATAAGTTTGGGTTTGAGGGAAGGGATTTTGACCTTTGCCTATGGTTTCAATCATTTGTCGTGATTGTTGAGGATGGCAATGTATAAACGATAAGGGAGTAAGCTGTGTCCGATTTAGGCGATTTTAACCTTGATCAATTCAAGGCGACCTACTTCGAAGAGTGTAATGAGCTTTTGGCGGATGCTGAAACTCGCTTGATGTCGTTGCAGCAAAGTCCCGAAAGTGCCGAACCGGAAGACTTACACGCGATCTTTCGTGCAGTCCATTCTGTGAAAGGTGGTGGCGGCGCTTTCAATTTTGATCAATTAGTTCATTTTGCTCATATCTATGAAGCTTTACTCGATAGTATGCGCGAAGGTAAGGCAGCTGTAACAGAAGAAGTTGTAGACCTTTTATTATCTGCGAATGATGTTTTGAATAATCTGATTCAAGCTGCTCAGGATGGTGAAGATCTACCTGAAGAAGCCTGGGCCGATGTTGCCGTTGAATTAGAAGCCCTGCAAAGCGGTGCTGCGGTCGAAGATGACGAAGAAAATGATGAAAATGATGATGAAATCGTTGACCTTACAGGAGACGACCCTGCCGATGTGTTAACTGATGGTGGGAATGGTACTGAAAAAATTTGGAAAATAGAGTTTTCGCCAGAACCACATCTGCTGCAATATGCTAACGAGCCTTTGCTACTCATTCGTGAACTTAAAACATTAGGGTCTTTAAATACCTTTATATTCACTGACAAATTGCCCATGTTTGGCGATTTAAAGCATGATGATATTTACTTTTCATGGATATTCTTTCTGCGAACAGATAAGGGGCAGCAAGCGATCGAAGAGGTTTTTGAATTCGTTGAGTTTGATTGCACATTGACCGTAACAGAAGCCCATGAAGGAGATTTTGAGCGTCTGGTTGAAGCTTTAGGTGGCACAGCCTCCAATGCTGGTTCTATTGAGGCAGATGAAGGTGTGTCCTGGGGGCTTTTTGTTGATGAGAAGTCAAAAGATGAGATAGAATCCGCACAAGGTTGGGGGCTCTTTGACGATGATGAAGACACATCAGATGACCCTGTGAAATCAAAAGATGACATTGAAACTGAACAGGGTTGGGGACTTTTTGACGACGAAGTAGAGAAAGAGGTAAGTCCAGCAGAGGATACCACTAGTAATAAATCCTCTACAAAAACTGTTGAAACGAAACCAACCGTACCTGCGAAAGCAAAATTAACTACACCTACTGAGGCTAAAAAGGCACCAGCTGCAAAACCTGCATCAGGCGGTGGAGCTGCCAAAATTTCATCAATTCGGGTTGATTTAGATCGTGTTGATCGGCTTGTGAACATGGTTGGGGAGTTAGTTATAACCCAAGCCATGCTCCAACAACAATCTAGTGGGATGCCCATCGAATATGCGCAAATGATGAAGCAGGGTTTTGATGACTTAGCTATGCATACGCGTGAATTACAAGACAGTGTAATGGCAATTCGCATGCAACCAGTGAAATCTGTTTTTGCCCGCATGCCACGCTTAGTACGTGAATTGTCAGGTAAACTTGGGAAGAAAGTAGATTTGGTCACTTCAGGTGAGAATACTGAGGTTGATAAAACAGTTGTTGAACTTTTGGCTGACCCGCTTACTCATATGATCCGAAATTCATTAGATCATGGGATTGAGACCGAAGATGAACGCCTTGAAGTCGGGAAAACACCACGCGCAACTGTACATTTATCTGCGGAACATAGAGGCGGGCGTATTCAGATTGATATTGCCGATGATGGACGTGGTATTAATCGAGAACGTGTACTTGGGAAGGCGATTGAAAAAGGGTTAGTTCCTGAAAATCATCAATTAAGTCCTGAAGAAGTTGATGAATTGATCTTTATGCCCGGTTTCTCAACGGCAGAAGAAGTGACGGACGTGTCTGGTCGCGGCGTTGGTATGGATGTTGTACGTAGAAATATTTCCAACTTAGGCGGACGGATTTCTGTTTCTTCCGTGCCTGGCAAAGGAACCAAGTTCAATATGTCCTTGCCGCTTACCCTCGCAGTACTTGATGGCATGGTGACGGCTGTTGCGGATGAGAAATATGTCATTCCATTAACCGCAATTGTGGAAAGCATTCGCCCTGAAAAAGAAGATATCCATCGCTTGGCGACGGGTGGGGAAGTTGTTTTCGTTCGTGGCGAGTATATTCGTCTAATTTATCTGCATGATGTATTTGGGATAAAAGGCGCAAGTGAGGACCCAAGCAAGGCGCTTGTTGTCTTAGTAGAACTTGATGGTGGTGGCCATGCGGGCATTGTCGTGGATGATTTACTTGGTCAGCAACAAGTCGTGATTAAAAGTTTAGAAGATAATTATGATCCTGTACCGGGGGTGTCGGCTGCAACCATCCTTGGCAATGGGTTAGTTGCTTTAATTTTAGATGTAGATGGATTGACTGAGATGACGCATGGCCGTGGTGCTAGTCGTCGGAATGTACAATCCGAAAAAGATTTGTTGGTTCAATCGGAGCAAAAATATGGCTGATACAAACCAAAATTCTCTCGCAGTAGCTAACGGTGCTTTGGATGTTCAAGGTGAAGATAGCGCGGGAAATGTAGAGTATTTACAATTTGTGACCTTCACCATTGGGTCGGAAGAATATGGTGTAGACATAATGTCGGTGCGTGAAATTAAGGGATGGTCTGAAACGACCATGCTACCTAACACGCCGGAATATATGCGAGGTGTTTTAAACCTTCGTGGATTGATCGTTCCAATTTTTGATTTGCGTTGTCGGTTTGGTGGCGGGTTTACGGAGGTCACAAATTTACATGTGGTGATCATCATCACCGTTGGAGAACGGTTTGTAGGCATTCTTGTGGATGCAGTGTCTGATATTCTGACTATAGAAGCGGACGAGGTGCGCGGAGTTCCGAAAATGGAACGTCGCGTAGATAATGAATTTTTATCGGGATTGGTTACTGTGGAAGAACGGATGGTCGCATTGCTAGACGCAGCGAAGCTCTTCAACAGTAAAGATATTGATCAAGGACAGGAAGCCGGGAAGGCGCTTCAATAGAGTGAGAGGATGTAGAAATGACTGAAAGTAAGGCTGAAAATCCTAAAAGTTCTACAATGCTGGGCCGAATGAAAATTGGTCCAAAAATTAGTATCTCCCTGGGGGTGCCAATTATTGGTTTGCTGATCTTAGCAACGCTTCTTATTTCGGAGCAAGCGACGATTTACAGCAATATGAAACGCATTGAAAACCTATCAAAGCTTACACCATATTTAAGTGCGGTTGTTCACGAATTACAAGTAGAACGCGATGCAACTGCGGGCTTTGTGGGATCAGGTGGTGACGCTGGTTTTAAAAATCGAGTGATACAACAGCGAAGCACTGCAGATATACAGATTGATGACTATATAGATCACGTGGAAGATTTCGATTTCTCCGATTATCCACAATCCTTGAGAGATCATGTAGATGACACTGTTGACAAATTAGAGGGATTAAGAGCGCACCGTCAGACTGTAGATGCTTTAACGCTTTCTGTTGATGATGCTACTGGATTTTACTCACGCTTTAACAAATTGGCTTTATATACGGTTGCTGATTTAATTCAAATTAGTGATAACGCCTCTCTTAATAAAGATATGACAGCTTACCTTGCGTTACTAAATGCGAAAGAGAAAGCTGGTATTGAACGTGCAATTGGTGCGGGGGCATTCTCCGCAGGTGAATTTACGCCTGAAAGTTATACCAAATTCGTGAGTTTGATTGCAGAACAACAAAGCTATATTCAGGTTTTTGTTGATAAGGCATCTGATAAGTTTGAAGACATATATAACGATTATGTTAGAGGACCAGATATCGACGCTGTAGAACGTATGCGTCAAGTTGCTTTATCAAGTTTGCAAACAGGAAGTCTTGAAGGTGTTACTGGGGGGGATTGGTTCGCTGCGCAATCAGCTAAAATCAACCTTATGAAGCAGGCTGAGGATCGTTTGGCTGAACTTGTCACCGACAAGGCAATTAAAATTGAAGAAGAAGCAGGTACTGCTTTAATTTTGGATTTGGCAGGCGCTGCTGCTTTAACAGCTTTTTCTTTGATCTTTGGTTTCTTTACTCTACGTGGGGTGACGAAACCTCTTGGCCAGTTGATGGTGGCTTTGGGCGATAAGAAAATTAAAGAAATTCCAGGAACTGAGCGTTCTGACGAGTTAGGTGAATTATCACAGACTTTACAGGTGTTTACTGATAATGCTTCTGCTGCAATTTTGACCAGTACTGCCTTGGATAACTGTCAGGCGAATGTCATGGTCGCGAATGTAGACCTAGATATCATTTATATGAATGATGCAATGGTTGCGATGCTCAAAAATGCGGAACAAGATATTCGTAAAGAATTATCAAATTTTGATAGCGATAAACTTATTGGAACAAATATTGATAGTTTTCATAAAGACCCATCCCATCAACGTGGATTACTATCCAGATTAACATCTGCGTATAAAACCAGTATTGAGGTTGGTGGACGTTCGTTTAATCTTATTGCGAGTCCAATTTTTGATGATGGTGAACGGGTTGGGACAGTTGTGGAATGGCTTGATGTCACTGCAGAACTGGCAATCCAACGCGAAGTTGATGAAGTTGTTTCTTCTGTAGCTGCTGGTAATTTTACAAAGTCATTAACGATTGATGGTAAGGAAGGTTTCATGTTGGACCTAAGCCAATCTATCAATTCATTAAGCGATACAGTGGAAGATGTTCTGAGTAATATTGCTACATCTGTTGCAGCATTGGCGCGTGGTGATTTAACAGAGCGTATTACAGCTGACTATCAAGGTATGTTTGAAACTGTTAAGCAGGATATGAACCAAACCAGCGATCGTTTAAGCGGTATTGTAACTGATATTTTGACGACATCTGATGAAATTGGAAGTGCGTCAAGTGAGGTGGCCGCAGGTAGTGTTGATCTTTCCAGTCGTACAGAGCAGCAAGCTTCTAACCTAGAAGAAACCGCTGCATCTATGGAAGAAATGGCGACAACGGTGAAGCAAAACGCTGATAATGCCCAACAGGCGAACCAACTTTCTATCAATGCACGTCAAACAGCAGAAACCGGTGGCAATGTTGTGAATCGCGCTGTTGACGCCATGTCGAAAATTGAAGAAGCTTCTCAGAAAGTGACAGATATCATTGGTGTGATTGATGAAATTGCTTTCCAAACCAACTTACTAGCATTGAACGCGGCTGTTGAGGCTGCTCGTGCTGGTGAAGCGGGCAAAGGCTTTGCTGTAGTTGCTTCAGAAGTACGTACACTTGCGCAACGTTCTTCCGAAGCTGCGAAGGATATTAAGGCATTGATTTCTGATAGTGGCACACAAGTGAAAGAAGGTGTCGAGCTCGTCAATGAAACAGGATCTTCACTTTCTGAAATTATGGATTCCATTAAACGTGTGGCAGATATCATCTCTGAAATTGCCGCGGCAAGTCGTGAACAGTCTTCTGGTGTGGAAGAGATCAATTCCGCAATTGCTAGTATGGATGAAATGACACAGCAAAATGCAGCCTTGGTTGAAGAAAGCTCTGCGTCTGCGCGTTCTCTTGAGGAACAGGCAGAATCTTTGGTTGAAATGATTAATTTCTTCAAACTTGATGAAAGTAGCCGTCCAAAAAAGGCAAAGAAAGCAAAGCCTGCACCTTCAAATAAAGCGCCAGAGGTGAGAGTGGTATCATCTACTCCTAAGCCAGCACCTTCTCAAGCTTCAGCAGGTGATGATGATGACTGGGAAGAATTCTAGAATGCTACATGTTAGAGGGGGGATTCTCCCTCTAACAGAAACTTTTTGCTCTGTATAATGTCTTTATGACTGGAATGTGAATGTCCGTGGCGATGGAAAGAGAACAAGAATTTCAATTTGGGCAAGAGGATTTTGCCAAATTGCAATCACTTGTTTATGAAAAAACCGGTATTGTTCTTAAAGATCAAAAGAAGAATATGGTTTATGGTCGTTTGGCCCGTCGCCTTCGTAAATTACAGTTATCTGCATTTAGTGATTACATTGATTTGATCGAAACACCCGCTGGTGAAGATGAAATGGGCAATCTTATTAATGCGATTACAACTAACCTGACCAAGTTCTTTCGCGAAGACCACCATTTTGAACATTTCCGCAAAGTAGCAATGAAAGAAAGTCTTCAGGCTCTAAATTCAGGTCAACAAGATCGTCTTCGCGTTTGGTCTGCGGGCTGTTCTTCTGGTGAAGAGCCATATTCTATTGCCATGTCTATGGCAGCTTCTTTACCAAATATTGAGACGCTGGATGCAAAGATTCTCGCGACCGATTTGGATACAAATATGTTGGATACAGGGCGGACAGGTCTCTATAAACCAAACTGTCTGGATACGATATCGAAAGAATATGCAAAAAGATATACCAAAATGGCGGACGATGGGCGTGTGCAAATTTCCCCTAAATTACGTCAGTTTATCGCGTTTAAGCAATTAAATTTGTTACATAGATGGCCCATGAAAGGACCATTTGATGTGATTTTTTGTCGTAATGTGATGATTTATTTTGATGGTCCTACGAAACAAAGGCTAGTTGATGGTTTTGCATCTATGTTGCGACCAGGTGGTTGGTTGTATATTGGCCATTCGGAATCACTGTTGAATCAGGGGGGACCTTTCAAATTGCATGGACGAACTACATATAGGAAGGAGTTTTAAAAATGTCTTCTGATATGATTGGTGAATCGTCTGTAGAATGGTCTGGTGGGACATTGCGGCCCCATAAGTTTTATGACCCCAAGTTCAAGCGTATGAGCATTAAGGTTCAACCAGGAACGCATTATGTTACTAAAAATCCAGGCGAAATGATTACAACTACATTAGGGTCATGTATTGCGGTTTGTATCCGTGATACGACGAATGGTGTGGGGGGGATGAACCATTTTATGCTGCCTGAAAGTGATAGCGGAAAATGGGGAGGGGCAAATGCCAGCATGCGTTTTGGCAACCACGCGATGGAAGTTTTAATGAATGATCTTCTTAAAATGGGAGCTGCGCGTAATCGTCTTGAGTTTAAAGTATTTGGCGGTGCACATGTCATCAGTTCCAGTAATGCTGTCGGGGATAAAAATATCTCATTCATAGAACGTTTTTTGAAGAATGAGCATATGGCAGTTGCTGCACAGCATGTCGGTGGGGATAGGGGACGGCGTATAGCTTATTTTCCTGATTCTGGAAAAGTGAAGATGAAGCTATTAGAAAAAGCAGAAGTTGCATCTGTTGCAAAAGAAGAACAAATGCTTAAGAAAAAATTGGATACAAGTGAAGTGGAAGGCAGTGTTGAACTGTTTTGATCCGAGAAAAGGTATTGGCTGGGAATGAGTAAAATTCGTGCTTTGATCGTTGATGATTCTGCGTTAATTCGGCAATTGTTGAGTTCTTTATTACAACAAGCTGGGGATATAGAAGTTGTTGGAACAGCAAGTGATCCTTTAAATGCACGTCAAATGATCAAAGAGCTCAATCCAGATGTCGTAACACTGGATATAGAAATGCCAAAGATGGATGGACTGACCTTTCTGGAAAAGATTATGACGTTGCGTCCTATGCCTGTTGTTATGGTGTCGTCCCTAACACAGAATGGTGCAGAAGCAACATTAAAGGCGTTGGAAATAGGGGCTGTAGATTATTTTGGTAAACCTACAATTGATTTGGAACATGGACTATTGGAACGTGCAGAAGAGTTGATTGTTAAAGTGAGAAATGCGGCTGGTGCAAATGTAAAACCTTTACCTAGACCGATTAAAGATGCTGCAGAAGCTCAACGTATTCAAAAGATTAAATTTAGTTCCACTGAGAAAATTATTACGATTGGGGCTTCAACAGGTGGCGTTGAAGCGTTAAAGGATGTGATTACGGCCTTACCAGCCAATGCACCAGCGGTTTTAGTTACCCAACATATGCCGGCTCAATTTACAAAGACATTTGCGGAGCGTTTAGATGGGATGTCAGTTGTTAAGGTGAAGGAAGCTGAAGCTGGTGAACGTGTTCTTCCTGGGCATGTTTATATCGCGCCAGGGGATCGACATCTCACAATCGGCAAATCTGGTGGAAATTATATTTGTAAACTGAATGACGGGTCTGAAGTCAGTGGCCATAAACCGTCCGTAGATGTTTTGTTTGATTCTGCTGCGGAAACATGTGGTGATAATTGTATTAGTGTCATTTTGACGGGGATGGGTCGTGACGGTGCCAAAGGTATGTTGGCCCAAAGGGAAGCTGGTGCGGCAACTATTGGACAGGATGAGGCGAGTTGTGTGGTATATGGTATGCCAAAGGCAGCTTTTGAATTAGGTGCTGTGGAACGCCAGATTACCTTGAAACGGGTTACCGAAGTTGTTTTGAAACTTTGTTCAGAACGTGGTGGCGGGGACATACGTGTATAAGTGGTTATGATCCAGATGAAGATGGAAAATGAAGAACAATATCTAAAAGAATTATTACAACTTTGGTCAAGTCTGTCTGATGCACAGCGTGCAGCTTTTCGTGCATTAATTGGTGAAGTAGATATTGCCACCAATCTTATGGAAGCTGGTGTCGGTGCATTGTCCAGTCAGTTTCAATCTTTGGCCAATAGTGCAACGAAGTTATCTAGTGATATGTATGACGTTCTTCAAGATGCGGATAAGGTGCCGATTAACGGTGAATTAGTGCCATTAGAAGATACAATTATCCAAATGGAACATGCGATCAATGAGTTGGTTTTAAAAATTACAGAACTAACGAAACAAGATGATAAAGACGTTCAAGATAATATAGCAGTCATGTCTTCGCTAGGATTGACAGAAACATTGAAGGCAGTTGATCATTTAGGGCAGCTGAAAACTGGATTAGAGGATCGGCATGCGCGTTTTTTAGAAGCTGTTACGATTAGTTTGAAAGATTCACGTGGCGTGGCCGAGGATATTACAAAACTAACAACAACAATTCAGTTCCAGGATAGGACCTCTCAGCGATTACAGCATATTAAAGATTCTCTTGAAGTCATCGGAGAAATGCTTCAAAAAATAGATAGTGAGACAGCGAATGTAACTTCTGGTATAAAAGAGCGTATTACAAAGGAAGAATTGTTGTCACAGTTAATTGCGGGTTTTAATCTTGCAGAAGTTAAAGAACGCTTTATTCGGGCGGCTTTAAGAGGGGAAACAATTGATGATGAGATATCTAAAGCAGAACATCTGGAATCATCTGATGATATTGATCTATTTTAACTTGAGGTGTGATTTATGAAGTATGAAATAAACAGCGATGGTTCTAATGCAGTTTGTGTTTTATCTGGTGAGTTGACCTTTAACGATCATGATTTATTTCGTCGTATGCTGGATGAAGCATTGGTCGGCGGTACGAAACAAGTGACGCTAGATCTAGGTAAATTGGATTTTATTGATTCTGCTGGTATGGGGATGTTGCTTGTTGGACAAGATAAATCAGGTTCTGAAGGATGGTCATTTGACTTGCAGAAACCTCAAGGTCAGGTAAAGAAAATGCTTGAACTGGCAAAATTGTCGCAAGTTATTAATATTCATTCATAATTTCCTAGCTCAATTCTTATTGCTGTATTAAGCTTGCTCCAATATTGAGCGAGCTTAATCATGGTAATGACTACAGTGAAAAATGAATTATCAACTTTTGATCCAGTTCCATTTGAGGAATTGGTAAAGTTACCGATTTTGATCGTCGATGATGTTCATTTACTACGCCAGTTGCTCTTAAATTTCCTTGAAAAAGAAGGTTTCGAAAATATTCATATTGCGGTTGATGGTCGTGACGCTTTGAAAAAGATAGAAGAAGTCCAACCTGCTTTAGTTATTTTGGATATTTTGATGCCTGAAATGGATGGTTTTGAGGTATGCCAAACCCTGAGACGAAATTCTAAATACGATAATATTCCGATAATTATTCAAACGGGAATGGAAGAAACGGGTGAGCGCCTACGTATATTTAAGGAAGGTGCAAACGACCTGCTTTTAAAACCGGTAAATGGGGCTGAGCTTGTTGCTCGTGTCAAAGTGCATTTACAAAATAGCCTTTTGCAAGGACGTATGCGTGAATATCAAGAGCGTACATCCAAAGAACTGGAAGCAGCTTTACAAATTCAAGCCGCACTTATGCCAGATATGTCGAAGATTAAAAGAATGAAAGAGGAGACGGGGTTAACCTTAGGCGCCCTTTTTTCACCTTCATCTGAACTAAGTGGTGATTTCTGGGGCGCAGAAATACTAGAAGATGGAAGTTTAGCGATTTATTCAGTCGATTTTACCGGACATGGTGTTGCGTCAGCATTGAACACTTTCAGATTACATAGTTTTCTTTCTGATGGGAATTGGGATTGGAAAAATCCTTCTGAATGGTTGCAAAAGTTAAATAAACGATTGTGCAAAGTCTTGAATGTTGGTCAGTTTGCCACGTTGTTTTATGCTGTGATTGATCCTGATAACAAGACATTGAAATATGCTTCTGCAGGTGCGCCACCTGTGGTTTATAAAGCCTCCAAGAATCATGATGCGGAGCTATTAGAAACAGCGGGCTTACCCATCGGTATCATGGCGTCTACGGATTATCCAACGTCTGAGTTTTCATTTGAAAAAGGGGCGGAACTTATTATTTATAGCGATGCATTTATTGAGACCAGTAGCGCGAATGAAGATGTTCTGGGTGAAGAAGACCTTTGCCGTTTGATCTCTGAAATTCAATCAATACAAAGTGGGTCTGAAAAAATTGACCATTTGATGAAAGTGTTTCCCGGTCGACATTTAGAACGTTTACCTGATGACCTTACCCTCATAACAGTTTCAAATTAAAAACTAGTCAATTTTCATAGTAACTGTCACTGAATTCCCTTTTTCATTATATCGCATATCGTTGAAAACGGTTTCTTTAGCTAATGCTATGCCGCGTCCATGTTTCATCGTTAAACGTTCACGCGAGAAACTAATATATGGATGCCAATCAAATCCGTTTCCTTCATCGGTAATTGTTATCATGACTTCTTTGTCATTACGTTCATAGGTCACGATAACTCTGCGATCTTTGAATTCTTTTTTAAGAGCGCGTTTTTCAACTTCTTGACGCCACATACCAGTTTCAAGAAGTTCTGTCTTTAGGTCAAATTTAATGCCAAGATTACCATGTTCAATTGCGTTGATAAGTAATTCTGAGAGTCCTAAGGCTATCAAACGTGGTTTAGGACAAGCAGCAGATAGAAAACTTGTTAAACTATTGGCTTCATCTAAGGTTTTTAATTCGAAAACAGCTTTGGACATGAGTTGAGTAACACGTTGATTGTTTTCTAAATCTTCCAGCAAGCTACTTATGCGTTGAAATTCCGATAATGTCGAAGCAAGCAATGCACGGATTTGTGCTTTAGCCTCTTGCAATGTCAAAGATTGGAAAAGAATACCATTTCTTAAGACAGATAATGTTTGTGGGTCAACATGGCCGATAAGCATGAGCGGTAAAAGTTGGTCTTTTTCGACCTTTGTGATTTCTTGCGAAAGAGCGTCTAAAACATCTATATCAATATTTTGAGGGATAATGATAGATGAAATTTGATGATGATTTTCACGAAAAAGATCAACAAGTGAGATGTCCAAATCACTTAATAGGACATTCACATTAGAACCATCGGAATTTTTCATATCTCTGATATGATCCAATAGATCAGGGACCGCTAACAACACGGTATTGGGCGCTGTGACTTTCTTTACATGTCCCATCTGCTCACTCCCAAATTTGATCTTCTGATCAAATGCCAAATCTATTTTAGGGTGTTTTAATGTTTTTGCCAAGCACTCATAGATAGCGATTCTTTTTCTATATAAATTAGAATTGCTGAATTAAACGAAAGAGTGCCATAGGAAAGTCCCCAGATTGATTTATAATATCAACTTTTTCAGGAATATCAGCTAAATCCGGATGATTTGCTTCCAGATTTGAAATTAGAATGATTTTAATATCTTTGATAGCATGCATGTTGCTGAGAGCTCTCGTCAAATCAGGCCCAGAAATACCAGTGAGTACGGCCGATACGATAATGATATCAGGTTTCATATTCATTGCTAATGCAAGTGCTTCCGTACCATTGCGCGAGGCGGTTACACGATGCTTTAGGGTTTCACAAACCTTACGTGTTATTGCAGAAATTGTTTTAGATGGAGAAACGATTAAAACCTCTTTGCCTTGAACCAAATCAGCATCAATATCCTCTGGATTCTGGTTTAATTTATACTCGGTGCTGTTGGGAAGAGCCCTAACAATAGTTAATGCCTCGGCTTCGTTTGGCTCAATTGCAAGCTCTGATATGCGGCGCATTTCATCGATGAATTTTAGAAGTGTGTCGCGATATTGAAGATCGGATAGATCAATGGAAGTTGCAGACATAAAATCTTCCATCCGATGGGAGATCGTTGCAACAGTACTGAAACCAAAGGCACTACCAGAACCTTTAATATTATGAGCCATACGCATTAGCCGGATAGTTGCGCTATCCTGTTCAGAGCTGGCGAATGCATCGGATGCCCCTTCATCGATACATTGTTCCATAGCGGTAAGTTCAGTGTCTATCCAGTCAATGAACTCAGCACGTAAAGTGTTATAAGTTTCATCAGAAAGTCCATTATTTACAGACATTTACTATTCTTAAATCCTATAAGTATTTATTT
>NZ_SMMC01000083.1 GCF_009711445.1 Curvivirga aplysinae | reverse complement strand
TAATCCGTTTTTAGGCCAGTCTTTTCTCGAAGACTTTAAGAAAAAATTAGGGGATGAAGAATGCTTAATCGACTCTCTCTTAGTGCTAAATTAACTCTTTTTAGTGCTTTACTTGTTTCAACATGTTTGATCATCGGAATAGGTCTTCAAACACAATCCAGTACCACAACGATTTCGGAACTTACTTTGTCTGAGGCAGAAGCTGTAGGTCAATATCATGCGGAGCAGATCGCACGCGATCTTGATCGTGCGATGTTAGCAGCCAGTTCCGTTGCTAGTACTTTTCGAGGTATTAGGTCATCTAAACCAGAAGGTCGCGAAGCATATAACAATGTTTTAAATCAAACTATGATAGAATTTCCCTATCTTGCTGGGGCTTGGGCTGGCTTTTTGAATGATTCATTGGATGGCAAAGATGCAGAATATGTTGGGGTAGGCGGTCAAAATGACGCCCAAGGCCGTTATGCGGGATATTATTACAATTTTGGTAACGGAATCGTTCCTTATCTTTTGACAGGTCTTGACGGAATTTTGGACACGAGCGATCCGGGTAATACATATTTTAATCAACCTTATAACACACAGAAACCTATCGTAGTTGATCCGGTTCTTTATGATATCGAAGGCGTGGATGTATTATTGCCATCTTTTACAGTTCCAATTTTGGATGAGAATGGAAAATCAATAGGTGTTGCCGGTGTCGATATGACTGTTAACGCTATGTCAGAGCGTATAGGTAAACTTGAGCCATTTGAAGGTGGTAGTGTTGATTTGATTTCCAATAAAGGGTTATGGGTCGCTAATCATGATCCTGAATTATTTGGTAAATCCGTAGAAGAGGTCGATGACATCTATAAGGATGCCCTGCCATCTATTCAAAAAGGTGAGAAGCTAGTCGTTGCAGATGGTGACTTCTATCACTTATTTATTCCTGTAAATATCTCCCGTACTGATGCGCCATGGTCTGTGGTCGTCAATGTCCCTGCATCCAAAGTAACAGAAGCAGCGGATCAACAACGGAACGTTATGATTATTGGAGGAATTGTTCTTGTAATAGTCGTTTCAATTATTTTAATGATTATTGGTAACGTGGTAATTAAGCGCCCTATGACGTCAACAGTGAATGTCATTACTGCTCTTGAAGAAGGGAATTATGACGTTGAAATCACCGGGGCTGATCGTCAGGATGAAATTGGCCAAGTGAGTAATGCACTTGAGCAATTTAAAGAAAATGCCAAGCGTATGCGTGATCTTGAGGCAGAGCGGGTTGAAGCGGAAAAACGTACTGAGGCTGAACGTCGCCAAGCGCAGTTAAGTATGGCGGATGATTTTGAATCTTCTGTTGGACAAATTGTTCAAGCTGTAACCACGTCATCTAATCATCTTTCTGGTGCTGCGAATGATATGGACTCTGCGGTTAAAACATCACAGGATCAGACAGTTGCTGTTGCAAGTGCGGCGGAAGAAGCATCTGTAAACGTACAAACCGTAGCGGCTTCTACGGAAGAACTATCTGCATCTATTAATGAAATTTCTCAACAAGTCGCACGTTCTGCGACGGTCGCAAGTAGTGCCGTTGAAGAAGTTGATAAAACTAATGATATGGTGAAAGTACTGGCCGAAGCTGCAGATCGTATTGGTGAAGTCGTTGGTTTGATTAATGATATTGCAGATCAAACAAATCTTCTGGCCTTGAATGCAACAATTGAGGCTGCTCGTGCTGGCGATGCTGGTAAAGGCTTTGCAGTTGTGGCGAATGAGGTGAAATCTCTTGCAAAACAAACTGCAAATGCCACAGAGGAAATCGTTCAGCAAATTACGGCTATTCAAGGGGAAACCAAAAACACTGTGAAAGCAATCGGTGGTATTGGCGAAACCATTAACAATATCCATGATGTGGCAACAACAATTGCTGCTGCCGTTGAGGAGCAAGAAGCGGCAACGCGTGAGATTTCACATAGTGTACAGCAGGCCGCATCAGGCACAGCAGAAGTATCTGCAAATGTGGAAGGTATGCGTAATACTGCTGAAAACACAGGTGCAGCTGCTAATCAGGTAAACCAAGCCTCCACAGAATTGAAAGAGCAATCTGATCATTTGGATTCACAAATGAGAAACTTCCTTCAACAAATTCGCGAAGGATAAGTTGATCCTTACTTCAAAAAGAAAAGGCTGGAATATTTCATTCCAGCCTTTTTATTTTTTTAACCCGAATCTTAGTTTGTAAGGCGTTCATTATTGGGATCAAACAAGGTTTGCGTAAATAATGTTGCTTTGCGTTTCTGCCCCAAAATTTCAATTTCAACTTCTAACCCATCATTGGCAATTTCTGTGGGTACAAACCCATAAGCAACTGATTTTTGACTATAATGGGCGTAGCCGCCAGATGTGACGAAACCAACAACTTCGCCGCTATGCCAAATAGGTTCATCCGCCCACACATCTGCATCATCGCTATCAACAATGAATGAGCATAGTTTTCGCTTTGGTCCGTCTTGCTTTTCCTTTAAAGCAGCTGCTTTACCAATAAAATCTGCTTCTTTTTTATAAAGTGTAAAGCGATCCATGCCTGTTTCTGCTGGCATGTAATCTGGGCGGAATTCGCGCCCCCAAGAGCCAAAACTTTTTTCCAAACGCAGACTCATCATTGCACGCATACCAAACGGTTTCAGGCCTAAATCTTGTCCTGCTTTTGCCAAGATATGATATAGCGTGATTTGTTCTTCGGCGGGTACATAGATTTCATATCCTAAATCCCCTGTATATGTGACGCGTTGGATAATGGCGTGACAGGTGCCAACATCCATTTGTTTCACATCAAGAAACTTAAACGCGTCGGCAGATACATCTTCAAAAGCGACACGGGAAAGAAGCTCTCTTGATTTTGGACCTGCAATTTGAAAACCGATACGGCGCGTTGAGATATTCTCTACAGTAACTGATCCATCTTCTGGTAGATGTTGTTCAAACCAACGCATAGTATAGGCTTGCATCCCGAAAGAGCCCGTTACCATATATTCTTCTTCAGTCAGGCAGGAAACAGTTAAATCGCCGATGATCTTACCTGCAGGGCTGAGCATTGGGGTGAGGGATAGGCGACCGGGTTTAGGAATGCGCCCCGCCATAATCCAATCAAGCCAGTTGCGGGCACCTTTGCCTTTAACTGTATATTTGCCGAAGTTATGAATTTCGTTAATGCCTACAGCTTCTCGAACTGCCTTACATTCCGCTGCTGCCGCTGCAAAGGCATTGCTTCGGCGGAAAGTTGGTGTTTCTTCTAGTGGTTCATTATCTGGTGCAAAATAATTAACAACTTCCATGCCATATTGGGCTCCAAATACAGCGCGTTGTTCTTTCCAGATACCATAGGCAGGCGTTGTTTGTTGGGGACGTGCTGCTGGAAGTTCTTCATTTGGATAGGAAACAGAGAAACGACGTTGGTAATTTTCTTTTACTTTGGCACGTGTGTAACCCGGGGTGATCCAATCTCCGAAACGGGCCACATCCATCGCGAAAACATCACGTTGTGGTTCGCCTGAAACCATCCATTCTGCCAATGTCAGACCAACACCACCACCTTGAGAGAAACCAGCCATAACGCCACATGCAGACCAATAGTTTTTAAGTCCCGGGACAGGACCGACGAGTGGATTGCCATCGGGTGCAAAAGTGAAGGGGCCATTGATCACCTTTTTAATTCCTGCGCGTTCTAAAACAGGGAAACGCTTAAAGGCGAATTCTAACGCATCGCCGATACGGTCCAAGTTATCATTTAATAACTCATGTCCAAAATCCCATGGGGTGCCACGTTCGGCCCATGGATCACAATCTTGCTCATAAAAACCGATACAAATGCCTTTGCCTTCCTGACGCAGATAGCTTTCGCCTTCTGGATCCATAACATGGGGTAACTCATAGCCCAGATCGGCAACTTCTGGTGTTTCTTCGGTGATTAGATATTGATGCTCCATTGGATGTAGGGGTAAGTAAACACCCGCCATATAGCCGACTTCACGGGCCCATAATCCACCTGCATTGACGATATGCTCAGCTATAACAGTGCCTTGTTCGGTTACCACTTCCCAAGAGTTATCTGGACGTTGATTAAGTTCCTTAACTGGATTACGCAGCACAATTTCTGCACCCGCCATGCGAGCTGCTTTTGCATAAGCATGCGTTGTACCAGATGGATCTAAATGACCATCAAGTGGATCATATAATGCCCCGATTACACCTTCTTCATTTGTAATAGGGGAAAGCTTTTTGATCTCTTCGGGGCCAACGATTTCTGTATCCAAACCCATATAACGATGTTTGGCGCGTTCTGCTTTTAGATAGTCCATCCGTTCTGGAGTGGTTGCCAAAGTGACCCCACCCACATGGTGAAGGCCGCAACTTAATCCGGTAATTTCTTCCAGTTCTTTATAAAGGCGAATGGTATAACCCTGCAACGCAGCCATATTTGTATCGGCATTTAACGTATGGAAACCACCTGCCGCATGCCATGTGGAGCCTGAAGTTAATTCAGACCTTTCAATCAACATGATATCTGTCCAACCTAATTTGGTGAGATGGTAAAGGACGGAGCAACCGACAACGCCGCCACCGATCACGGCTACTTTGGTATGAGATTTCATTCTTAATTTTCCCTTTTAAAAATCGCCTGTTACGCCGCCTTCGGAAATTCGACGGGCGACAAATTCATTGATTGCGTCATGCTGGCTTTGTTCAAGAGCTGGCGCAGTATATTCAGTAAGAAGTTGTTTATAGATAAGATGGGCGCGTTCCGTGGCGGTCTTGCCGCCATTTTCAGTCCATGTTTCGAAATTATTCCAATCGGAAAGCATAGGTGAATAAAAGGCCGTTTCATATCGATCAATTGTATGTTGTGTGCCGAAAAAATGACCACCTGGTCCAACATCTTTTATGGCTTCAATGGCAAGACTGTCCGATGTGATTTCAGGTGGTTGCATGAACTTTGACATCATTTGCATCATCTCAGCGTCCAAAATCACTTTTTCAAATGAGGCTGATAAGCCTCCCTCAATCCAGCCACATCCATGCATAATAAAATTTGCATGCCCCATCATGGCGCCCCAGATCGACATCTGGCTTTCGTAAGTTGATTGTGCATCAACAGCATTGGACGCATTTGCATTTGAGGATCTGTAAGGGATGTTGATATAACGAGCTAACTGCCCACCGATCATGGCAGCTTGGGTATTTTCCGGTGTGCCAAAGGCTGGTGCCCCAGATTTCATATCTACATTTGAGGTGAAACCACCATAGGCAACAGGCGTGCCGGGATTAAATAACTGTAAAAGGCTAATACCAGCCAAAGCTTCGGCGTGTTGTTGGGCAAGCGCACCTGCGATTGTTACCGGTGCCATAGCGCCAGATAGAGTGAAGGGTGTGATAATGCATAATTGATTATGCCTTGCCATTTCAAATGCACCATCAATCATGACACCATCGATACGAAGGGGCGAAGAGGTGTTTATGATGGTGAATAAGCGGATTTTTTGATCAAACTCATCCCAAGTTTCGCAACCATGTGCGAGACGGCTGATCTCCAAGGCATCGGTGATACGTTCCTGCCCCAAGGAATAGGCGTGATAAAATTTATCGGTGAATATTGCCATATCGGCGATGCAGTTTAGATGGCGTGTGCGGGAGGGTAAATCCACGGGTTCAACAGGATATCCGGCAATGAATTGAATAATATTAAGAGATTGGCATAGTTTTAAAAAATTTTGATAATCTTCGTAATTACCCGGGCGGCGCCCTTTTTCAAGATCATTGGCATTTGGGGCGGAGGCGACAGAGCCAATGGCAATAGACCCATTTGTAACCTCTAAATTATGTACAGGATTTCTTGCGTGTAGAGTATATTCTGCTGGTGTGGTTTTTATCGCTTTTTCTATTATTTCGCGATCAATTTTTACTCTATCATTTCCGTCAGTGACATGCGCGCCAGCCTTTTTTAGGATAGCCTTGGCTCCGTCATGTAGAATATCAATGCCGACATTTTCCAGAATTTCCAGAGCCGCGTTATGGATCGACGCTATATGATCTTCGGAAATCACCTGCATCGGTGGGTATGGATTTCTAATTTGCTTCCATGGAAGTTGATTGGTTTTTTTAGAAACGCGGTTTGATCCTATTTGTCTTTTTCGCCCTGTTCGTCTGGATTTTTCGGCCATTTATTTTTCTCCATCCGATTTGTTTATATTCAAGGCTTCTATTATATCCTGATAATTGTTTTTGATGATCTGATAATGATCTTCAGTATTTGCAAGAAAGCCTTCGATAAATAGATTGTCCTTGATGTCTTGATCCAAAGTCTGGATGCTGAGCTGAATAGCGCCAACCAATGCATCTAATCGCTCCTTATTTTTTAAGGAAGAAATATAAGGTAAAGAGGCACGTTCTTGAGTATGTCCAATAACTTTGACTTTGCTGGTAGCTGTTTCGTGATTGAGAGCTAATTTCCAAGACACATTATCGATCACGGCGTAATCAATTTCGCCAGCATAAACCGCGTTAATCGAATTACGGTGACTTCCTGTGACTATGATGTCTTCTGAGGGGAGATAACTATATCCCTTTTCGATAAAATGATTTTGCATACAGGCATAACCGGATTGAGAATCAAATCCGTTACATCCAAATTTCATTTGGTGTAATTCACCTAGCTCATAGGTATCACGGGCAATAATAACACTGTTGTAGAAGCCAGCGGTACAGTTGTTATTATAAATTGGCGATCCAAGATGTGCGACATCACCTTGTAAAAAACGCATAAAAGGAAGGCCGCAAGTTTGTGCGATTATAAGATCAGGCGATCGCCAAATAGTTTTTAAATCATCCTGATCATGCAAAAGAGTATCAGGTGCCGCAAAACCTGCGTTAGATATGGCCTCTTTTAAGTTCATATAATATCTGTCTGTATATGACCGGATTTCGGGCCAGTCATACATTGGCAGAATTGCAAGAGATGTCATGTAGATACTTTCTCTTATAATTTTCGCTTAATAGGATAAATAACAGGCTCTTTCGCTTTAAAGAAGTATTTTACGAAAATCTCACTATAGCTTTTGAAATAATAGCTATTGTTTTTGCCAAGGAAACGATCACGGTTTCTTTCAAAGAGAGCAGGGATTCGGTACCAGGCAACATTAGGATATCCGTGATGAACAGAGTGGAAGTTATTGTTTAAGAATAAGAAACTAAAGAAACCTTTGCGTTCAATGATTACTGTGCGTGCTGTGATATTTTCATGCGCCTGATGTTCAAGGAAAGTACGAATTCCAAGTAAAGATAAGCCAAAATAACAACAAATCAGATAGGCCCAAATCGGCATGGATGCGTATACAGATAATACCAATAAATAGCCGATCATAAGAAGGGTATGGATAAGCCATGTGAGACGAATACGATGATCACCATGAATAAGTTCACATAGGGTAAACTTGGTTAAACTTAAGGCCGGTCCAAATAAGATACGTCCAAATAAGGTATTGTTTAAGGTAAGAAGATCTTGTTGGAACTTACTGATTTTATTCCAATCTTCTTCTAACAGATACCAACTTTCAGGATCTTCAATTGGGTCGGAAACAATACTGTTATCATGATGTTTCAAATGGGTTTCCTTAAAACGGAAATAAGGAATGAAAACACCAAGTGAAATAACAACCAATAAGTCATTCAATAACTGTGATTTAAAAGGATGACCATGTAGAAATTCATGTTGTAAGGATGAATGCAAAGTAATGAAGGGAATCAAGATCAACATGCAAATCCATAAAGGATAAGTTGACGGATTGATTACCAAATATGCGACTGTCGCATAACAAACGCCCAGCAATAGGAGCGTTCGCATTTCTGCAAACTCTTTCAATAGCACTGTTATAACCCCCAGTGTTAGAATATTTGAAACCTGAATAAGGCATGCCTTTTTGTTAAGGCGGATAGAAAATCTTTCTTTAAGGCTCAGAATAGGCCTTAACTTTGTGTTACAGTGTTATGACAAAAGGTTTTTGTAGACAATCATACA
>NZ_SMMC01000072.1 GCF_009711445.1 Curvivirga aplysinae | reverse complement strand
GAATTTTCCAGAAAAGAGAGTAGAAGAATGCGAAAAATAATGCGGCTTTGAAGAGTTTCCCCTCTTCAAATATTAGATTTAAATCAATGCGATTTCTCATAAAGAAACGTATATAGACTGCATAAATGTTTTCGGGATTAGGGATAAAAATCATTTGTATCGGCTTGGTTCAAAGTCGGACATATGGTTATTTTTTGTTTGGATTAGATAGGACATAGGACGTAGCCATGCCTTTTGACGCAATTGATGAAAACACAACGCTGCCAAAGTCTGTCACAGCTGAAACTGTACTAGACGTTAAACATTGGACAGATCGTTTATTCTCATTCTCCATCACCCGCCCGGGCTCTTTCCGCTTCCGTTCCGGTGAATTTATCATGATCGGCTTGATGGTGGATGGAAAACCATTATTGCGTGCTTATTCTGTAGCAAGCCCAAGCTGGGATGAGAAATTAGATTTCTATTCCATCAAAGTGGAAGACGGCCCATTAACGTCCCGCCTACAACATATTAAACCGGGTGATAAAATCCTTCTTGGTAAAAAACCAACAGGTACTTTGGTTGTTGATGCCCTTCTTCCCGGCAAACGTTTATATATGCTTTCCACCGGTACAGGTATTGCGCCATTTGCAAGTTTGATCCGTGATCCGGAAGTATATGAAAAATTCGATCAAGTGATCCTAACTCATACGTGTCGTGAAGTTGCCGAACTGGAATATGGCAAACAACTGGTTAAAGATGTGATGGATGATCCGTTGATTGGTGAGATGGCGCAAGAAAAACTTGTGCATTACACATCTGCAACCCGTGAAGATTATCCGGTGAAAGGCCGTATTACAGAATTAGTTGAATCCGGTAAGTTATTTGAAGACTTGGGCGTTCCAAAGTTTGATCCGGAAATTGACCGTATTATGATTTGCGGTTCCACAGATATGCTAAAATCTTGCAAACAAATGTCTTTGGATCACGGTTTCCATGAAGGTTCTAACGCGGCTCCTTCTCAATTTGTGATTGAGAAGGCTTTTGCTGATTAAGATTTGCCGTGAATGATTTTGAAAAAGGGAAGCATTTGCTTCCCTCTTTTATTTATTGTTTCACGAACATTTTCTCAAACATTCCCACAACTTTATTGACTGTTTCTTTTGTGACATGGCGCATATCTTCTGCCCATGGCTTGGGTAGCACCGTTGTTACCAATTCATAGCTTGGAAAATAGAATACGTCTTGATTATTTCGGCAGACATGATCAGCAGCCAAACGCAAAGATGCCTTTGACAAAGCATTAGCCTCCATCACATGCACCTCATGCCCGCGTGTTGTTGCCAAGAAAGGAATTGGCGAAACCGAAATCACAAACTTAATTTTGGGGTTATGATGTCTAATAACATCAATAAAGCGCTGCATATAATGAACATTATCATTGTATGATAATACACGCGGGCGGCACAAAGCGCGTAAAGTTCCATTACGCGGGTTACGAGATAAAACAGACCCATGAGGCATATATTCCCAACACTCACTCAAACCTGGTGTAAAAATGAATACTTCACATTCTTCAAACACTTCACGCACAGCCTGAAGATGATTTTCATAATCATCTTCATAAATCTCACGCGAAGAAAAATACACCCCCTCACGATAAGGATCATTATATTGAGTCAGGCCACTTTTATTTGTCTCAGCTACTAAGATTTTTGGAAAACTTCGATCTCCGAAAGCTCGTTCTGCCAGATGGGTAAACCCTGGAGCATTAAATAACGTCCCCCATTGAGCAGATGAATCAGGCATATCAGGATTATTATGATTGGACGAATTAAAAATTCCCTTTGTCCCGTTGTGCAAAGGCTCTTTAATAAGATAGTTGAAACGGTTACGTTGCATGGCAAAAGAAAACTCAGATGCAAAACAACTGCCTGCTGCCCCCAACACTGTATTCATATCCATGATAGGAAATTTCTGGACAAACGGTTCAATTAGTTCCTGTTCAAAAGCCTCTTGTCTTGGCCAATATACTCCATCAGGATTCGGTTTATTTTCTTTAGAATAAATCCCTAATTTGAAGCTGACATCTTTCGCAGCTTTTTCCGTATGTTCCAGGTATTCCTTTCGGGTGTTGGGTAACATTTTAAAAACATCATCCGGCACTTGCTGAAAAAACGCGTAGATAAGTTCCATCACCTCAAGGATGGTTTTACCTTCCCCTAGATAATCTTTCAAAACGGGGTATAAAGCATCTTTCAGGCCCATCTCAGGGTAAAAGGCAGCTACTAACTCATTAAGTTCATCAGGCCCAAATGACGCTCGTTCATCATTCCAGATACAAGTTTCAGACATATTTTTTCCACCATAAGAAGCTCATTAATGGAGACTATAATGAATCGGCCCTTGTAGTGAAGATCAAAATCCTGCTCAAATCTTCAAACAACACGTTAAGGAATCATATGCCGGTATTTATCAAATTGAATAGCAATCATCTTCAGACGTTCTTCAAACGAAATCGGTGTTCTTGCATCCAGCAATGGCTCCGACAATGGTGCAAAGCCTGTATTTTGGAATTCTAGAGACAAACTAATACGTGGCGTATCCGATTGACCTGTCGCACGGCTGCTCCAATGGTAAATATCTTGCCCCCACCCCATCACACTTCCCGCTTTGGCAGGAAGTAGTTTGCCGTCTTCCAAACTCACCTGATCCACATCGGTAATTGGTTGATCATATTGTTCAACCACAGATCGAGGCAACACCACCATACAACCATTATCTTCATCCGTATCATTTAATGGTATCCAAAGAGATAGGCTCATGAACACATAATTATCATGCTCAATCTGAAAACAGGTTTCTGCTTGGCAATCCTGATGCGGTGGCCAGCCTACCGCCCCGGCCTGTGTCTCTAAATGCCAGGCCCAAAAGTTTGGAAGCAACGCATGATTTTCACCGAGGAAACGAGACAGCAATTTCCCAACAGATGCAAAAAGGAACCATGCCTGATCATAAACATAGATGTAGGCGGGTGGAATATTCGCACCCCTTAAATTCATCATACCTTCACGCAGATCATTGATCAGATTTTCAGAGATAATGGGCGGCAAGGAAAAGTAACCGTCCTTATTCAGACTATCGGATATTTTATCCAACGCATCTTCGGAAAGTTTAGCATCCAACCCCTGATCATAATCCGCCCCAATGGACAAAAGAGGATTTAACTTTTCCCAATAACTTATTTCACATTGTTCGGCATAAAGTTTCATAAGAAATCCGTTTTTCAGTGTAATGCGCTATATACAAATTTGCCACTTCCCTGTCACCTCATTTACAGATATATCAGAAGAAAGTGAAAGGTATAGGGAGCACCATAAATGCGCAGTAGTAAAACAATTCATATCATAAGCTGTCATGCAGAAGGGGAAGTTGGTGATGTTATTGTCGGAGGCGTCGCCCCACCACCTGGTGACACATTATGGGATATGCGCAAATGGATTGAACAAGATAATACATTACGAAACTTTGTATTGAATGAACCTCGTGGGGGTGTATTCCGCCATATCAATTTATTGGTTCCTCCTAAAAATCCGAAAGCAGATATGGGATTTATTATTATGGAGCCAGAACATACACCCCCTATGTCCGGGTCGAACTCCATTTGCGTTTCCACGGTGTTATTGGACAGTGGCATTTTACCGATGACTGAACCTATTACCAAAATCACACTTGAAGCACCAGGTGGCTTGATAGAAGTAGAAGCCCAATGCGAAAATGGAAAGGCGAAGATCATTACTGTCCAAAATGTGCCCTCCTTTGTTGATCAACTTGATCAAAAAATTGAGATAGAAGGTTTAGGCAGCTTAAATGTCCATACGGCCTATGGTGGTGACAGTTTTGTTATGGTGGACGCCAAGGATTTAGGTTTTTCTATTACAGAAGATGAAGCAAAAGATATTGCATCAATTGGCGCAAAGATAACCCATGCAGCAAATGAACAACTCGGCTTCACACATCCAGACAATCCGGAATGGAAACATATTTCCTTCTGCCAAATAGCGGGCCCTTTAACCAAAGATAACGCGTCGAACGATTGGACAATGCGAAACACGGTTGTCATTGATCCAGGCAAATTAGACCGCTCACCAACAGGGACAGGTGTGTCCGCTCGCATGGCTGTTTTGCATGCACAAGGTAAAATGAAGCAAGGTGAACGCCTGATCATGAAATCTGTAATCGATTCAACTTTTACCGGACAAATCGCCGATACAACTGATTTAAATGGAAAAACGGCCATCATTCCCAAAATTTCCGGGCGCGGTTGGATTACAGGGACACATCAACATATGCTAGACCCAGATGATCCATGGCCGGAAGGCTATCGCCTCACCGACACATGGCCAAAGAAACAAGGTTGATCAGGGCTTACGCCATCTTCATAATTTTTTTACGCAAGCGTGTTTTACGCAACTCACCCGCTTGATCTAAGATTGGATAGGCAACTGAAGTCAGATGGGAATTGATTCGTTTCAAATCTCGAATAACATCAAGATGTAAACTAGATGTCTCCAACGTTTCAGGACGCCCCGCTTGGAAACGTTCCATATGACTATTAGCAGCTTCGTTTTCCATTTGACGGAAAGTTTCTTTCTCCAGAATCAAACGACGCGCCATACCAATATCTTGGGACATAAAAACACCCATAGCCAAGCGCAAATTATCATGTACCCGTTGATGAATTTGCTCCAATTCATTAAGTCCTGCCTCCGAGAATGATAGATTTTTCTCAATCAGCTTAATTGCAGTCGCAAGCAGATTCTTATCAATGATATCGCCTATATGTTCCAAATTTGCACAAAAAGCCATAACTTCACCACAACGCTGACTTTCTTGTTCATCCAACTCTTCTTTGCGAATTTCGGTAAGATAAACTTTTACAGCCTCATATAGTTCATCAACAACATCATCGCCCTTTGATATTTCCTTAATCTCTTCACTATCTCCCTCATGAAGCATATTGAAGGATTGTTTGAGCATATGATCCAGCTCATCCCCCATACGCAACACTTCACGAGACGCATTGCTCAATCCCAATGTAGCGTCAATTGGAATGCTCATATCCAGATAACGAACAACTTCTGGCGAATCGCCTATATCTTGATCCATGATCACTTTCTTTAACAAACGGTCCATCAAAGATGTAAAAGGCATAAAAATTACTGCCAAACCAACATTAAATACGAGATGCAAGTTAATGAGCAGGCCAGCCACACCAATACTATATGGCGTTAATTCTCTTTCAACGATTGAAAGGAATGGAAAAATCAAAATACAGCCCAGCAGTTTAAATACCCCATTACCAATAGCAACACGACGCCCTGCGGGTGATGTATAGAGAGTTGCAAAAACTGGCGGTAATGCTCCTCCTAAATTTGCCCCCAGAATTAAGACCATACCAAGTTCAACAGGTATTGCGCCTGTGGACGCCATGGAACAAACCAGTAAAACAATCGCCAAACTGGAATGCGCAGCCCATGTTAACAAGGCAACCAACAAAACAGCAACTAATGGTTCCCCTGCCAAAGCGTTAATAACAAGAACCAATGTTTCAGAATTTCTTAAGGGTTCCGAAACCCCGACAATAGATTTTAAAGAAAGAAGAATAATCCCAAGCCCGATTGCAATTCTTCCAATATTACTTTTCTTTTGACTGGTTGTGATGGTGAAAATCAGAAATCCCACAAAAATCAACACAGGGGAAAGCCAAGAAAAATTCAAACTTAGAATTTGCGCAACAAGTGCAGTCCCTACATCTGCCCCAAGCATAATTGCCAATGCGACAGGAAGTACAACAATATTACGGCTGGCAAAATCGGCCACCATCAAACATGTCGCTGTACTACTTTGTAATATAGCCGTGACACCAAGCCCCGCGCCAAAAGCTGCAAAGCGATTGGACAGCCATTCCCCTAAAAAAGAACGTAACTTACTTCCAAAACTTCTTTGAACCCCGGTTCTTACCATCCGCATGCCCCAAAGTAATAGAGCAATGGTGCCAAACAGTTGTATCAATACAGACGTCGCAGACATATATACCTTTCTGATCGAGGCTGCTGGTTAATCAGCGGCAGTATTCTCAATCACATCGTTTTTTGCCATGCCATCTAATAATCGCATAGCTACATTATATTTTTCCAATTCCTTACGAAGCGCTTTGGCAGGCATATGATCTGAATACAAAATATCCACATCCTCAAAATCCAACAACTTAATCGGTGCGCGGCGATTATATTTTTCCGAGTCCGCACAAATAATTGTCACCTCAGCCATTTTTGCTACTTCACTATACAATTCAGCCTCACAAAGGTGATGGGTTAAAAAGCCATATGCATGGTGAATACCCGCCGTAGACAAAATTGCTTTGTTAATGCAGTAACGCTTGATCGCATCGTAAGCTTCAGGACCAAACATGCCGCCGTCATGAGATCGAATTTCACCTCCGGTTAGATAAGTTTTAAACCCTCTCTCCGCGAAAATCGTATTAGCAATAACCACAGAATTAGTCACAATCGTTAAATCCTTATGGTTCTTAAGTGCTTCTGCAACAAAAGCAGTCGTTGTCCCAATATCTAAAAACACCACATCACCATCACTGATGCTTGATGCGGCTAATTTAGCGACCTGTATCTTAATCTCTCGGTTTTCTTCAATACGATGGTGAAATTCCGGCTCACTGCTATAATTCCTAAGGGTTGCACTACCATGGTGCTTTTCGATCAAACCTTCTTTCGACAGTAATTTTAGATCACGTCTGATTGTCTCTTCCGAAACCTCTAATCTAATTGCAAGATCAGAAATTGTTGCATGTCCGGTTAATCGTAACTCCTTAATAATATCTGAAAGCCGACGTTTCATAATTAATCCCCTATCAACATACACATAAAACCA
>NZ_SMMC01000028.1 GCF_009711445.1 Curvivirga aplysinae | reverse complement strand
AAGTTGTATAAGTTTCAATAGACTATAACGAATAATATAAATAGGAATTCTAAGATGGCTGCTGTCCTTCATATTGACGACGACCAACTACTTCATGAGGTTGTGAAGGAAAACTTAACCGAAATGGGACATGAAGTTCACCATGCAGAAAATGGGAAGATTGGTATTGAATTAGCATTAAAACTAACACCTGATCTTATCCTGATGGATATGGAAATGCCGGTTATGACAGGCTTTGAGGCAACCAAAGCTTTACGTGATGACGGATATGACGGGGTGATTGCTGCTTTAACTGGGACGTCCAAAATTAAAGATTTAGCAAATGCGGTATTGATAGGTTGTGATGATTACATTCCCAAACCTATCGGGGAAGATTTTAAAGATCGTGTTAAAGCTGCGATGGAACGAGGTCGTATGCGTGATGCCCCCGTTGGGGAAGCTTTGGATGATCATCTTTTTGACGACTAATCAAATTCATTTCTTAAAATACTTTTCACTGGAAAACACTCATGGCCATAGATGAAGACTTACTTGCCCAATTGAAACTGGACTTCCTTGATCACACAACCGATCAGTTGGAAGAAATTGATACGACGATCAACAACCAACTTGCTGGCAAGATACCACCGCAAGATGCTTTGAAAATTATTCGACGCATTATTCATTCAATTAAAGGGCAAGCGGGATCTTTTGGCTTCCCGACAGCAGGGATCATTGCACATCGGTTAGAAGATTTCATCGAAGACGACAAGAAAGTCACACCAGAACTCTCAATCAACATGCATGCATTTTTGGATAAAATACGCGAAATTGCCGAAAGTGGGGTTGAACCGAGTAGTGAAGAAGCCACTGGGATTATGCGTAAATTGCCCGTTAAGCGCTCGACCTCCATCCAATCTACAGCCATTGATTTCGATATCCAAACCCATGAAGTCGAGGTCTTATTGGTGACCCCCTCCAGAGTATCTGGGAAAATCGTCCGTGAAGAATTACAAGCCTGCGGCTTCCGTGTCGTACGTGTGCAATTTGCCTTGGAAGCTTTTGAATTTGCGGTTCGATCAAAACCGGATGTGATGATTTTTGCCATGACTTTGGATGAGTTATCCGGGTCTGATCTGGCACGGGCCTTTAATGCAATGGTCGCCACATCTCATGCGCCAGTTGCTGTATTAACCAGTTTTTCCTTGGATCATCCAGGTCTTCAGGGATTACCCGAAGGTATCTCGGTTATCCGCAGTGGCGCCACCCATTTCCCAGATGATATGGGGGATTTTTTGGCGCGTATTCAGACCGAATGTATGTAATAAATTAAACATAAATGCGAGAGTTTGTTGGAACATATATCAATGGTCGTGGCATCGCGTCAGGACAAAATGCCCCTTCTCCCTTGAAGGGGCATTAGAACTTCAAAAAGTAGCTATGAGGTTTTTTGGAATATGGGGGCCAGAAACCTGCATAAGAATATGACCGCTGAAATTCTGACGCCGTAGATCGACAGCTTAGTGGCCAATTTTTCTCAGATCACACTCAAGCTGGAAGACTAAGCCACATCCTTAATAGTATTCACGACCTTCATTTCTGATAATTGTGGCTCTAAGACATCATACCAAAAAGAAGGATGATCCAGACGCATCAAGATTGAAGAATGTTCAAAGGCATCATCTGGTGTTCGATGCAATATACCATCATCCCCACCATAAAATAAAGCAACATCCCACGGCTGCATAAATTCACGCATTGATCCATCTAAAATGATCTCATCATTCTTGGCGCCTTTTTCATAGGCTTTGCGATCTACCGCTTCATCCGGTACCCATTCAGTCCCTTTACCAGCATAAGTCACCAGCATCCGCATCGGTACCTTATCCACATGATATCGTCGACATCCACGCTTTGAACCCAACCAGAAAGCAAGGTTTTCTGTGTCCATAACCTCACAAAATTTTTCAATGTTCCCTGCCATATCTTTCAACCATTTTTCATAAAATGGATCATCTAAGATAGCAGTAGATATTTCAGGTTGAAGAACCTTTTTTAAATCCGCAAAAGCACAATCTTTACGTATTAAAGCCATTACCAATAATGGTTTATTCATAAGCTTTTGAAAGAAGCTTTCCGATCCATCCGGACTATTTCGTTCAACAATGCATAATTGATTTTGGGATGATTTAAACGCCATTAAATCATTCATATCCCGACTTTTTAACACGGCCATAAATGGATCGATCCTTAATA
>NZ_SMMC01000118.1 GCF_009711445.1 Curvivirga aplysinae | reverse complement strand
GATATCGAAATCTATAGAAAACGTGTTCCCACCCCTCAACAAGATTACAATGCAAATATAGAAAATATCCATAATCTGATCATTGAGGTAGAACAAAAATATAGTAAAAACTACACAATTGGAATGGGTATTCCTGGCTGCATTTCACAAAAGACCGGCCTCATAAAAGGAGCCAACTCGACTTGGTTAATTGGAAAAGCACTAGACAAAGACTTGAGTAAAGTAATCGGAAAACCAGTGAGACTGGCTAATGATGCGAATTGCTTTGCACTTTCTGAGATGATTGCCCTCAAAGAGAGAAAAAACGAATTAATAACAACATACAAAAACATTCAATCCGTTTTCGGTGTCATCCTAGGGACAGGTGTTGGCGGTGGATTAGTAATGAATGGACAAGCTATACACGGCGCAAACGGCATTGCAGGTGAATGGGGCCATAATCCTTTGCCAGAACGCGATATAGATTCTCTTCCGGCCCCTGATTGCTATTGTGGTAGAAAAGGTTGCATAGAAACTTACCTTTCAGGCCCCGCATTAAGCAAACAATATAAAGAGCTCACTGGAAAAATTGCACAAGCCACAGAAATAGCTGATTTAGCAGACAATGGAGATGAATTAGCGCTGAAAATTATGACCGTTTATGAAACACGTCTCGCACGCGCTTTAGGCAGCATTATTAACGTCTACGATCCTCAGGTGATCGTATTAGGTGGTGGTCTTTCAAAAATAAATCGATTATATAGAACTATACCAGAACAATGGGGTAAATATGTGTTTAGCGATTTTGTTGAAACACAACTTTTACCGCCCCATCATGGCGACTCTAGTGGTATCAGAGGCGCAGCATGGCTTTGGCCTCGTGAAATGTAGTTTAGTTATTTAGCAGGAGAAAAACTCGACAAATGCAGGATATAATAAATAGTCCAAATTGCCTTTGTCGGGATTGCAGCCATATCTGGTATATGCCCGAACCGCCAAAAGCAGCACGATGTCCGGATTGCAACTCTCCTCGATTAAAATATCATCCAGAGTTGTCGATACTTTCCACGGCTCACATCGATTGTGACTCCTTTTACGCCACAGTAGAAAAACGTGACGATCCAAGCCTCATGGACAAACCTGTTATTGTTGGCGGCGGCCAACGCGGCGTTGTCTCAGCAGCTTGTTATGTTGCGCGTATGTATGGTGTTAGATCTGCCATGCCAATGTTTAAAGCAAAACAACTATGCCCCGATCTGGTTGTCATACGCCCAAATATGACAAAATACAGTAAAGTCGGTAAAGAAATTCGCAAGATGATGCATGATATCACCCCAATGGTTGAACCAATCAGCATTGACGAGGCATTTCTTGATCTTTCTGGCACCGAGAAATTACATAAAGCATACCCGGCTCAAACACTTTCAAAATTTATAAAAAGAATTGAAAACGAAGTGGGTGTGACGGCATCTGTTGGCCTCAGCCATAATAAGTTCCTTGCGAAAATCGCATCTGATCTTGAGAAACCCAAAGGGTTTGCCGTTATCGGCAAAGAAGAAACTATGGATTTTCTGGGTGATAAACCTGTTACCATGATATGGGGTGTAGGAAAGGCCTTGGCTAAAACACTCCACCATGACGGAATCGAAAAGATCTACCAATTACGTACTTATGAAAAATTCGATCTTATGGGACGTTATGGCAGCATGGGCAAACGCTTGTATCATTTCTGTCGTGGTGAAGATGATCGTAGCGTATCTGTTGGCAGTGAAACAAAAAGCATATCCAATGAAACCACTTTCAATACCGATATCTCCGACTATCAAACTTTGGAAAATACATTGTGGAAGTTATGCGATAATGTATCACAACGGATGAAAAAACAGAATCTTGCAGCACGCACTGTTGTCCTCAAACTTAAAACCAAAGATTTCAAGCAAATCACGCGTAATCGCACATTGATCGATCCTACCATGTTGGCAGAACAACTCTTTCGCGTGGGAAAACAGCTTCTTAAAAATGAAACCGATGGGCGCGCGTTTCGCCTTTTGGGTATTGGTGGTGCAGAACTTGTAGAAGGCGACCTCGCTGACCCTATTGATCTAGCGGACCCTGACGGACAAAAACGGGCTAAAATTGAAAATACGATGGATCTGCTGCGTGACAAACTAGGAAATGACGCCATAATAAAAGGCAGATCTTTAAAATAATTTAATAAGTTAGCTTACTTTCAACTAAAGTAGGCTTATTAGGGAGTTGATATGGGCAAACCGAAAATCTTTGCCACACGCCGCTTCCCCGCGGAAGTGGAAAAACGCCTTTATGCATCTTACGATGTTGTCATGAATGATAATGATCAGCCATTAGATATTTCAGACTATGCCAGATACGCTGACGGATGCGATGGCTTAATGATTAGTCCAACCGAAAAAATGGATCGAACAGCTATAAACACACTCCCTGAGAGTATTAAAATTATTTCTACTTTCTCTGTTGGTTACGATCACATAGATGTAGCTGCAGCCAACGCCCGGGACATCACTATCAGCAATACACCTGACGTTTTAACTGATGCCACTGCAGATATTGCAATGCTTTGCATGTTAGGTGCAGCCCGCCAAGCCCAAGCATCCGAGAAATC
Organism: Curvivirga aplysinae; assembly: GCF_009711445.1. GTDB lineage: Bacteria > Pseudomonadota > Alphaproteobacteria > UBA8366 > Aestuariispiraceae > Curvivirga > Curvivirga aplysinae. Next base: position 10,484 of record NZ_SMMC01000118.1, on the reverse strand, counting down.
CTTACGTGAAGGCGGCTGGGGCCGATGGATGCCATCTGGCTATCTTGGCACTCATATGTCAGGTAAACGCCTTGGCATTCTTGGCATGGGAAATATTGGTCAAGCTGTTGCTCGTCGCGCAAAAGGTTTTGACATGCCTATTCATTATCATAATCGTCGGCCAGTGGAAGAAGCTAATGTCCTAGATGCGATTTATCATGACAGCATTGAAAGCTTACTTGCTGTGAGTGACTTTCTATCAATCAACTGCCCGTTAACCGACAACACACATCATCTGATAAATAAAGACCGGATCAATCTAATGCCTGATGGAGCAATATTGGTGAACACCGCACGAGGTCCTGTTATCAAAGATATAGATGTTATTGCTGCGTTAAAAACTGGCAAACTTGCCGCAGCTGGCCTTGATGTATTTGAAGGTGAACCAAATATTAACCCTGAATACTTAACATTGGATAACGTTTTCCTTGTTCCGCATATTGGTAGTGCAACCTATGAAACCCGAAATGATATGGGTTTTAAATGCCTAGATAATCTGGATGCATTTTTTGCCGGAACTAAATTACCCAGTCAGGTTTCCCTTTGAGAGATACAAGGATAGTTCCATACTACCCTTTTCCCTTATAAACCTTTAAATCACGGCTTTTTCACCATATGCATCCTTCAGATGCAATATCCCTTATTTTATACCATATTTATGGCATAACACTTGCATGTATTTATTCAAATTTCAGGATTGTATAGGCCAAACTCTTGTTATGAGAAAAATTCGGACTCAACCGGAGGATCAATATGGAAATAATGGATAGCACTTCCTTCTTTGCGTCATTGGACGAAGAAGATAATAAGCTTCGTAAACAGCAAGCTATTCAAAACGAAGAGAATAGCATTAAATTACAACATTCAGCGCGTTCAGCACGTGAGATTGCTTTACAGCTTTTAGGCTCTGTTGATGATAAAGCGGATCCCATCGATGCCTATTGTAAACTTCTTGAAAATGCCATTCATGATGCTGCAAAAGCAGAACAAGCATTGGCGAAAATGGAAGCTGAAGTTTCCAGATTAAAAGAGGCCTCTATAACCGATGATTTAACCGGTATTCTCAATCGTCGAGGCTTTCGACATGAATTACAACGCGCTATCGAACGTGCTATCCGCCAGAATGAAAACGGCCTTCTGTTAATGATTGATTTAAATGGGTTCAAAGCAATCAATGACACACATGGTCATAAAGCAGGTGATCTTGTTTTATGTGCTGTCGCCAGCCATCTTAAAAACAACATACGTTTGGTAGATACTGCCGCACGTTTGGGCGGAGATGAATTTGCTGTGATCTTAACCGGCACTGATCGAATTCTTGGCATGGAGAAAGCCATGCAAGTTGATCATAAACTTAATGCGCTTGTAGTCTCGTGGAAGGGCGTCCCAATCCCTATTTCTGCCAGCGTGGGTGTTGAACATTATGATAGTAATTCCAAGATAGACGCTGTCTTACATGAAGCAGATTTACGTATGTATGCGCTGAAACGCAAATCTGAAGATGAACCTTATTTCATCGATCATGACGACCCGGCCTCTCTTCAACCTGAAGGCTATCCATATCTTGGACGACCGGGGAAACTTTAGATAAATTGGATCGCAACCCCACACGCATCTTCTGGAGAAACTAACAATTCGCCATTGGTGTTTTTTAAATAACTCACCCCATTTTTATGTAACACAGAAGCTGTGGTTAAAAGATCATCAGCAGCTAATATCATGGCTATTATTGTTCCATCATCTTCATTACCCGACCATACCAGATCAGGAATAATCTCATTCAATGCGTCTGTCGGTGAGAAAATAATATCTCCCATGCCTGTATCCACATACAAAATATCGTCTTTAAGCTTCGTCGGTAGCTGAAACAGTTTTTCGTAACAGTCCTTTAAACTTTCAGGATTCTCATTAATAATCACATATGCTTTCGCTGCGGCAACCGTATTTGGATGACTCAACCATTCCTCCCGCCAGACGATTTCCGGTGTCATATGCTGGCATACGAACCCTTTAAACCCGGGTGTTTTTTCCGCAGGGATATGCACAAGACGGAAATGTGGCATCACATCCCCTTCAGGCATTTCAAGCCAGCGCCCTAATTTTTGTACTTCTGAAGGATCAAAACCTTCTTTTTCAAGATGCGCCCTCGTCACATCTACATCAGAAGAACGTGCAGCAAGCTTCATAAGTCCCTCGCCATTCGTAGCAAGAAAATTCACAAGCCCCGCGTCAAATTGAGTTGGGTCGACGATGCCGAGGATTTCTATATAATCTTGCGGGAACATGATACAATAATTTGCTGTCCCCCATCCCTCATGTCGTCCACGGCGCGTGATCGTGAAACCAAGTTTCTCATAAGTTTCGCGTGCAGCTTCAAGGTCAGAAACACCAATAATACTATGATCCAGCCCCGTAATCTCTGTTTTAGACATTTACAACCCTCTTAAACAATTTCAGCACGATTGCGCCGGGCTGTATATCGACGTTCCCAAGTGAAAATCACCAAGCTTGTCCAAATGAAAGCAAAGGTAATAATGTCGCCTGTTTGGATTTCCTCCCCATAATATTGGGTTGCCAGCACAAATAAGCCACTTGGTACAAGATAGAACAGCATTCCAACTGTCGAAATAGGTAAACGCTTTGAAGCAGCCACATAGGCAACCAATGGTATGGCGGTTACAAAACCTGCACCCTCCATTAATGCGTCAGCTTTTATATCCGAAATGGAGGAAACCAAGAGTATCTTGCATATAAAGCCAAATCAAATAACCCGTTGCGAATGGAAATAATAAAATTGTTTCTACACACAACCCCGGTACAGCATCCACATCGACAAGCTTACGAACAGCGCCATAAACGCCGAAGGAAACAGCAAGAACAACACCAATCCATGGGAATACACCTGCGTAAAGAACTGAAATTACTACTCCCGTAATTGCAAGGCCAACAGATACCCATTGCCATTTACGTAGTTGTTCACGAAATACGACTAATCCAGCGAGTACATTTGCCAAGGGGTTCATAAAATATCCTAAACTCGCTTGCAGGATGAGATCATTGGCAACAGACCAGATATAAAGTCCCCAGTTGATTGTAATAACCAAGGTAGATAAGCTCAGTAATAATAACATTTTAGGAGAACGAAGAACCCGAGCAATTTCACCTGTCGATTTGTTCAAAATCATAATGACATATAAAACAGGGATACTCCATAGAATACGATGACATAATATTTCCATTGGATCCACGTCACGTAATTCATTCCAGTAAAACGGGAATAATATCCAGATACCAAATGCAATCAGGGCAAAAATAACTCCTGCCCGACCTTGATTGTCTTGTTCACTCATCCCGCACTGACCTTTTAGTATTGATAATATATTTCCGCACAATAGGAAGAAGCCATCTAACCGTCAAACGATCAAATGGCCTCAATTCGCGATACATCTATTCCCAACAGGCAACTATCCGGTAATTGCTATTGTGCCGCCATTTTCTTCTGGAACAGGTACTGGAGCCGGCTCTGAATTAGGAGAAGAAGGTATTGTAGACGTATTATTCTCACCTGCAGTGCCCGGCATAGTTAAAACGGGATATGAAAAACCATTTCTAACGTCTTTCACCATCCCTCCCTTCATCAGGCCAACCAGATCAAAACTAGACATATTCGGATAAAGTTGCCTCATCACTGCCAATGCGCCTGCGACATGAGGGGCAGCCATGGAAGTACCATCGAATGCTTCCATCCCGTGCCCACCTTCCGATGTTAAAGTTGCTGATAAAATATCAACACCAGGTGCTAAAATCGTCAAATGCTCAGAAGCATTAGAGAAATCAGCGATCTTCCAATCCTTATCAACGGCACCAACACTTGTCACTGCGAAAGCACATGCAGGCGCAGATAGCGCGCCAGAAAAACCTTCATTACCAGAAGCTGCGACCACGTTAACTCCACTTAAAGCTAACATCAAAGAAGCTTCGCTGAATGGATGATCAAAGCAGGGCTGATTAAAATATCCCCCCCCCAAGCTCATATTCACCACATTCACATTATGCCTACCTTCAACCTTCATTTGGAAAATTATATCCATCGCTACAAGAATATCGATGGTTCGTCCTCCACCATTTTCAGAGAGCACTTTAAACGACGCAATATGTGCCTCAGGAGCTACGCCCCTTGCGCCATTTCCATTTCCTGCTGCGATACCAGCGACATGCGTGCCATGTTTGGTTTTTGTAATTGAAGCTCCTGGCCCTATATCAATACTCTTTCCGCCTTTACATCCAAATAAAATTATACAAGCCTCAAAAACTACGCGGCCATCTAACATTGGATGAGACGCATCAACACCAGAATCAATAATGGCAATTGTTTGCCCTTTACCAGTGCCCCCCATATCCCATTGTTTAGGTGCACCGACCATTTGAGTGCTCTTAAACAACTGGCTTTTTACTTCCAGATTTTCCCAAATTTTAATATCAGCAGAATAATTTCGAACATTATTCAAGCCCTTAAGATCAACACGCATCACCGCAAACGGAAGGTACTTAAATGAATAAAGTTGTTCCGCTCTTGCGCCGTCAGCACTTACTTTTTGGGCAAAATCACTCTGCAATTTTTCTAAATCAATATTACCCGTAATAGCCCGATGCATATCCCTTGGATCAATATCACCTGTGACAGGATTCCATCTTCCACTTACAAGAATATCGACAACGCCTTTTTCTGAGACTTCTGAATAAAGTTTCTCAAAATTATCCGCATAAGAGAGAGGCATTGATAAACTCAGGAATGATAAAACACTCCCTAAAACAATTAGTGTTTTCCTAACTCTATTTTTTATCATTGATTTAATTCCCCCTGCTATAAACGTCTGAATTATTCAATTCACTCACTCTAACCTAATGAAATGAATTGATACTTTTTATAACATTTAACTAAATAATAAATACAAAATACATAAAAAAAAGCGAGGTAAATACACCTCGCCTCCCTTTGTTCAGTTTAAATTAATCTCTATCCCAAATTTAACTCTTTGAAGAAATCATTTCCTTTATCATCAACGACGACAAAAGCTGGGAAGTTTTCTACTTCAATCTTACGAATAGCTTCCATTCCTAACTCTTCATATTCAACCAATTCGATAGATTTAATACAGTCTTGGGCTAAACGTGCTGCCGGACCTCCAATGGATCCTAAATAGAAGCCACCATGTTTGTGACATGCTTCGCGAACTTGTGGGCTGCGATTGCCTTTAGCCAACATCACCAAAGAACCACCTGCCGCTTGGAACTCATCCACAAAACCATCCATACGTCCCGCAGTTGTCGGCCCGAATGATCCAGATGGCATACCTTCTGGTGTCTTTGCCGGGCCTGCATAATAAATAGGATGGTTTTTGAAATAGTCAGGCATTGGTTCACCGGCATCCAAACGTTCACGAATTTTCCGATGAGCCGCATCACGCGCCACAATAATGGTACCTGTTAGACTTAAACGTGTCTTAACCGGACATTTGGTTAAAATTGCCAACACTTTTTCCATTGGTTGGTTCAAATCAATTTCAACCACGTCACTGGATAGATCGCCTTCTGTGACTTCTGGTAGATATTGTGCAGGATTCATTTCTAACTGCTCAAGGAAAATACCATCTTTGGTAATTTTGCCTGTTGCTTGACGATCTGCAGAGCAGGAAACAGCAATACTGATTGGCAAACTCGCCCCATGACGTGGTAGGCGAATAACACGCACATCATGACAGAAATATTTACCACCAAACTGCGCACCAATCCCCATATGCTGGGTCAGTTCATGTACGATACCTTCAAATTCTTCATCTCGATAAGCTTGGCCTTTATCATTGCCTTGTTTAGGAAGGCTATCAAGATAACGCGCAGAAGCCAGTTTTGCGGTTTTTAAATTGAGTTCGGCACTTGTGCCACCAATCACTACAGCCAAATGATATGGTGGACAAGCGGCCGTACCTAATGTCTTAATTTTTTCATCAAGGAAAGCGATCATACGTTCCTTTTCAAGCAAAGATGGTGTTGCCTGAAACAAGAAAGTTTTGTTAGCGGACCCCCCACCTTTTGCCATGAATAAAAACTTATAAGCATCTTCTCCTTCAGAGAAGATATCAATCTGAGCCGGAAGGTTGTTTTTTGTATTCACTTCCTCAAACATAGAAACAGGCGAAACCTGTGAATAGCGAAGATTACGTCGTTCATACGCATCTAATACACCTTGTCCCAAGGCTTCATGATCATTACCGGTTACCCAAACATTTGAGCCTTTTTTACCCATAATAATCGCAGTACCAGTATCTTGGCACATTGGTAGCACTCCGCCTGCAGAGATATTAGCGTTTTGCAATAAATCCATAGCGACAAAACGATCATTGGCAGACGCCTCTTCATCATCAAGGATTTTGCGTAATTGAGCCAAATGACCTGGACGAAGATAATGATTGATATCATTAAACGCTTCTTCACATAATAGACGAATGCCTTCTGGATCAACTTTAAGGACGTCTTGCCCTTCAAAATCACCAACAGATACATAATCACCTGTGATTTTACGATAAGGCGTTTCGTCTTTACCTAGAGGGAACATTACGTCTTTTGGCTCTGCGCTCATTTTTTCCTCACTTCAATTTTGCAGATTGCTTATCTGCATCCTGATCATTATCACATTAAAAAAGGCGACTGTAAGTCGCCTTGGTTGGGGGCATTCCCCCTTTTATTATTTGTCTTTGCGAAAATTATCCAAGGTAACGACATTATCGCCTCCCTTGGCCTTATCACCCGCTTCACCTTCAGAGGTTTCTGCGGCAAGTTCCTCGACCGTAGTTGGACCGCCCGATTCTATATCCGCGTCCAATTCAACTGCAGCTTCCAGTTCGTCGGATACCCAGCTGTCATCATCAAGGTCCACATGAAACTGAAGACCAAAATTCACTGATGGATCAGCAAAGGTGATCAATGCATCATAAGGAATGCGCAAGGTTTCCATTTTATGATTAAAACTTAGATCAACATTAAAACCAACATCACTGGTTTCTAAATTCCAATATTGATGCTGCAAAACAATTGTCATCTCTTCTGGATAGCGCTCTTTCAAGCGCTCCGGGATACTTGTATCAGGATGATCCGTACGAAAGGTAATATAAAAATGGTGCTCGCCCGGCAAACCATCATCACCAGCGCGTTCCAACGCTTCACGTACAACTGTACGCATCGCAGTTTCAACCATTTCATTGTAGCCTAACAGGTCTTCCGTCATGCTTTTCCCGTCCCAATGCAAAATTTTCTATTGTTTTATGAAGTACCAAACCTGTGCAGATTAGGCAACAATTCTTGATGTGCTGCGCGCATATTAGGTTAATAATTATGGATTGAAAACTGATCTTTCATGAAAATATGATTTGCTATTGGAATAAAAAATATTCACGTTAGAATGGCATCCAATGAAAGAGGTATTTATTATTGATGATCCATAAGTTAGCTCGAATTTGTTTATTTTTCAGTGCCTATATTGCGATAATCTGTTCGTCACTGAGTATAGCCGCAAAAGCGGAAACAATCCGATCTATCAGTCTAGTCTCTGTCAACTGGGAACCATATTACGGGGATAATCTATTAAATCAGGGATATATTGCCGAACTCACCAAAACTGCTTTTGAACGTGAAGGCTATAAAGTGAAATTCACATTCCTCCCGTGGAAACGGGCTTTAAAACATGCGGCTTTGGGACGGTATGATGGTTTATTGGGCGCCTATTTAACTGAAGAACGCACCAAAAATTTTGTTTATTCCAAGCCAATTTCAAGAGTTCAAACTGTTCTACTAAGCTTGAAAAAATCAAACATTCAGTTTGATGAATTACGCCAGTTATCACCTTATAAAATCGGCGTTATCCGTGGTGCGTCAGGTGGCCGTGTGTTTGATGCAGCGACTTATCTGAATAAAATTCCCGTCGATTTACCAGATCAAAACATTGAAAAATTAATTAATGGCCGGATCGATATGATTTTTTCAGGAAAAGAACATATCATAAGAAGTTTAAACCAAAAGTTACCTAATTGGGATAACCAAATCAAAATTCATCAACCAGCAATCGAAGAGAATCTGATCTATAATGCAATCTCAAAAATGGTTACAAACCCTGAAAAGATTGTCGAAGCTTTCAATCGTGGCTTCATAAAAATTAAAGCTGACGGTACTTTTGATAAAATACTCTCCAAACATGGATATCGATAACCTATAGGATCAAGGAGCCAGTTTCGGCTAACTGATCGAAATACTGTTCAAAATATTTCATCTGTTGTTTACTATCTTTTCTAAACACCACTTTCTGCGACTTTTCATTAACCGGCGTAGAGAAATGTTCAGCTAGATAATCGGAGGTTACTTCTGTTATTTCCAGAAAATTAGAAAAATCTGCATATGCATCTTTTTGAGCATTAAAAAGATCCTCACTTTTTAAATGCAGATATTTATTTTCAGGAAGAAAATCAGCAACCTTTCTTCCAAATAGTTGCGTTGCAAACAAAAACCAACTTATCTTTTGCGTGATGTTCAATCGAGTATCAAGACAATGATGAAAACAGTCATTTGGAAAACTTTTATCATATCTCAATGCTTGTAATTGATTATCAAACCATTGGTTTTTCTCATAAATAGATTTGAATGTTGCGACGTTGTCTCGCTCTAAATAAATAAACTTACTTTCGGGAAACAGTATGGACCATAAAGGCATCAATATACTATCCCAGTGTCCGGTAAATACAGGTGTTTTGCCAAGACGATATGCATATATTAACTCAGTAGTTCTGATCGACACATAACTTTTAATGACATTTCTAATCGGCTCCCCTGTAAAGTTGTTTTCCAATATTCGATACAAGACGTGATTTCTGTCAGTCGCAGGCATTTGCCATTGGTATGAATGAAATGAAAAAGTATCTTCAAGTTTTTGAAACAAATGATGAAGTGACGTAGTACCTGCCCGGCCGGATGATAAAATTGATATCGGAGCATGAGCATGCGGCGCATATTTATCCTTAACTGCCAATATATTTTGCTTAGTAGTATCAAACTCACCTTTATTATTCATATGTCTTACAAGATCAAAATAACCTTCAAAACCCTGCCCAAACCTTGGAACATCTATTTGGACGGCCTCCATTAACGGGATATCATAATGTAAGACACTATTCATCGATGGAATTGGGGAATAATCGAATGCAGGAAGCTCTATAGGGTGAATAGTATCTTCCTCTATCATGCCTATATCTTGAACGTCATAAGAATGTGTACGCCCTAATTGGAGCAACAACCAATTTCGCTTATCCTCAAAATCATTAAAAATATCTTCAAGTGTTAAAAGTAACTGTGATAAAGGCACATTTTGAAACATATGTTGCAATACATATATTTTCACTGGATCTATACGAAAGCCATTATCCATGGACGCAGCAGATTTCACCACATCAAGCGTAACAGAACTTTCACCCAATAAGAATAACACTAAGATAAGTTGAACCGAATTCAAGCCTTGAATTTTATTTTCATAAATAAAATCAACAAACTTACCAACCTGAAAGTATTGTCCAGATGCAATTAGGGCAGATAAAGCATATTTAACGACCTCTGGATCAACCTTTACTTGATTGTGTAGATTTTCAAATAATGTAAGTGCTTCTGCATATTTACCGCCAACATTTAACAGTAAGAACAGTTGACGTGCTGCCTCAATATGTGTGGGATTTTGCTGTAAAAAAGAACTCAACAAAGAGACAGACTCATTTGTCTCCCCGGCAATTCGATAGATCAATCCCAAATACAGGTATATTTCCGAATCATTGGTAGCCTTTAATTTTTCAATATCAAACTGTTGATCAAAAAAATGATCTACATTCTTGTTAACAACATAAGATTTCAACTTCTGTCGTAATACAGCTAAGTCTGCCTCGCTCACCCTATTCCCTCCATCGCAAGAGATACGAATCCTTATTAAACTGATTTGGTAGGGAAAGTGAATATTTCTTTAAGAAATGGGGCTTCTGTTGCTAGGCGCCCCGGGCCCCACCTATGGGAAGATAGTCCATAGGGATTTAAATTCGTCGCCTAGGCTGCAATTATGCAGCGGCAGCAACCATCTCATTGTTGTCGTTTGCAACTATAAGAATAGCCCGATAACGGCGGAGACAATACCGGGTACCGACTAAATCTTTACTACGCGTGTCGATCCTAATTCGCCCCCATACCATCCAGAAAGAAACAGTTTCTTCTCTATCTTCAGATGAATGGTGGAGGCGCCGGGTACCGCCCCCGGGTCCACTACGCTTATTCCATAAAGCCGTTTAGCACCATAACTGCATAAAGCAGTAATCTTTATATAGGCATTCACAGCCGAAGAATAAAGTCTATTTAAGAGTCTAAAT
>NZ_SMMC01000133.1 GCF_009711445.1 Curvivirga aplysinae | reverse complement strand
CACAACAAGGAAGCAGGGCAACAGAAAAAGTTATATTTTCTTCCTTTTTGAAAAATATAATTATAAATAAACGTTGTGTGAAGAAATAGAATTTCTTTTTGTTGTGGCGGAAAAATGGGCTTGTAAAGGGAGGGGGATCGCACTATATTCCTGCCTCCCTGCTAGGTTTGTCTTTGTGGGGCGAAAGCTTTTGCCGTAGTATTATTCAAAACTGGCTGCGACAGTGGATTGAAATCATTGTTTTTCGATTTCTGCTTTGCGCTATTTTGAAAAAAATGCTTTGATGAATTGATGTTAAATATACAGAAGGGTTGTCCCAGATGGCACGCGTAACAGTCGAAGATTGCGTTGAACAAGTTCCTAACCGTTTTGATTTGGTGATGCTTGCAGCACAACGCAGCCGTGAAATTAATAATGGCGCTTTGTTAACCGTTGAGCGTGACCGTGATAAAAACCCTGTTGTTGCTTTGCGCGAAATTGCTGAAGAAACAGTTGAATTAGACGGTCTGTCTGAAGGCGTGGTTAAAGGCCTTCAAAAAGTTGCTGATCTGGATGAGCCTGAAAGCGAAGCAGAATTGATGGAAATTCTTGCAGCACCTGCAGCGGAAGCCGTTGCTGAAGAAGGTGAAGAAGGCGTGGAAGCAAAACCTGTTGAAGAAACAGAGTTGGATGCTTCTATTCGTTTTGAAGACGTGGATATTCCAAACGTAGAAGATTAATGCATAAAACAAGTTACCCTCCGAAACAGTCTTTTAATGTCCTGACTTTCGGGATTGGTGTTACAGAGGGGGCTTGGTAATGCTGCGACAATACGAACTTACCGAACGAGTTTGTAGTTATGATCCAGGCGCGGATGAGGATTCTCTCAACCGCGCTTATGTTTATGCTATGCAAAAACACGGGACCCAGTTGCGTGCATCTGGTGATCCTTATTTCTCTCATCCTGTTGAAGTTGCCGGTTTGCTAAGCGAAAAACGCTTGGATGCGGCTTCTATCATGACTGGATTGCTGCATGATACGGTAGAGGATACCGATGCAACTTTGGATGAGATTTCCAAACTATTTGGTGATGAAGTTTCCGGTCTTGTAGACGGGGTGACAAAACTTTCCCAACTTGAATTGCAGTCAGAACAAAACAAACAAGCAGAAAATTTCCGTAAGCTCGTTCTTGCGATGTCTAAGGATATCCGTGTTTTATTGGTGAAGTTGGCTGACCGTCTTCATAATATGTCCACGCTTCACTTTATTAAGAAGGAAGAAAAACGCCGTCGTATCTCACGGGAAACGATGGATATTTATGTGCCATTGGCGGAACGTGTTGGTGTTCGTGATTGGAAAGAACAGCTTGAAGAGCTTGCCTTCCGGGAACTTAATCCCGATGCGCGTAGTTCAATCCTTAAACGTTTGGATTTCCTGAATAATGAAGAAGGCGGCCTGATTGATCGTGTGATTAAAGAATTACAAGGTTTGATGGATCAGCATGGATTGAACGCCAAGGTGACAGGGCGCCAGAAATCGCCTTATTCTATTTGGCGAAAGATGCAACGTCAGAATGTTGGCTTTGAACAACTTTCAGATATTATGGCCTTTCGTGTGATCGTTGAAGATCCAAATGAATGTTATCAGGCGTTAGGTGTCATTCACGGTCAGTATACCGTGGTGCCGGGGCGTTTTAAGGATTACGTGTCCTTACCAAAACCAAATGGGTATCAATCTTTACATACAGGCGTTATTGGTCCAGAAAATCAACGAATTGAAATCCAAATTCGTACCCAACATATGCATGAGGTTGCTGAACTTGGTGTCGCGGCACATTGGGTTTACAAGGGGCAAAGTAATGATGGCAGTGAGCCGGAGGTAAAGCCGGGGCATATTGCCAATAAGGAAGGTAATCAATATCGTTGGTTGCGCGACATGCTGGACATTATGTCCAATGCCGCAGGTCCTGATGAGTTTCTTGAACATACCAAAATGGAGATGTTCTCCGATCAGGTGTTCGTATTTACACCAAAAGGAGATCTTCATGCCTTACCACGTGGGGCGACACCGATTGATTTTGCATATTCGGTTCATTCCGAAGTCGGCGATCATTGTGTGGCAGCCAAGGTGAATGGCCGTATCGTTCCATTACGTACGAAATTACGTAATGGCGATCAGCTGGAAATTTCGACATCAAAAGGTCAGACGCCAAATCCGTCTTGGGAAAGTTTTGTTGTAACCGGCAAGGCGCGGGCTTCCATTCGTCGCTTTATTAGATCCAAACAACGTGAACAGTATATTAGCCTAGGTAAGGAAATTCTGGAAAATACTTTCCGACAAGCTGACTATGAATTAACGGAAAAGGCACTGAAGTCCATATTGGATAAACATGGTGCGGACACAATTGAAACTCTGCATGCACGCATTGGCGAAGGTCAAGTTACAGGACGTGAGGTTCTCTATAGCGTTTATCCGGGAGCCAAAGAAAGTCAGCAAGTGGCAAAGAAAATGCCACAGACACGTGCGAAGGATTTACCAGCACACGCGATCCCAATTCGTGGATTGATCCCGGGGATGGCATTGCATTATGCGAAATGTTGTCACCCTCTACCGGGGGATCGCATTGTGGGTATTGTAACGACGGGTAAAGGGGTAACGATCCATACTATCGATTGTCGTACCTTGGAAGCTTTTGCAGATATGCCGGAACGTTGGATTGATGTGTCTTGGGATATGGATTCTGATGAGAAATCCAGTTTTGTTGGACGTATCAGTGCCGTCATTTCAAATGAACCGGGGGCGTTAGCATCTTTGACAACAACGATTGGTCGAGATGGCGGTAATATTAATAACTTGAAATTTACCAACCGAGGTCAGGATTTCTTCGATATCATGGTTGATGTTGAAGTGACAGATGTAAGGCAGCTGAGTAATATTATAGCCGCATTACGAGCGTCCTCTGTTGTGAATACAGTTGAGAGATCGCAAGGTTAACTGTCGGTTAGATTACCTGAAATAGGAATAGAAACATGATCATTGGTACAGGTACTGACCTTTGTGCAATTCCACGTATTGAGGAAACGCTAGCGAAGTTTGGAACTCGTTTTTTAGAACGGCTTTATACTGAGCAAGAACAAGCACGTGCTGAACGTCGCCCGAATAAAAGAGCTGATCGCTATGCGCAAATGTTTGCTGCAAAAGAAGCTTGCTCTAAAGCTTTGGGAACCGGATTTCGTCAAGGTGTTTTCTGGCGTGACATGGAAGTTGTACCGGAACCAAGTGGAAAGCCGACCATGCGATTGCATGGTGGTGCTTTAAAACGGATGATGAGTTTAATCCCCGACGGGATGGAACCACAAGTAGATGTGTCCTTAACTGATGAAGCTGGTTTGGCACATGCGATGGTGATTATTTCAGCAAACCCGAAAATATAAACAGATAAAAGGGTTTGAACCTGCATTGACAGGGCCTATATGAACACTCATAACCTTTTTAAACGAAATAATGTTATATTGAATTACAGTTAGAGAAAGCGGATGGCAAAAATGTCCAGCGAAACTTCTGAAGAACAACAAGAAAAAGGCTTTATTGCAGAAGCTTGGGATACCCTGAAGACGGTCTTTTGGGCTCTGGTCATTGCAATTATTTTCAGAACTTTTTTGTTTGAACCGTTTAATATTCCATCAGGTTCCATGTATCCAAATTTGATGGTTGGCGATTATATGTTCGTGAATAAATCTTCATATGGTTACAGCAAATATAGCTTCCTTTTTGGTTTTCCTCCATTCGAGGGGCGTATCATAGGAAGTGAACCTGAGCGTGGTGATGTTGCGGTTTTCCGTAATCCAAAACAAGATGGTGTGGATTATGTGAAGCGTATTGTTGGTTTGCCGGGAGATCGTATTCAGATAAAAGCTGGTGTTTTGCATATTAATGGGGAGGCTGTTAAACGCCGTCGTATTGAAGATTATGTCATTAATCCAGAGACACCTTTCCCGGAGAGTATAAAACAATATGTTGAAACTTTACCAAACGGGAAAAGTTACAATATTTTAGAGGAAACTGACGCAGGATATTTGGATAATACCAAGGTATTTATTGTTCCCGAAGGCCATTATTTCGGGATGGGAGACAACCGGGATAATTCTTCTGATAGTCGTGTGTTATCATCCGTAGGTTATATTCCATTTGATAATTTGGTTGGACGTGCAACGAATTTATTCTATTCCGCGGATAGTCGTGTGAAATGGTATCTGCCATGGACTTGGTTTATTGGTACACGTTATGACCGATTGTTACATTCTGTAGACTAGGTAATAATATAGCATGTCTATAGATTATACTCCGTTTTTTGAAGCCCTTGGTGTTACTCTTTCTGATAAGAAAAGGTTAACGCGGGCTTTAACACATAAAAGTGCAAGCCATGGCCGGGATTTAGGCTATGAACGTCTTGAGTTTTTAGGAGATCGTGTGCTTGGTCTTTGCGTTGCAGATATGTTGATGGATGCTTTCCCAAAGGAACCAGAAGGGGCATTGTCTCGGCGTTTAAACGCTTTGGTTCGTCAGGAAACCTTGGCTGAAGTCGCGTTAGAAATTTCTTTACCAAACTATGTTATTTTAGGTAAGGCAGAAGAAGAAAGTGGTGCGAGACATAACCCTGCGATCCTTTCTGATATTGTGGAAGCAGTCATTGCTGCGATTTATAAAGAACAAGGTTTGGAAGAAGCACGAAAGTTTATCCATAAATATTTGGAAAAACGTTTAGAAAATACAGCCAAACCACCCAAGGATGCGAAATCTGCATTACAAGAATGGGCTATGGCGCGCAAAATGCCTTTGCCAGCTTATACGATGACAGATCGAAGCGGGCCCGATCATGCGCCAATATTTACCATTGAAGTGGCTTTGCCGGGACGCGAAGCTGTGTCTGCACAAGGTGAAACCAAACGTGTTGCTGAACAAAAGGCGGCAACAACTATGCTAGAAAAATTAACTGCTGAATAAGCTTGTAAGGAATTTTGAATTATGACAATGCCGGAAAATAGTCGCGCGGGTTTTGTGGCGCTAATCGGGGCACCAAATGCTGGTAAATCCACATTGTTAAACCGTTTTGTAGGAACAAAGGTTTCAATTGTTACTCATAAGGTGCAAACAACCCGAAGTCGTGTGCTTGGGGTGGTGATTGAAGATGATGCGCAAATCGTTTTCGTCGATACACCAGGTATCTTTGCGCCAAAGCGCCGCTTGGATCGTGCTATGGTGCGTGCTGCTTGGGATGGGGCAAAAGATGCAGATGTTGTGGTCTTGATGGTGGACGCAATGGTTGGTCTGAAAGATGAGGTTAAAGCTATTATTCAAAATCTGCAGGAAAATAACCGTAAAGCCGTCTTAGCGTTGAACAAAATTGATAAAGTAAAACGTGAAGAATTATTAACGTTAACTGCTGAGCTAGATGATTCAGGTGTTTTCACTGATATCTTTATGATCTCCGCCTTGAATGGAGACGGGGCTAGTGACTTGTTAAAATTCTTGTGTGAAAAAATTCCGCAAAGTCCTTGGTTATTCCCAGAAGATCAAATTACAGATATGCCATTACGTATGATGGCCGCTGAAGTAACCCGTGAAAAACTATTCATAAATGTCCATCAGGAATTACCATATGAGTTAGCGGTGGAAACCGAGACTTGGGAAGAGTTTAAAAACGGTAGTGTGAAAATTGAACAAACTGTTTATGTGCGTCGTGAAAGTCAGCGTAGTATCATTTTGGGGAAAGATGGTCAGCGTATTAAAAAGATTGGCGCAGATGCACGTGAAGAGCTAACGGAAATGTTTGGCCGTAAAGTACATCTTTTCCTATATGTTAAAGTGCGTGAACGTTGGGAAGAAAATTCCAATTTTTATATGCAATGGGGATTAGAGTTTAACGCTTAATTTCTCTGTTTCAGTGAGAGAAGACTTTGGTGGAGCTATTTGTGAAGAAGCTCCACTTTTGCTTTTTTTTGCGGTTCAAGTTGGTCATAGGCGACAAAACCTGCCGCATTCTTTGCCTGTTTTTTTAAATAGGCGAGTTTCTCACCGATCTGATCCATTTGTTCAATTGACGCAGAAGCAGGTAACATTAAAACAGCTGCCGCACAGGATAACATTGCAAATTTGCGGAAGAGGCCGTCCCGATCCTTTGCAAGAATGTAACCCTTTTCTCGATCTTCTTTTGCATAAAAACTTTCAACATCCTGATTGAAGGAAGTTAGAACTTTCCTAACTTTTAACAATACTGTCTCTTGATCTTTATCTGAGAAACCAGCAAAAAAGTCATCGCCCCCTACATGGCCTAAAAAGGCACCTTCCTGAACAAGATGTTTTTTCATAATATCGGCAAATAGCAGGATTGCGCGGTCACCCTGACGGAAACCATAATGATCGTTGAAAGGTTTGAAATTGTTAAAATCAAAATATGCTAGGCCATGTGTACCCGTGGATTGTGTGTTTAAAATCTTACCGACAAAATCGTTGATGGAATTATTTCCAGGCAACTTAGTGAGTGGGTTTTGGTCTTGTGCTTGAACAAGGCGTCTCTCATTAATGATTTGTAGTAAGGAATGGTTGCTCAAAAAACCTAGATATTTGAAATTACGACTGATCATAATTCCTTCAGGAATGTCATTGGTTGCGTAGATGTGCAGGATTTCATCAAGACTCTGGTCAATATCTGCGATCGGGCATCGGGTAATAAAATCAATGACACGATGTCCAATGCCACGGTTGTTAAGTAGAGCATGACCAAAGCGGTTATAGATATATCCCTTAAGCACAGATTCACGTAAAATCCCGCGTGCTTCACCTTTTTCATCCACGACAGGAAAGAAAATACGATCAGGGTTGTTTTTAAACATTTCCAGTACATCTTGGATCTGATCATATTCACGGATAACTGTGTTTTGATGTTCTAAATGTTCTTCGACATTAGATGCGATTTGTTTTCTATTCCGTCGATCATCATTATTAAGTTTGGTAATGATTGGATAATAGGTTTTAACTTTATCATGATCCAGTTGTGGGCGAGAAATGAGATAACCTTGTACTAAGTCACAACCAAGTTCTCTGCAGAAGTTAAAATCTTGAACACGTTCAACACCTTCTGCAATCACATGAATACCTAAGGCATGTGACATATTCACCATATTAGAAACCAGAAGGCGTTTTTTCTGGTCCTCAGCTAGTCCATCAATGAAAAACCGATCAATCTTCAGATAATCAGGTTGGTAATCATAGAGCATTTTAAGTTCAGAAAAACCGCGACCATAATCATCAAGTGCGAGGCGGAAATTCTGCTGTCTACAACGTGCCAGAATATCTGTGATATGTTTAGCTTCACTATTATTGTAAAGCTCTGACATTTCCAGACAAAGACTGTCTCGAGGTAGGTTATAAGTTTTAAGCAGCGTTGCTGTACTATCTGGATGATAGTCAGGGGATTCAAAAGTCCGTCCGTCCATATTGAAAAAGAGACGCATATTCTCGGAACCATTAATTCCTGCAAATCCATGCAATGCCTTTTGACGCAGGATGACATCAGCTTGGTGCAGTATCCCTTTATTCCAGGCATGGTCGAAGAAGTCTTGAATAGACCCAAACCCTAATTCATCCTGCCCACGCAACAGTGCTTCATAGCCATAAGTTGTGCCAGTGTGAATATCTACAATCGGTTGGAACGCATATTTAATTTGGCGTTTAATACCGTTGAGAAATGCTTGGTGGTCTACATTTTCCATATGTTGTATATCTCTATTTTTTTAGCCGGCACTGATAGCAATCTAGAATGACTCTTAAACTAAATATATGTTACAGAAAAAAGAAACTTATGTCCTGCTTATTTATTAGGTTTCGTTTAGGTATTGGTAAATGCTTTGTCAGAATAATTGAATTTTGAAACTAGACACAGGATTTCAGATCACTTATTTAGCTATAAGAATGCAGTATCTGATCAACAATGAAGAAAAAGGGGCAGATCATGCCGATTACAATTGATCGTTTAGACCATTTTGTTTTGACTGTTGCCGATATTGACGCAACTTGTGATTTTTACGAACGTGTTTTAGGAATGCGTCGTGAAGTGTTTAATGATGGTCGTGTTGCCTTGCATTTTAACCGACAAAAAATCAATCTTCATGCAAAGGATAATGCAGGCGTTGAACAATTACCGGCCCGCCCAAATACAGGAAGCGCCGATGTTTGTTTTATTACAACCCAGCCAATGGAAACCGTGATAGCGCATTTGGAAACATCATTGGTGCCGGTGCTGGAGGGGCCTGTCCTAAGAACGGGTGCAAAAGGCCCTATCACATCTGTTTATTTCCGTGACCCTGATGGAAATTTGATTGAAGTTTCAAAATATAATGAAAGATAAAAAAAAGGTGCGATTATCGCACCTTTGTTACATCCGGTTCACCTAGCACGGGATTGTCTGCTTTGTCCTTATCACCAAATGGGATGATACGATAAAAGCAATTTTCATATCCCACATGACAACAGCCACCATCACCACCAGGTATCACAGATAACACAATGGCATCTTGATCACAGTCAGTGCGTATTTCTTTGACGACTTGAACCTGTCCGCTGGTTTTGCCTTTATGCCAGATTTCATCACGTGAACGGCTATAATATACGGCTTCTCCCAACTCAATAGTCATATGAAGAGCTTCGGCATTCATATAGGCAACCATCAATACGTCTTTAGTCTCCGCATGGGTTGTGATAACGGGGATTAGACCATTTTCATCAAACCTTGGGGCAAGTACGTTACCTTCCTCTAGCTCCGCTTTGGAGAGGGAAGAGTTGTCTGGGAAACTCATTTTTTTTATTCCTATTAAGTAAGAGATGGCTGCAATTTACGTAAAGTTCCCTGCTAATGTAAAGCTTTCTCCGCCCATTCTTTCTTTAAATCGCGCAAGACCGGGATTTTTTTCGGGTTCTATGCCGCCAAGATCAAAATTGTTGATCCTTCTATTCTTGAGGTGCAATATCGATTTCCAAAGTAATAAATTCATTGCATTAAGTTTTTTGCCAGTTTCATCTGCAAAGGAAAGCTGATAAGTTGCTGATTGTCCATGAAGTTGGATCAAAACTGCAGCACAGGGTTCTTGATTGTGCTGAATAGATACAACCATCTTTTTGCTATCAGGTAGTTTGAAATATACAGCAGGTGGCATTGCATCATAGCCTATTGTATTTTGCTGGTCTGTTACATGCTGTAATAACCAATCTTCGGCGTTAGCATCTTCCATGAAATCGAGATTTTCATGCTCAGCTTTAGAAAGCTGATTACGCCATTTGCTATGCAAGTCTTTACGTAAATCATCTTCAGATTTACGCAAATCAATCCAGATGGATTGATAGCCTCTGAGCACTTTATGTAAGCCATTTTTACTGAGTTCGCGATTAACGGCCTCACTGTCAGGCAATTCAGGCATCAGATCGGTCATATAACCTTTTAGCAGAGATTTTCTTTGTTTAATTTTAAGAAGGATATCCATCAATTCATCCGGCATCGGTGGCTTTGAAAAGATCGGACCCCGGATCAATTTGCGATGTGTTAGGATTTTTAGTTTTGGCACATTATAAAGCTGGGCTAAACCAATGATCTTATTACCTCGTTTGATGAGGCATCTTTCCAGTCCATTGTTGAATTCGTTGGTAAGAATTTCAGCCATATCCCAGTCATGGAAAGCATTACTACGTGGAATCTTATTCAAGCAATCTTCCCAATCTTGCTGAGAAAACTCTTCCCATTCTAGGTGAATCTTGTTCATCTTATGCCTGTTGAAATTATTTAGGTCTGCACTTTAGGGGAAATCTAATGGCAAAAAAGAAAATAAGCAAAGCCAGTCGTGCAGCTTCTGATAAATTAAAAGGGGAGCAAACGGCAAAAGGGCAAGAAACAGCTGCTGACATTGGTTCCCATTCTGCCAAAAAGCAGAGCTTTCTTGATAATCCCATTGGTCCGGGATTAAGGCTTACATGGAAAGCCGTCTTCCTGTTTATGTTTATCTGTTTGTTATTAGATATCGGTTTATTCGTTCTTTTCCATTTAGGATTAGATAGTTGCTATGCTGTATTATGCCTATGGTCTGAACAACAGATATCGTTACCTCAATAGTTTTTAACCAAGGCTCAGTCGCGGATACTCAATTGCAGGGCAGCGGTTCATCACCATTTTCATACCTGCGGATTCTGCACGATCAGCT
The DNA here is from genome assembly GCF_009711445.1 of Curvivirga aplysinae. Lineage (GTDB taxonomy): Bacteria > Pseudomonadota > Alphaproteobacteria > UBA8366 > Aestuariispiraceae > Curvivirga > Curvivirga aplysinae. The sequence continues at coordinate 5,725 of NZ_SMMC01000133.1, read as the reverse complement.
GCTTCATGATTGATGATTTCAAGTTGTAGCCATGCCACTTTGGCACCTTTTTTAATCGCTTCGTCCACAACGCCACCCGCGTCACGACTGTTACGAAATATATCTACCAGATCAATTTCACCCGGTATTTGGTCAAGGGAGGCATATCCCTTTTGTCCCAATAGATCTTTATCCGTAAATTTAGGAGAAACAGGAATGACGTCATACCCTTTATCAAGTAGAAACTTAAAAACCCGGTAACTTGCCCGTTCAGGCTTGTCGCTGGCGCCAACCAAGGCAATACGTTTTGTTGTTTTTAAGATATCTGCGATATATGCATCGGAATAGAAATCTTCTTTATGGTTAAAATCCATTTTATTGTCCTGTCCAAATCGGAGGGCGTTTTTCGATAAAGGCTTGAATGCCTTCATCTGCATCTTTGAAACTCATATTTTCTACCATGACTTGGGCGCAATAGTCATAAGCATCAGTCAAATTCATATCATCTTGTTTATAGAAAGCTTCTTTACCTGTTTTTAAAACCAGCGGAGATTTAGAGGCAATTTTTTCAGCAAGATCTATTGTTGCTGGGTCAAGGTCATCAGTCATTACATGTTGATTAATCAAGCCAATTTCAACGGCTCTCTCTGCATTTACCATATCGCCCGTGAGCAGCATCTCCATAGCATGTTTCTTTGAGACTGCACGGCTTAAGGCCACCATTGGAGTCGAGCAAAATAAACCAATATTCACGCCGGGGGTGGCAAAGCGTGTGTCTGATGCCGCAATCGCCAAATCCGCTGTTGCGACTAACTGACATCCTGCGGCTGTGGCAATGCCATGGGCTTTAACAATGACAGGTTGTCTCAGGTTAACAATCGCTTGCATCATCCGAGAGCAAGTTTTGAAAGTTTTTTTCCTAAATTCAACAGTTGGTGTGGCTTTCATTTCTTTCAGGTCGTGACCTGCACAAAACCCTTTTCCAGATCCCTGAATAACAACAACGGCAATTTCAGGATTACGATCTAGCGCGTCAAGTTCAAATAGAATTGCTTCCATGAGATCAATGGATAGGGCGTTATAAGCTTCCGGTCTATTCAGCGTTAGATAGGCAACAGCATTTCTATCTTCCCGTAAAAGAAGATTTTCCTTTGAAATTTCAGATTTTGTCATTAGCTTTCCCTTAACAAGTTACATAAAGCTTAGAACAACAAGAATAAGTTGGAAAGAGAATAGGGGAATGAACAACATGAAAAATATGGCAAAAAAGCCTTCTGCGATTACCGCGGAAGAATTTGAAGTTATTCGCGATAGTGATGCGCCATTTACGGACTATTATGATTTCAAAATTGATGATTTACATTATGCGGATTGTCTGACCCGTTTGCCATATGCTCAAAAACATGTGCGCCCTGGAGGCACAATTTGTGGGCCAGCTATGTTTGCTCTAGCCGATTATTCTATGTGGTTGGCGGTTTTATCTGTTGTGGGGAAAGTGCCTTTGGCGGTGACCACGAGTATGAATATTAACTTCCTGAACAAGCCGCGCGAAGCTGATCTATTATGCCATACAAAACTTATCAAGATTGGGAAGAGATTGATGGTTGGTGACATGACCCTTTATGCAGAAGGGGATGATCAACCTTGTGCCCATGTGACAGGTACATATTCGGTACCACCTCAAAAATAGCGGTATTTATATACCGCTACATGCAAAAACGTCCAAGAAACGCAGGAAATAAGGCGAAATAATTGCGGTATTATAATACCAATTTTTTAAGTTATTGTTTTTATTGTTTTTTTTGAAATAGGTTGGGGTTGACTTGCGAAGGTAGCTTCTATACAACCCCTCTCCAGAGACGCGGTGCAGTTTGTGCCGCGGTTTTTTATCGAGTTTTAATTTTAATCACAAGCTACAGGATGTGTCATGAAGACTTATTCTATGAAAGCCAGTGAAATCGCTGAAAGCAAGAAATGGATCTTGATCGACGCGGAAGGTCTGGTGCTTGGTCGTCTTGCTGCAGAAGTTGCTAAAATTCTGCGTGGTAAGCATAAACCAACTTTCACACCAAACATGGACTGTGGTGATAACGTTGTTATCATCAACGCTGAGAAGATCGCTGTAACAGGTCGCAAGCTGACAGACAAGAAATTCTACTGGCATACAGGTCACCCAGGCGGTATCAAATCCCGCACAATGGGTCAAATTCTGGAAGGTGAATATCCAGAACGTGCAATCAAAAAAGCTGTTGAGCGTATGGTTCCTCGTGGACCATTGGGCCGTAAGCAAATGAGCAACTTGAAAGTATATGCGGGTACAGAACACCCACATGACGCTCAAAAGCCTACAGTTCTCGATCTTGCAGCACGCAACTCTAAAAATACACGGGGTTAATCATGGCTGAAGAAACATTGAATGATTTGTCTCAATTGGCTGGCGCTGCAGAAGTTTCTGCAACACCTGCTGAGCCTAAATTGGATGACTTGGGCCGTGCTTATGCAACTGGTCGCCGTAAAGGTGCTGTTGCACGTGTATGGATCAAACCAGGTTCTGGTAAAGTAACTGTAAACGGTCGTGAAATTGAAAACTACTTCGTACGTCCAGTATTGCAAATGATCGTTAACCAACCTTTCGGTCACGTTGAGCGTGAAGGTCAGTTTGACGTTATGGCAACTGTGACAGGTGGTGGTTTGTCCGGTCAAGCTGGTGCATTGCGCCACGGTTTGTCCCGCGCTTTGGTTAATTTCGAACCTGCACTTCGCGGTGTATTGAAATCCGGCGGCTTCTTGACACGTGACGCTCGTGTTGTTGAACGTAAGAAATACGGTAAAGCAAAAGCTCGCCGTTCCTTCCAGTTCTCCAAACGTTAATCGTTACGTTACAGTCGAACTGTTACGAAAAACCCGCTACCATATGGTGGCGGGTTTTTTATTGCTTAATGGAGATTTAAGGATAGATTGTCTGTTCAAAATATATAGGGGAAGAACGTGGCAAAAATTCATCTAATTGTTGGAAATGTAGGGGCAGGTAAAAGCACTTATGCTGCTAAACTAGCGCAGAAAGAACGCGCACATATTTTTACCATTGACGACTGGATGGGTAACTTGTTCTGGATGGATGCACCGGAAGAAGATACATATCAATGGGCATTGGAAAGAACGGTTAGAATCGAAAAGCAAGTCCTGAAAGAAACGCAGAGTATTGTGACGTTAGGCGTTCATGTGATTTTGGATATGGGCTTTTTTTCGAAGGAGCAACGACGCCGGGTGATAGATGCGTTTGATCCTGAGCAAAACGAAATCCTTGTACATTATCTGGATGTTGATCAAGAAACACGATGGCAACGAGTTGAAAAACGAAATTATGAGAAAACCGAAACTTATCGCTTTGAGGTGCCACGGGAAATTTTTGATTTCTGTGAGACGATCTTTGAGCCTTTAACATCTGAAGAACTCACCCAAGATTTAGAACTGGTTGAAATTCAGTCCTAAAAAATATTTAGATGTCTTTTCTTAAAGCTTGATTAGTTGGAATTATTCAGCTGAGATAAAAATGCTATGTAACATAAATAGAAATCTGAATTACAGATGGGGTTTGAACAGCAAAAATGACAACGCCAGATTATAGCCATTTAACAATCATAGAAACCTCTGATGAATTAAAACTTTATGATCTTGTGCCAAATCCGATCTGGGTTTTTGATCTGGATAAGCATGGATGGTGGTGGGGGAATACAGAAGCCATAAAATTCTGGGGGTTGGAAACAGTTGATGATTTAATCAACAAGGACCTATCTGGGGATACAGATGGGGCCAGAAAACGGATGGAACAAACTTTTGACCTTGCCGTGAAAGAAGGGCTTACTGTTGATCCTTGGACCACATATCCAAATGGAAAACCCAAAACATTATTTATGAAACATCGCGCAGCGCTATTAGGGCCTGAACGTCATAGAGGCATTATTGCCTATATCCACGAAGACGTGAATTTAGGGGAGCAGCCGGAGAATTTATTGCTTGTAGAAGCCATGCGTTACACCACGGTGATGGTGACCAGTTTTACCTTGGAAGGTGAAAGCGTTATCGAAAATCCGGCGGCAACCGAAGCCTATAAACATTTAAATGATATCGCATATGAAAAAGATGTCACGGATTTTACCGCACGTTTTGAAATCCATGAAGAGGGTTTGGCTTGTTTTAATCGTGCAAAAGAAGAAGAGGGCGGACGATGGGAATATCGCATGCGTACCTCTGCAGGTGTTCGAACACATATGCTGGACATCCGCATGACCCGCCATCCGTTGACTGGTGATTTCTTGATGCTGATGGCGGAATATGATGTGACGCCATTGAAGATTGCCTTGGAAGAAGCGCGTCTGGCGGAAGCGGAGCTTCATATGTTAGCGCATTATGATGCCCTGACAGGCTTACCAAGTTTACGTCTATTTCAGGAAAATTTAACCAAACTAATGGCGTTAGCCTCGCGCAAAAACGAAAAACTGGCCGTTATGTTTATTGATTTAGACGGTTTTAAAGAAGTCAATGATTCATATGGACATGATGTCGGGGATGCAGTTCTGAAGACTGTCGCGGATCGATTGAAATCCTGTATTCGGGATGCCGATATTGTATCACGTATTGGCGGGGATGAGTTCATACTTTTGCAGACAGGAGTGAAAGATATGGACGCTGTATCCGCGTTGGCAGAAAAAATTACAAATAGTCTTCTCCCTAAGATCGATATCAAAGGGCTGGAAGTTACGATTGGTGCAAGTGTAGGGGTAGCCCTTTATCCTGATCATGGGGCGGATTCAGAAAAATTGATACGTGAGGCAGATCAGCGTATGTATACTGTTAAAAAATCAGGTAAAAACAATTACTTGATTGCATCATAAGTGAATTATGATTCCTTGTTTTCGACCAAAACCATAGGATCAGCAGAAACGGCCTTTTCTACATTTCGCAAAGACAGCAGGAATAAAGAAAATAATTCTGCGTAAGTGGTGATATCAAGTTTGCGATAAATGGCTTTTCGATGATTTTTAACCGTGCCAATAGTGATGTCCATAAGTTGAGCAATATTTTTGTTATCATTTCCCTGTAATATTAAGATTGCGACTTTCTGTTCTTTTGATGTCAGAATGGATTTCGCGAAAGTTTCTAGACCTGTATCCAGAATATCATTGATGTTTCTTGTATGGCTCTCACTAGATAGCTTTCGATTTAACACGCGCCAATGTGATGTTAACATTGCGATGATTATTTTCTCATAGGCCAAGAGAAATTCCATATCTGCTTGGGAAAATAGTCGCTGATTTCGCCGCCTGACCATACTTAGCGTTAAGGCTCTATTCTCTTCCAGAATACAGATGAAACCCACTTCATCTATCACTTCTGTTTGAACATAATAATCTTTATAGAACTTGGATTTCTTAAATGATTCCGTATGGAAATCATCCATAGCATAGGATTTTGATAAAGGCTTGTCTTGTTGCTGACAATATTGCCAAATGGGGTCAAGTTTATAAGGGCCTTTGAGATAACGGGCTGTATAGATGTCATATTCTTCAGGCGGGCAATTATCATAGATAGGAATTGGACGAACATCGCCAAAAACCGCATCAACGCTTAATCTATCAAAGTTGATATGACTTTTCAGAAAACTTGTCAGCTTTTCAAAAAATCCGATATCCCCAATAGAAGTGCTAACATGCGCCAATTTATCCAATATATCTTTCATGATTAT
>NZ_SMMC01000161.1 GCF_009711445.1 Curvivirga aplysinae | reverse complement strand
TATCCGATGATAAAATACAGCTATATATTCAAAAACATCTCCGTCATTTTACTATTTCTGTCATTAAGTGGCTGTGTCTCAGCTTTGGAAATGGCTTTCGAAGATCGATCTGGGGATGATATCGCTACGGATACCCAAATCAAAACCGAAATTCTCGCAGAAATCGCCGATAAACAAGGCGCTTCTGCCGCAGCCTCTACAAGCGTCATCGTTTACGAACAAGTGGTTTTATTGACTGGTGCGCTCGAAAATTCCTCGGATAGAAATGCTGTGAACTCAATTGCGCGAGATACAGGAAGTGTAAAAAAGGTTATCAATGAGCTGACCATTGCTAAAGCTGATAGCTCAACCGGCGACACCGCATCAGATATTTTGATAAATCAGAAAATCCATGCCCAAGCAGCAACAAACAGCTTTATTAGGCACACAAATTGGCGCTGGAACACCGTCAACGGCACTGTTTATCTATTCGGACGCGCCTTAACTCAACAAGAACGAAGTGATATGCGCCGCCTTGTTCGTGATATTGATGGTGTCAAAAACCTTATCGACCACTCATTTGTCCGCTCTGTGAAATAGTTGAATCATTTCCAGATACGACCAAAAGAAAAAGCCTTGGTTTCCCAAGGCTTTAACATGGTGGACGATGGCAGGATTGAACTGCCGACCCCTTCGATGTCAACGAAGTGCTCTCCCGCTGAGCTAATCGTCCATGTCAATTTTGTGGAGATTGTTCTACCTGCACCGTGATGCTTTGGCAACCGGATTTTTCGATTTCGCAATGTTCAAAAAGCTTGGATAAAATATGCGAATATGATCCTATACAAACATGACTGATACATATTCTATTCGCCAAACTGCACTTTCTGATATTCCTGCCATTACAGAGATTTATGCACATCATGTGGCATATGGCAGCGCTTCATTTGAGGAAGAACCACCCTCAGCCGAAGAAATGACGAAGCGCTTCAACCTCATACAATCCAAAAACCAACCCTATTACGTCGTAGAAAGTAATGAAGGTGAGATTTTGGGGTATTGTTATGCGGGCAGTTTTAGGGAAAGAAATGCCTATCGCTTCACCATTGAAACAACCCTTTATTTAAAACCCGGTGCAGAAGGTCATGGCTTAGGCGGTCTCATGCTAGATACATTAGTCGAAGAGTGTAGCAAGCGAGGTTATCGTCAAATGATTGCAGTGATCGGAGATAGTGCCAATGCAGGCTCTATCGGCGTACATAAATCCCGTGGTTTCAACATGATAGGTACGATGCCTGGTACGGGTTTCAAACATGGGCGCTGGGTGGATACAGTTATGATGCAACGCCCAATTAATGGCGGGAATTTAACGCTACCTGAATAAACGCTAAAATACGCCATTTTGGCATTGCTTTTGCTTATTTCTTTATAGGAGAGAGAAATGAGTATTTTAAACAGCATTAAATGGCCAAGTTTAGTTGGTGTTCTGGCGTTATATTTCTGGGCAAGTCTATTACCTGCTCATGCGGGAAATAAGGTTCCAAATAACAGTCTTCTTGGCACTTTACCATTGTCCAAAATACATGGGGCGGCGGATGGTGTTATGCTATGTGAAGAAGCCATTTCATATGCGGAAAAATCCATGGGTATCCCGCGCAAGTTACTTCATGCGATTGCCTTAGGTGAATCAGGCCGTGGGTTACCTAAAAACATTTCTCAAAGTGAACAATCTTTGGAAGGTATGACTTTATGGCCATGGACAGTCATGGCTGAAGGTAAAGGCCGTTATCTCAATTCAAAATTTGATGCCTTAAAAGAAGTGAAAAAGCTACGCCATAAAGGGGTTAGCAATATCGATGTCGGCTGCATGCAAGTAAACCTTTACTATCATGGTGATGCTTTCAAGAATATCGAAGAAGCTTTTAATCCGATCCATAATGTGGCCTATGCAGCCACTTTCTTAACCAATCTACGTTACCGTCATGGAAGCTGGACCAAGGCCGTTAAATATTATCATTCAGGTAATGCGTCCAAACATAATCCATATGCGAAAAAGATCATTTCCCTTTGGCAAAAACTACAACGGGAAACATCCCCCAACCGTACAAATATCCCACAAACAGCATCAACAAACTAAGTCAGGTTTGTTTTAGCTCTATTGCAACGGATCAATCTGCTCGCACGCAGCAATATTTGATCGCGCTGATCAGATAATTGTATCCCTGACATTTTTGTATCTGGACAGGTCATTAAGTTGCTGGAATGATCACCCCTTCATATCGACTAATCATCCATAACTTCAAAATTAAATCTATAATCTGTCGATAATGTAAAGTTTCACTTTTTCGCGGGGAGAGCAGCTATGATAGATATTCAACGTATCAGAAAAGAGACTAGAGGTTGTAAAAATATTTTACATCTTAACAACGCAGGTTCCTCGCTTACTTCTGCGCCTGTACAGGATTATCTAAATAACTACTTAAATAAAGATGCAGAACTAGGTGGATATGAAACAGCGGATTTATATAAAGCTGATTTGGATAATTTTTATCTTGCAGCTGCAAAAGCTGTGAATGGGAAACCTAGTGAAATTGCATTTATTGAGAATGCGACAAGAGCATGGGATATGGTGTTTTACGCTTTTGACTGGAAGCCCGGTGATATTCTATTGACCAGTGTTACCGACTATAACTCCAACATGGTTGCCTATATTCATGCGAAAGAACGTTTCGGCATGGATTTCATTGCTATCCCTAATGACGAATATGGCCAATTGGATGTTGAGGCACTTGAAAAAGCAATTACATCTGATGTGAAATTGATCGCTATTTCTCATATCCCGACTAATAGCGGCTTAGTTAATCCCATTGAACAGGTTGGTATTATTGCCAAGAAGCATAATATCCCGTTTCTATTGGACGCCTGCCAATCCGTAGGACAAATGCCTATCGATGTGAAGAAGATTGGGTGTGATATGCTCTCCACGACCGGGCGTAAATATATCCGCGGGCCTCGAGGTACAGGCTTCTTATGGGTCTCCGAAAATTGGGTCGAAAAATTAAACCCGCCATTCCTAGATAATCATGCTGCCCCTTGGGTCACACCAGACAGTTATGAAATCCTGCCAAATGCAAAAAGATTTGAAAACTGGGAACGCTATTTTGGCGGTCAGGCTGCTCTTGGCATTGCACTCGATTATATGATGGATGTTGGCGCGGAAAATATTTGGCAACGCATTCAATTCTTGGCGTCGCGTCTGCGGGACGGACTATCAAACATCGATGGTGTTACATTATGGGATCCAGGCCAACAAAAATGCGGTCTTGTCACCTTCACAAAAGAAAATGTGAATGCAAGTAAGGCTAAACTCAAATTGCGTGAGAACCATGTTCACGTTTCCGCCTCAGGCACCCAACTGACCCGCCCCGAACAAAGAGAGGCAGGGATCACCGAAACAATCCGTGCCTCTGTTCATTATTACAATACAGAAGAAGAAATCGATCACTTTATTAATGTGATGAGAAATTTCACGACTGATTAGTATTTTTCAGATCCAACTACGCTTTCTGCTTCTACTCTGTCATCTCGAGTTGAAAGAAACTTGTAGATGATAGAAAGGCAGGAAACGCCTATTGCGGTCACAAGAACTTCTGCAGGTATATAAATGAGGCCAGAAAACAATGTTATCGTCTTCAATGACTCTGCGGCCATATTACCAGTCATAAGCATTGGTGTTATCACGGCACCGACTAAACCAATAACAACAAGCAAAACTGCAATAACTATGAGACCCAACAATAATTGTGTAGCAATGATTCTCAAAACGGACCCCTTAGTTGCCCGCCAGCTATCTTTCAATCCTGCTTGTGCCCCAATTGCTGCAGCAGGAAATACCATCGTTAATCTTGAGGAAATGAAAATTGCTAAAACAGTTCCTAAGCAAATGGATACAAAACCAAAAAAAGGTCCAGTTTCAGATGTTATAAGCCAGATACCTGCTGAAATAGGCGCGACAATGCTGATAATCACTAACATAAATACTAGAATTAAATACATAAGATAGCGAATTTCATTAGACCCGAATTGAATTTTTGTGGGTTCTCCCGTTTCATAAGAAACCAGATAGTTCCTATGCCAAGCCGTAATAACTGGTAACACAACAAGTACAGAAACAAACTGAAATATATAAGGTAAAACTGAAAATTCCAACTCAGCCAGACCTTCTTGATTTCCCATTAAAGCGTCAATGAGTACCGCATCATATAGATAAAACTTCCCTAGGATCAATGCGACATATAGTGCAATTGGTATAAGAGATAACTTAACCAATGTACTGATATTACCAAAACAAAAGCTAAAACTCTCTTTTACAGTTCCCCAAACTGGTAATTTTTCCATTATTTTCCCCATAGTTAATTGTTTTGCTCATCTTGCTGAGCAAGAAATATAAATGCATATGCCAGAGCCGTTGTTAATATGCACCCCATTGGCACGCTGATCATAAATAGCATCACTGAATAAAACATATCCAGAGATAAACTTCCCGAAATGTCACTTCTTTCCGGCATATTTAACAAGCCACGCAGGAAAAAATTTAACATACCAACGGTCAGAATGTAAAAGAATACATATGCCAATAATCGCCAAATATGTCCTTTGGTTGCACGCCAGCTATCTATTAATCTTGCGGATGCGCCAATTGCCATTGCAGGTAAGATCAACGTGAAGCGCATGGAAATCACAAGAACAAAAATGTAGAGCGAGGTTGCAAATACTAGATACGGTATATACCGCGCAGATACTGTTAATTGTACCTTTTCAGAAAATTGTGCTGCTTCAATTAAGTGATAATTTGCATAACTCCCAATTGACATCGGGACTAACATCATCACGATAAACAGAATTTCATATTTCAGGTAAGCAATCTTATTATCTAGATGAGAAAAATATCCAAATGCACCGGCCTCATCCCCTAATATAATGCGACGATAAACAGAGACCCATAGTGGTATAAGAATGAGCTGCTCAACAATAACATTCATATAGAAAAGTATCGTTCCTTGCATCTGCAAGGAATACCCCTGACCTGAAAGCCAGAACAGTAAAATGAAACGGAAAAGTACAAGCAGAATAAATGGAAAAAAAGCTGCGCGTAAGAAAAATGCAGACTCATTTTTCACATATAAAATGCTATCATTTAAAATAGACCAGACCGGCAGTTTTTCCATAATGGCTCCCTTGAATTATTCTTTTGATTTGAGCGGTTGTTCTATCTAAATGTCAAATAAAAAAGCCTTCCAACAAATTGTGGAAGGCTTCATTCGTATGGAGACAAGTTTTAAAAACTTATTCTTCTGGAACTGTGATTGTTGCTCCATCCAATTCTGGAGAAACTTTAATCTGGCAGCTTAAACGAGAGGTTGCTGTTAAGCCAAAAGCCAAATCCAACATATCTGTTTCATCTTCAGACGGTTCACCTAACTTATCGTAAGTTTCCTGATCCAAAACAAGGTGACATGTGGCACATGCAAGAGACCCTTCACAGGCAGCCTCAATATCCACATCATTGTCCAAAACAGCTTCCATTAAGGACTCACCATCCGCAGCTGTAATTTCTTTTTTGGACCCGTCACGATCTACAATTGTAAATGTCGCCATGTCTGTAATCTCACCTAATCAATTTGGCAGGCAATGCCTTTATAAAAATTTATTATCTCTTCTTAGTCAGCCATACCTGAAAGTCAAACATAGATTCAGTTCTCAATAGTTTAATATCTAATTTTCAGCTTTTTTATTAATTTCTCGCCAGTTTGTTAATAACAGCTATCAACAATTCACTTGCCATATCCAGTTCGATTTGAGTTGTGAAACGACCTAATCCGATACGTATACCAGCTGCGACCCTTGCGGGGTCATGACCTAATGCAGATAAAACATGACTATACGCTCCACCGCCTGAACTGCATGCTGACCCACCTGATACTGACAAACCATCCAAGGCGGCCATAACTTCAGATCCTTCCGCACCAGGAATAGTAATATTTAAATTTCCAGATAATCGATTTTCAAATGAACCGTTGAGTTCAACTAAAGGACAAGCGGATGATAATTTTTCCCAAAGCTGATCTCGCATAGATTTGATGCGTTTATCTTCTTCATCCATCTCAGTCGATGCGATATCACATGCTTTCCCCAACCCGACACATAAGGCGGGTGCCAGAGTGCCAGAACGAATACCACGTTCTTGACCGCCACCATCCATTAATGGATTAATCGCAATACGGGGTCGTTTACGAATAAAAATCGCACCAATGCCTTTGGGACCATAAATTTTATGGCCACTTATGCTCATCAAATCCAAATCCCAGTCTTTTACATTCACCGGTATTTTTCCAACGGCCTGCGCACAATCGGAATGTAAATATGCGCCGACCTTATGAACCAAGGATGCGATTTCCTGAATTGGATGCAGAATACCAATTTCATTATTTGCAGCCATGATTGATACAATAGCTGTTTTCTCATCCAACGCATCTTCAAGTTTTGCCAGATCGATCGAACCATCTGTATTTACAGGTAAGTAGGTTGTCCTAAAGCCTTCAGCCTGTAATCGTGCAACACTTTCCAACACACATTTATGTTCTGTTGCAACGGTAATCACATGATCACGCCCTTCAAGTTCTTTGCGGGCTCGCGCAACACCTTTAATTGCCAGATTATTGGATTCCGTTGCCCCTGAGGTGAAATAGATTTCTTTTGACGTCGCACCGATCAATTTAGCCACTGACTTACGTGCATCTTCAACAGCTTCTGCAGCCTCCCAGCCATGACGATGATCAGCAGAATGTGGATTTCCAAATTTTTGCGTAAACCACGGGATCATCACATCAACGACCCTTGGATCGCAAGGTGTAGTCGCATGATAATCTAGATAAATAGGATTGATGGGCTTATTCTTCATTTACAGGCCCCTTACCCATTTTTTCTGCATAACGTTTATAAGCTTGAAACATCTTTATCATGTCTTCAGGTTTACTATCCCAACCAAGACTAATTCGAATTGCACTTCCCGCTATTTCAAAAGGATATCCCATAGCTTCTAGCACATGGCTTTGTTTTACTTTCCCAGAAGAACATGCAGAACCTGCACTTACGGAAATACCCGCTAAATCCATCGCCATGACTTGCGTTTCTGCCTTCACATCTGGCAAAGCGATATTAGACACTGTTGGTAGACGGTCCGCCTCTTCCCCCATGATTTGAACAATTGGAATTGCTTGTTTCATATCGCGTTCAAATTTATCACGCAGTTCTTGATATTCCTGAAGCTGATTTACCTCATCCAAGGCTTTTTCAGCGGCAGCCCCAAAACCTGCGATACCTATCATATTTTCCGTACCGGAGCGGCGACGGCGTTCCTGTCCACCGCCGTGTATCAATGCAGTTAGTTCGAAATCAGCATCAATAATCAGAGCCCCGACCCCTTTAGGTCCGCCTATCTTATGCGCAGATATACTCATACATCTTAAGGCACCGCCAACTTTCGGCAGTTGAATTTTACCCGCGGCCTGAACAGCGTCACAATGCATATTGACCTTGTATGCCTCTGCAATTTCTACGATCTGATCAATTGGTTGTATAACCCCAGTTTCGTTATTAACCGCCATAACGGAAAGAAGAATTGGTCGTTCAGGAAAGCTTGTTGTTAATTCTTCAAGCCTTACTTTTAATATTTCCAGATCAAGAATACCTGCTTTAGTAACAGGTAAGCGTTCTGCATTTGTTGTTGAATCAATAACACAATCATGTTCTATCGCCGACGTCAGGATATACGTATCTTGAGACACCCCCTTGAACACCATATTATTGGCTTCGGTTGCGCCTGAAGTAAAAATCACTTGGTCTGCTTGTACATCACATAATTTTGCAACCTGCCGACGGGCAGTTTCTAATACCCGCCGAGCTTCCCGCCCTGCAGAATGTACAGAGCTTGGATTACCAGGCAAGTCCATCGCTTTTAGCATGGCTTCTTTTGCTTCCGGACGTAACGGACAAGTTGCATTATAATCAAGATAAACCATTGATCAGTTCTTTTAATAATTGCTGATTACATTCTAGTTAGGGGATCATATCCGAAAAAACAATATTCATAAGAAATTCTGCATGTTTATGCACAAAAAAAGGGCCTCCCAAGTGCCCTCTTTTGAAATTTATATACATCACAAGGTTAAATGCGAACTTCGCCCTGAACCACTTGATGTAATGTAATATTTTCGAAAAAGTCTGCTACATGTCCATGTAGCGCATCCCAAAACATTTCAATATGTTCGTGATGATTATTATTTTTCTTTCGACCTAATTCCGGATCAACTGCACGAAGAATATCTGCAAGAGTAATATCCTTGCCATCCCCACGAACCACGTATCCCCCGCCTGGCCCGCGCAAGGATTCAACGATCCCTGCTTTTTTTAACTTCGCGAAAATTTGTTCCAGATATGAGATCGAAATATTTTGCTTCTCTGCCAATGTAGACAATGTGATCGGGCCTTTATCTTCGTGTAAAGCCATATCAACAATCGCCACGATGGCATATCTGCTTCGTGTATCTAATCGCATATTAGCAACCTCATCATTTAGAAACGATAAAAGGTTTAATCAGCTTTTCAACAGCTGACAAGAAAAAAAGATAGGTTTGTAACTATTCTAATTTAAAGTAGAAAAAGAGCCGCAGTTAGAAGAGAAAAACTGCAGCTCCAACCATAATCAATACGACCAAAACCTTAATCAGAAGAAACTTTATGATCAAATCTTTCGGCATTTTCATCCAATCCTACAACAGGGCCCTTTCTCTCGGCTTCTTCCAGACGATCCTCCAAATGAGCAACCTGCGTATTTAACTTCGATACATGATCCATAAGACCTTCGATAGCACGTGCAACAGGATCAGGTAAATCATCCCCAACCGGTGTACCATATGGGGCAAATGTCGTATCCTTTTTTGACTTAGAAATAACTTTCGCAGGAATACCAACAACGGTTGCCCGACGCGGTACATCTTTAATAACGACTGCATTACCACCAACCCGCGCACATTCACCCACTGTAATAGGTCCAAGAATTTGAGCGCCAGCACCCACGATCACATTATTTTCCAATGTTGGGTGACGTTTCTGGCAACGCTGACCATCAGAATCTTCTGACGGGGAAACGCCGCCTAAGGTCACGTCATGATATAAAGTAACATTACACCAATGATTGCAGTCTCGCCAATCACGACCCCCATACCATGGTCAATGAATAGTTTTTGACCAATTGTAGCACCAGGATGCATCTCAATACCTGTGAACCAACGAGCAACTTGTGAGATAAAGCGCGGAAACAGGCGCCAACCACGTCCCCACAATTTATTCGCAACACGATAAACCATAATTGCATGAAAAGATGGATAACAGAGCGCAACTTCCAATCGCGACCGGGCAGCCGGATCGCGTTCGATCATGCCATCAATTTCGCGGAGGATGCTTTTAATCATTTTCTGTCTCCATCCTGATCATTTAGTATTTATATAAGTGAGGGGCTTTATGTAGGCCGAAGCCCGTTTTAATTCAACTGAAAATCCTGAATTTTTCTGTTATCTAACCTTTATCCTAAACAGGATAGTTGACAGGCCCCTCAAAAAAACAATATTTCATTATATAGATATGACACTTCTCTGACTATAGCTTGCGTTTTTTGCTGGTTTTCTGTCAAATAAGTCTATATCAAACGTTCTCTTATTCCCTATTCATATAAGGGAAATATGAAATGCGTCAACTGAAGGGGGCCATTCTTTGCCAATTTTACTGGATTTATGCTTATGAATTACAGGAAATAATTCATTTCAAATCCCTTTAATCGGTGATCCCACTTCGTTAAATTGTCCATGAATTCATAAGTAAGGTTTCTGAACACTATGCCTGAAGTTATTATTAACGGCCCAGAGGGTCGTATCGAAGGTCGCTACACACCGGGTAAAACTGAAGATGCGCCTATCGCTCTTTTCTTGCACCCTCATCCAGTTCATGGCGGCACGATGAACAACAAAGTTGTCTATGCCATGTTCCACCATTTCGCACAGCGTGGCTTTGCGACACTTCGCTTTAACTTCCGTGGTGTTGGTCGTTCCCAAGGTACATATGACAAAGGCGAAGGCGAATTATCTGATGCAGCATCCGTTTTGGATTGGTTGCAAAGCCAGAACCCAAATGCAAAGCAATGCTGGGTTGCAGGTTTTTCATTTGGCGCGTGGATTGGTATGCAATTATTAATGCGTCGCCCAGAAATCAACGGATTCATTTCTGTTGCACCGCCTGCAAATATGTATGATTTCAGCTTCCTTGCCCCATGTCCATCTTCGGGCTTAATGCTTCAAGGTGATGCAGACGATATCGTTCCGCATGATTCAGTTGAAAAATTGGCTGAGAAACTAAATCTGCAACAAGGTATTCATGTTGAATATCACTTGGAAGCAGGTGCAGATCATTTCTTTGCAGAAAAACTAGACAATATGACAGATCGTATTTCTGCATATTTGGATGCAAACGGTCCCGATCGTATCTAAGAAATTCTAGTACATAAAAAATTAGCGGGCGGCTATTTGGGATAAATCAATTTGCCGCCTGTTTTGTTTTCTGAAACGCCTGTTGTTTTTGGAAAACTGATAGGCAAGCCTAGAACAGCTCTTTTCGCTGTAAAGGCAAACGCTTGGGCTTCTAACGCATCACCATCCCACTCAACGTCCTCAACAGCAACCACATCACCATCAAGACGCTGATTTAATTGGTCCATCAAATACTGATTGTGACGTCCTCCGCCACATACAAGCCAACGTTTAGGGGGCTTAGGACAACAGTTTTGTGCTTTATAGACTGCCTCAACAGTAAAAGCTGCCAAAGTGGCCAATCCATCTTCCAGAGACAAATTTTCTACATCCACTTGTTTAAATTGATCACGATCCAATGACTTGGGGATTGGACGCTGAAAATAACTGTTTGCAAACCAAGACGCGAGGCGAGATTGGTCGACTTTTCCCTGACGGGCAATATTACCGCCATCATCAAATTTCAAGCCTGCCTTCCGTAAAATCCAATCATCCATGAAGGCGTTACCCGCCCCGGTATCAAAGGCAATCATCTCCTCACCATCCAGATAGGTTACATTTGCAACACCGCCAATATTTAGGATCGCAACTGGATGCTCCAACCCGTCTGCCAAGGCACGATGATAAACAGGGGCTAAAGGCGCACCTTCTCCGCCCGCGGCCACATCATCCACACGAAAATCATAAACAACTTTGATTTCCAGTGCATCCGCCAATCTTTGACCATCACCAATCTGGACAGTAATTCCGTTATCAGGGTCGTGATGGATTGTTTGCCCATGAAAGCCGATACAACCGATTTCAGAAGCAGGCAGCCTCGCAACTTCCATCAACAAACTTACAGCTTCGATATGAAAGTCGGTCAATTCCTTAACAATTTCATTGGGGGCTTTTTTTGCTTCATCAAGCCCAAAACAATGACGTAATCTTTCACGGAAATCATCGGGATATGCCAAGTAATAACTTGGCCCCTCTTCAAACACCTGATGCCCATCAGTTTTAATCAATGCAGCATCCACACCGTCTAAGGAGGTACCACTCATAAGACCTATGCACCATTCTGCATTATTGATATCTTCTTCAGCCATTCTTATCCTAATTGTTAATTTCCGCTTGCGCATTGCAGGTCGGATCAAGACATGTTAAATCCCCGCCTATGAATATTTATATACGGACCTGCTGCAATTATCATTTCATATTTGCAGCATTTTTGAAAAGAGCAAAGAGTAATGACATCTCCAAATTCTGATTTCTTGAAAGCTGTTGTTGAACGCGGCTACTTACATCAGGCAACCGATATGGATGCCTTGGATGAACGCGCTTTAAAAGGTCCTATCACAGCCTATATCGGGTTTGATGCGACTGCAGATTCCTTGCATGTCGGATCAATGGTACCGATCATGTTATTACGTCTGTTACAGAAAACCGGCCACAAACCTATCGTATTGATGGGTGGGGGAACAACACGTGTTGGTGACCCAAGCGGTAAAGATGAAAGCCGTCAGCTTCTGACTGATGAAAAAATTCAGGAAAACATCGCTGGCATCAAAAAAATCTTCTCAAAGTTTCTGACATTTGGTGAAGGTCCAACTGATGCTGTTATGGTGAACAATGATGATTGGTTACGTGGGATCAACTATATTGATTTCTTGCGTGATTATGGAAAACATTTTTCTGTTAACCGTATGATGTCTTTTGACTCTGTAAAATTGCGCCTTGATCGTGAACAACCACTCACATTCCTAGAATTCAACTATATGATTTTGCAGGCATATGATTTCTGTGAACTATCACGTCGTATGGATTGTTGCCTGCAAATGGGGGGCTCTGACCAATGGGGAAATATTGTAAACGGTATCGAGCTCACCCGCCGTGTCGAAGAAAAGCAAGTCTTCGGTTTAACTGTTCCGTTATTAACCACTGCGTCAGGTGCCAAAATGGGTAAGACAGCTTCTGGCGCCATTTGGTTGAACGAGGAACGCCTCCCCTCATATGACTATTGGCAATATTGGCGTAATACAGAAGATGCAGATGTTGGCAAATTCTTACGCCTCTTCACAGAGTTGCCTTTGGACGAAATTGAACGTCTTGAAAAACTTCAAGGCGCAGAAATCAATGAAGCAAAGAAGATTTTGGCCCATGAAGCAACCAAGCTTTGTCGAGGCGAAGAGGCAGCCTTAAAGGCAGCTGAGACAGCACAAAAAACCTTTGAGCAAGGCGCAATTGGTGACGATCTTCCTACAAAGGAAATCAAGTCCACGGATTTAGAAGCAGGTATCGGTTTACTCGGTGCAATAACAGAAATGGGATTAACAGCATCAAATGGTGAAGCACGTCGTTTTGTGCAACAAGGAGCTGTAAAGGTAAATGATCAAAAAATCGATGATCCTCGATATAGCCTAAATGCTTCTGATCTTGATAGCGACAAAGTCATAAAACTATCTTTGGGAAAAAAGAAACACGCAGTTCTTAAGGTCGTTTAAATAACTTTATCGCAATGTAATGATTAAAGCTGAGCAGATTGAGTTTGCTCGGCTTTTTAATCGAACATCAACTTGAATCGAATTGATGTTACTTCTTGTTTAAACCTTCATGAATATCTTGCCTAGAATCAGATTGATCTTTCGAAAGTGGTGAATAATTTGTTTCGGAGAAATCAAATAGCCGTCGTAAAATGCCCGGCGTAAGAACTGATACCGGATTGACGCTCACATTTGGATTATTCTTTCCACCCGCAATATAGAATGTAGCACCGAACAAACCACCACCGTCACCGCCTGTTAATATCCATCCCAATACAGGAATATTCCCGATGGCTTGGTTGACACCATATGCAGGCACAACAGTTCCCTTAATTCTAATCTCATCATTATCCAAGTCATACTGACCATCAACCACCAAACCAACAGATCGGTTATACGTACGTATATTCTTAATGCGGAACACGCCATCCACTAATCTAAAATCACCTTCGGCTTTATCCATAACCATTTCACTACCACTTATGGCGCTAGGTAAGCCCGTTAAAGAGACAGCTTCTAATACGCGGGCTAAAGCAGGCGCATCATGTATCACGTAACTATCAACAAAAAGCTTACCGTCAATATGATCCGAACCATATGCCTTATGTCCGACAACTAATGCTTTACCGCCATCAATTTTTTGATACAGGTTCATGTCATTCAGAAATTGACCGATACTTGACGTAGAAAGAATAAAGTTTCTGCCTTCTGTTTCCGCGTCCACATTCGCTTGTACATCAGGTCCGTAGTTGAATTGTATATCTTGACCATTTGACAATTGAGCATCTAAAGACACTTGATCTAATTCTTCCCCTGTATGCTGGATAACCATCCGAACTTTATCGAATTTTCTCTTCGGTTCCATCGTAAGCTGATCAAGAAACACTTCAATGGTCGCAGATGGATTATCTTCATCAGGATTCATTGCATCGCTATTCAGAATTTCGTCAAATGCCCCAGTCGCATCAAATTTATTTCCTGCAATCTTTACATTCAGATGATTGCTATCCGTCTGCTCAATACTTAACTGTATATCGGTATCTGGTGAAACGAAGCGCTTTACATCCACTTTTTTGGCGACCTGCATATCTGAAGAAAAGGTCGCTGTTAACTCCATTTCCAAATCATCAGAAACAAAATTTAAATCCTCGACAATAACATCGCTATCGCCCTCTTGAGTTAGATTGAAATCGACAGTGGCTGGTACAGTATATGGTTTATATAAATTAAAAAATGGGAAAAGCAGAGCTGCGTTTATAAAATCAGCGTTACCAATATAAGATTTTTGTCCATCAAAATCTTCTTGAATAACAATTGAAAGATCAAAATCACCTTCCAGATAAGGATAAACCGTCAAACCTTTGTTGATTAAGAACTTGTCATCAGCTTGTCCCGACAAAACGTATTTCCGCTGCAAGATATTGCTTTCACGAAAGTATTCTAAATAGTCGACATTGAACTGATAATCACCATCCTGCACATCACCAAAAGCATGAAGCTCCTTTTCTGTAACAAGCAACTTTAATTTTTCCGCAGTCAAAACAACATCAGGCACAACATCCATGATAGTCAAATCTGAAAGATCTGCTTTCACATCAACCTTGATATCTTCTTTTTTCAAATCTTTTAGAAGCACAAAATTTAACTCGACAACGCCTTGTGCCGTGCCAGTAATATCATCCGTTTCTAAACCTAGTTCAGAAATAAATCCTAATGGTTCATGGTCAAGAAATACCATTCCATCTTTTGCTGGCGTGGTAATAGGCAATTTGATGTAGGCGTTATCTTTTGTTCCAAGGTCTGTAAAGACAACTTTACCATCACGAAGTTTGATATCACCAACTTCACCAGAATGGACAGAAATATCAAACCAGTCGATACCATAACGTGCTGTTGCAAATCCTTTTGAGGCTTTCGGCATAGGAGATAAATAATCTACTATTGCGTTTTCAAGCTGAATCTCACCTCCAACATCTTGTAAATCAAATTCTTGTGTTGCTAAACCATAAGTCGCTGATAATTGAACACTAGCAGAAGGAACATCGCCTTCAACAATATTTGGAACAACCCATTTGCGTGCATCAACCCCTAATGATTCAGGCCAATATTGATCCAAATAACGCATATTAAAATCAGTTCCAATAGCTTCTAGTTCAAGATTGAATGGAATATTTTCTCCATGCCCTTCGCGTATTGCTTTTGCTGTCACATTCATCTGAAATTCGTCAGTTTTGAAACTTAATTTTGGAATTTCAATATGTTGAAAATTTTGCTTTGTATTGATCGCCAATTCAAGATTCTTGAAATTCAGGGCATTTTCAAAAATATCAGGTAGGTTAACAAACCCAGCTGCTGCAGTAATGCTTCCATCAATCGCTGCTATTGTTTGATCGATGAAATTAGCACTTAAACTAATATTTGCATTAAAAGAGGTATCTAATTGGTTAAACGTTTTCAACGCCTCTCCAAACGTAATAATTTCCCCAAGATCAGCTGACGCGACGGTTAGGTCACTCGATATATCTCCTGTATTAAGATCCGCCTCGGCTAACGCTTCAATCTCACCAGCTACAGTGCTCAATTTCCCACGCGATATCACTTTATTAGCACTGATATCATAGGTACCAGAAACCTTGCCACTTACCTTCGGCATATATGCTAAATATGGATCAAATTCAGGCAAAAGATGGGAAATAAAATCACCATTTGTCTGAAGTATCTCTCCTTCAAAGTCTAGTTCAGATTTATGCAACGGATGAAATAGACTTAATCCAATCTCAGCATTTTTATCGCCGGAAGAAACTTTCCCCGAGACATCTAAAATAGATTGCTCTTCCGTTTTAACGAAAGTGATAATAATGTCATCGCCACGCCATCTTTTATAGGTAATAAAATCGTCGAATACAGCATCTGCATCGTAAACAGAAATAGATTTCAAATATTGTAAGGCAAAATAATTCCCTTGCATATTTTCAATCTCTTTCAAAAAAGCGAGCGTGTCAGAAAGAGATGTCGACAGTTGCGCATCGCCCCCCACATTATGATCAGAATTTAACTCTGTAAAATCTCTGCTCTTCAATAAGTCAATGCCATCGTCGCCACTCGGAGATTTCTTGGGCAAGATAATGTCAATACTGCCGTCTACTTTACGACGCAAATATAGATTAGGTTTTAATATCTCGATTTTCGTCGGTGCGGCGATCCCTTTTAATAATCCGGGAACATGAAGATCAATCGCGATTTCAGACAAAGAAGCAATTTGCTGCCCATCCTTACCTGTAACATCTACATCCTGTGCAACAATTTCCAATGCTTTTGACCACCCTCCCCATGTGAGAGCAGTATTACCAATATCAATAGCAATCGGCATTTCCTCGGCATTGATTGCGTTTTCAATCTCTTGAGTTAAAAAATCGATCGATACCGACCCCTGCGACAATTGCCAAACAGCAAAACCAGCCAACAGAACTATCCCTGCCAGCAATCCAGCTATCCATTCTAAGGTCAGGATGAATGCGCGACGAGCCACTTAAATTCCAATCCTTGTATTTATCTGTCAAAGATGTTTCAAATATCTTGAGAACACCCACATCATCAACCCAATTTTCTTCGCCAGAACATATACCGGAAGAACTGAGAATGCACGCGGATTTCCAGAAACTTGATATTTCCACTCTCCCTCAAAATGCAGACCCTATACTGGCCGAAAATACATTTGAACGGTGGCAAGATAATTTTAGGGTAGATGGGAACTTTCCAGATGAGATCAAGGGGTGGTTTGATAATTCTGTTTTTGTATCTCTCATCAAAGGAATCTGCGGATGCAGCCACTTCCTTGGCAACCTTATAATACGCGACTTTGATTTTACAATAAAACTCTTTAATTCCGGATTAGAACAAAGCTTTAAAGAAATATTAGATCATTTAAACGTCATTGAAAAAACACCATTAAGTGAAGCTGAAACGATTAAAAACTTGCGCAAAGCAAAACGTAATGCTGCACTTTTGATTGCAATTGCCGATATTACAGAAATCTGGAATCTTAAACAGGTTACTAATGCGATTAGTGATCTTGCTGATCATACAATCCGTGTAACCACTGCATTTATCTTACATCAAATGCATCATCGAAACGAAATTACACTACCTTTTCCAGATGATCCCAACAAGGAATCCGGTTTCTTTGTATTGGGTATGGGGAAGCTTGGGTCACGTGAATTAAATTATTCAAGCGATGTGGATTTAATCTTACTCTATGAACCTACAAAAATTCAGGCAAAAGATCCTCATCGTTTACGTCAGGATTTCGTTCGCGCCGCCAGAGACTTAATGCGTTTGATGGATAGTCGCACAGCAGATGGCTATGTTTTTAGAACAGATTTACGCTTAAGGCCTGATCCTGGTGCAACTCCATTGGCAATGACCTACATGGCTGCTGTGACATATTATGAAAGTCTTGGCCAAAATTGGGAACGTGCAGCGATGATCAAAGCACGCCCTGTAGCAGGTGATTTGGAGTTAGGCTCTGCATTTATTGAAGATATTCGACCATTTGTTTGGCGTAAATCTCTAGATTTTGCCATGATTGAAGATATTCATTCTATCAAGCGCCAAATTCACGCCCATAAAGGTGGTGGCGAAATTGCAGTCTTAAATCATAATATAAAAATCGGTCGAGGTGGCATTCGAGAGATCGAATTTTTTGCACAAACCCAGCAATTGATATGGGGTGGAAGGCAAATTCAAATGCGTGTCAAAGACACCTGTGCAGCGTTACAAGCCTTGACGGACCTTGATCATGTCACAAAAGATGTTTGTGAAGATTTAACAAAAGCCTATCATTTCCTACGTAAATTGGAACACCGTTTACAAATGATTGATGATCAACAAACCCAAACCTTACCGGGGGATGAAGAAGGGCTTTTGGTTCTCGCCAATTTCATGGGATATAAAACAAATCAAGAGCTGATAGATGTTCTGCTGAGCCATTTACGGAAAGTAGAAGAACATTACGCTGTATTATTTGAAGAGTCTCGAAGTTTAGGTAGTGATGAGGGATCGCTTGTGTTTACGGGCACCGATGATGATCCTGCAACCATAGAGAATTTACGAAATATGGGGTATGAACAACCGGAACGAACTTGCTCTCTCATTCGTAATTGGCATCGCGGTCGCTATCGTGCAACCCGCAGTGAAAGAGCCCGTCAAATCTTAACCGAATTGTTACCAACTATTCTGGATGCATTTGCGAATACGGCTGATCCAGATGAAGCATTCATTCGTTTTGATACATTTCTAGAAGGGCTTCCTTCAGGCGTGCAAATTTTCTCACTCTTCCAGATTAACCCGCAGCTTTTAGAACTCGTAGCAGAAATTATGGGAGAAGTTCCTCAATCAGCAGGATGGCTCGCACGTCGTCCCCAGCTATTAGATGCTGTTTTATCTTCTGATTTCTTCATGCCTGTTGATGGTAAAGAAATCATGCAGGTACAACTTGAAAGCATGTTAGCTCAAGCCCGGGATTTTCAAGATATTTTAGATATTACCCGTCGTTGGACCAATGATTACAAGTTTCGCATCTCGGTCCATATCATGCGTAATTTAAATGGTGGAGAAGGCATAAGTGATGGCCTTACACATGTTGCTGAAGTTGGTTTGAATTGCTTAATTCCTGCAGTAATTAAGGAGTTTGAACAAGCGCATGGAACATTTAAAGTAAATAACTTTGCCATTCTTGGTTTTGGAAAACTAGGTGGTAGAGAATTACAACCGGGCTCTGACCTCGATCTTGTTTATGTATATGATACAGGTGATTGCAAAGAATCCAACGGAGATCGCCCACTTTCCCCAACCATGTATTACATTCGTCTATGTCAACGCATTACCACGGCAATCAATGCACAATCGGGCGAAGGTCGCTTATATGAAGTTGACGGGCGTTTACGTCCCGATGGAAATGCTGGCGCGGTTGCGACTCAACTTTCTACTTTCGAAGAATACTATCGTCAGGAAAGCGACAAAAATAAAAGCAAAGCCTGGACGTGGGAACATATGGCTTTGACCCGTGCAAGACCGGTATTCGTAACTGAAGGTTTTAAAGACCGCCTTGAAGATACAATTCAAAGATCATTATGCCAGAAGCGTGATAAGAAAACCTTAAAAGACGATATTCTGACTATGCGTGAACGCATTGCCAGCCAACATCCTGAAAATCAACGCTGGGCAGTTAAACATTACAAAGGCGGTATTATTGATATTGAATTCATCGCCCAGTTCTTACAATTAAACTATGCCCATTCGCATCCAGAAATCCTGTCACCAAACACAGCTGCTAGCCTATCACAGGCAAATAAAGCTGGCCTTTTGAGTGATGAGAACACAAAGATGCTGATTACAAGCCTAGCGTTATGGAGAAATATTCAAGCTGTGATGCGTTTAACAGCTGCTAAACCAGAAAAGGGCGAAGATGAAATTGAAAACCGAAAGAGACTTTTATTACGTGTAAGTGGAAAAGAGAATTTCGAAGAATTAGTAGAGTATATGGATCAGCGCTCAGAAATTAATCGTGCTATTCTGGAGACATATCTAGGCCCATAAAAAAATGGGTAGAACACATAAATAAGCTATCAACGCAAATAATAAGCAAAGCAATGAGAACAATGAAATTCTGAACGAATATCTTTCATATCTCTTTATGTTCATCAGGATTATCATGAACCCATGCTATATTTATACACCTTTTCCTCGAAGCTGTTCATCCACGTCAATACGTTCAGGTCTAAATGCTTCTTTCAAGAAAGGAACTGTTTTATGAGGATCACAATCCCCACACATAAACACATCCAACGCCGCATAATTTGCTTCAGGCCATGTATGAATAGAAATATGAGATTCGGCTAAAACCAAGACACCAGACACACCGCCATTAGGCGTAAAGTGATGCAAGTGGCAATGCAAAATTGTTGCCCCAGCATCCAAAGCCCCTTTTCTAAGGGTTTCTTCAACCAGTTCAATTTGATCGAGGTTACTCGCTCCCCACAGATCAATTAACAAATGTATTCCTGCATACCGAACACCATTTCGTTCGATAAAGAAATCCTTATCATTTGCAAATTCATTATTTTTGAAATTTTTGCTTACCGGGGTTTCGCCCGATGCAAATTCCATCGGGTCCATCCCCAGTTCAGCAAGGTTACCAACATTTGGCATTTCAGGCCCCTTTCCAAACCAGTAGACACCCGTCAGGATATTCCAAATAGAAACCCGACGACAAGAAGGCGCTCTTTTGCAGCAAATCGAGTTTTTTTTCAAGTTAATAATGTATGACAGACGGAAAAGGGGCTTCTTCGATTTAAAGAATAATCCTCTACATAATATAATAAGGTATCTTTACTTTGTATCTATTGCGATCTTATCGCTGCGTTAACTTCCGGCACGAATTCCTTCCTTCGTGGGTGAATATTGAGGAATTGTTCTATCCGATACATCGAAGGTTCAAGGACCTCAAAACCTTGCCAATTATGGCGTTCGATCATATCCAGCAACCAAGCTTTATCCTCTAGAACTGCTGCCATACGATCATGCGTCATCAACTTATAAATAATTTCCGGTTTAGTATGGATTTGTTCAATACGTCCTTCAAAGATTGATGTCACGCTCTCAGGATGATCATATTCAAAAGGGAAACCAACGATTGCCTTTTTGTCATCTATAAGGTCTTGTAGCTTCGCGTATTCACCCTTACGCACAAGCATACTTAATTCCCAGTCTGCTGTTTTGAAATCAGTGCTCAGCAATCCTTGATGTCCAGAGTCATCCATTAAAATACCATCATAGATACCCGTCTCTATTCCTTTTAAACATCGAACATAAGGAATGGGAAGAAGGTTTATTTGAGTCGGTAATTTACTACGTAATTCGTTCAACAAAGGAACAATACTTCCTTTAATATCACCAGTCTCGGTAGTTTCTATAAAAGGTGGCCATTCTTCATAGCAAATATCAATGACATCATATGCGCCCGCAAGGTTTAGAAAAATTGCGTTCGCTGAAAAAATCATAACAAGCTTGGTAACAATTTTAAGAGATTGAATGCGTTTCATTCGGCACCTAAATCATTTGTAACAATTCTAAAATACAAAAGCCTAAAACGCCAATGTTATTACAAACGCTAATCTCCATATTAGAAAAACTATCAGCCAAAATCACGTAATTGAGACTGAATAAGGAAAAGTTTCTCTTCCCTCTCCTCCTCATCTTCTATTGTTTGGCAATATTCTTCTATAGCTCCCGTCCTATTTAGATACATCTTAACCAGTTTAGTCGCAGCAGTCCGACATCGACCAGAGGTAAACACACCATGCCTCATTAGATCCAATACATAAACGCCCTTCTCGGGATCAGAGACTCTCAAATTTCGTATTTTTTCGAAAACCTGATTTTTCCTAATATGCCCTTCTTGAACCCCAGCAAATTTAGAGGCAAATAGCTTCGCACTCTTCACAGGCAAGTTTGCCCGTCGCAGTTTTTGTTCAAGAATACCCGGTATACCAAGTTGGACCATAGGGGTATCACCGGCCCTAAAGATTGTTTCACCAAATTCCCCATCTAAAATCATCGTGGATAAATAAGAAACAACCCGTTCCTTATTTTCATCCCCATAGACCAAAGGGTAGATCCTCAATAATTCTTCAATCTTATAGGCTAAAAACTTCTTCCTGCGCGTATATTTATACAAATATTCTTCACCGGTCAGTTTTGCGACGCGCTCTGTCATGATTGTAACCATACGTGGGTTATCAAACCAACCACCGGCCTTTTCCATCAAGCGGGCAAGTTTACCCAAAGACAAAAGTTCAACTAGTTCTGGCGGAGTATCATCATCTAAATACCTATCGAGTGCGACAAGCGGATCAGGAGACGCAATTAAACCACCAAAGGCTCTTTTCAAACTTGCGCTTGTCATGGGTAATTCTGTTGTAACAACAACAGAATGAAGCATGGATATAACTTCACTGGCGTCTTTTCTAGGCTGAGGCTGTGCAATCAACATAGACAAGAGATCTTCTGCAAGTTTGATGCGATTACTCTCTTCTGAAAATATATCTTTGACTGCAATATCAAACAATAGGAGCTCGCTTAGAATTGAATCAAGAATGGAAATAACAAAAGGCATTTCCGACGTTTTCAAGAGCCCCATCAAACGAACAGCTTTGGTTCCCCAACTAGGAGACCCGTCAAGATAACTAACGATAGCTGAACAGAAACTTTTATATGCCTTTAATTCACCAACATCATCTATCAGTTGAGCAGTTAATGCATCTAAGTCACAGCCTTCAGTGATGACTATCTTTGACAGTTCTTCAGAAACAAAATTATTAAGATACTGAGAGTAAAGGCTGTTTAATGTGTCTTCTCGCTCTTTTTCATCACCACCTATATGCTTAGTTTGCAGTTCAGCAGCTTTGGAAATTGCAAAATTTAGAAGAGAGCCGTTTTTTTCCAGTGCGATTTGATTTCGCTTATCAAACATTAATTCTGTTGGTGTAATTTGGTACTTTTCAAAGTAAGGCCTTAAAAGCCTAGCCATCATATGTCGACATTGGCTGCGATAGAAATCTTCTATATTACAACATACTGATATACCATTTACTGTTTCGACCCCACCAGATAAACCAATATTCGCTTCAAGTATACTCATAGGGCGCCGAACATAATAATTTATTAATAAATAGAATGCTAAT
>NZ_SMMC01000157.1 GCF_009711445.1 Curvivirga aplysinae | reverse complement strand
TCAATATGTAGATAAAACACCTCTATCAAAAAGGATGAGTATGCTTAAAATTGTTTATTTCGACGAGGGTTCCGCAATTGACTATCTTGATATTTCGAACGGCGGAAATTTATCTCAAACAACAGAAAAAAAGAAACAAAAGGAAGTGTCGGGAAGTGCTAAACTAGAAATTGATGTAAATGATGGCGTAATTTTCAAAGCCTTAGCACCATTTATAAAAACAGATCTTTCACTCTCAACAAAAGGGGGAGTCAGCGCTTTAGGGGAAACATTAGTAAACACCACAATATCGAACTCGGTATTGAGTGAGTATCTTGAGAAAGCAAACAAAGATAATTCAATTACAAAAGTAAATAATTGCAATCTACAAGCATATCAAAACTCTATTTCATACATGAAAATGTATACCCCATATACAAAAATGTTGAAAATAGACCATCAAGACGTTGATATAACTATGCTAGATGAAGTCCTTGAAAAGAGTAAAGGATATTATGAACTAACACTAAAAAACGATACAGACCGAGTAGTTCGCTTCAATATCAATGCTTTCAGAAATAACTATAATTTGATGGATCTCACTCGAATGAAGCTTAAATTATACCTAGTAAAAGTGGGAACCATTGATTTACATTCTCTAAACATAAAGCACGAATTTTCGATAAGTTTTCAAGATCAAGAGGTATCAGGTGAAACTCTAATAACTAGTGACAAACATTTATCGAATGATCACGTTGATTTGTTTGACGTAGTATTGGCGGGGATAGAATGATTCCTCATACAGTTATATTCAATGGACCAAAATCTGCCTTTGATCAATTTCTCGAGTCAGAAAACGTCTGCAACAACACAATAAGTTCTTTATCTGAAATCGTTCGTCTTGTTGATGAAAGAAGGAATAGATTTACCGTACAAGTGGAGGGCCAAGACAGAATAGAATCCGAGCCAATAAATATCGATAACCTTGTTGCCTACTCTGACGAATATATGAGTGTGAGAGAACATGCTTTAATGAACTTTGAGGCCTTTTTTTCAGATATAAATATTAAAAAAATTTATCTTCATAATCCACCATTAGTTCTTGAAGTTAAGATAAAGGCAAGCTCATCAGAACATGAATACATTCGCCATGACTACAAAACCGTAAACACTTGCTTTATCAAAGAATTGGAACAAAGTCTCAAAAACCAAATTGTCGGTCAATTAGAAGCGAAAAGAAGTATTTTGAAATCGTTGATTCCTCAAGCGCGAATGGAAATAAAGAAACCAAACGTAATCCTATTTTACGGGCCTTCTGGAGTAGGAAAAACTGAAACTGCAAAAATACTAGCAAAGACTCTAGAAGGAAACCTATTTAGAAAACAGTTTTCCATGTATCATAGTAACGAGTTTCTTTCTTACTTATTTGGAGGCAAACACGGAGAAAAAAGCTTTGCAAAGGAAATATTAGATCGAGAGGCAAATGTTATACTTCTTGACGAATTTGATAAAGCGCATTCAACATTTCACAGCGCGTTCTACCAACTATTTGATGAAGGGATTTACGAAGATCAAAATTATAATGTAGATGTAGAGAAGGCAGTTATTATTTGCACATCAAATTATCAAAACTTACAAGAAGTAAAACAACATTTAGGAGATCCTATTTTTTCTCGGTTTGATGCGCATGTTGAATTTACGGAATTACACGTAAACGAAATACGTGAAGTAATTTCCCGAGAGCTCAAAAGACAAATCCTACAACTATCAGATAAAGATAAAAGTTTGATTGACTACGATCTCTTTGAAGATCAACTTCTTAAAAAAGCCCATTACTTTAAAGATGTGAGGAAAGTTACGCGAACCATAAGAGATGGAATTTCAGCAAAAATCCTTGATTATATAATCTCATAATAAGTATTAATTGATCAACCAAACTATATATAATTGATTGAAAAAATGACCAATATCCTAACTGAAATTTTTGAGACCGACTTTGGGCGGATTATACTGGGGAGCTATGAGGGCAAGCTTTGCCTCTGTGATTGGCATGATCGCAAGAAACGGGATGCGGTGGATAATCGGTTAAAGAAATATTTGAAAGCTGACTATGAAACGGCAAAAGATGTTCCGGTTTTGAAGCAAACAAAACAAGAGTTGAACGCGTTTTTTGAGGGACAAACAAAAGAATTTACGATCCCTCTTCTGCTTGCCGGATCGGATTTTCAGAAATCCGTTTGGGATGGGCTCTTGGCGACCAGATATGGGGAAACCTTAAGTTATCTAGAATTATCTCGTCGGTTAGGTGATGAAAAAGCCATTCGGGCCGTGGCCAATGCCAATGGGGCAAATGCGATCTCAATCATTGTCCCTTGCCATCGTATTATAGGCAGTGATGGATCCCTTACCGGCTATGCAGGTGGTATTGAGATCAAGAAGAAACTATTGGAAATAGAAGGGTATATATTCGCCAAAGAAGCAGAACAGCCGAATTTGTTTTAACTAATTAAAAAATAAAGAAAAACTCAATCTGTTGGGTCACTGTTTTCCCACCATCATCTGAGAGTGGAAATTCAAGAAAAGTTACCTTGCGTTTACGGATATTTTCATAAGGGAACATGCCAGAGGATCGTGCAATTTTACGTTCTTTAACTACCATTTCATAGAACTTCATATCCTCATCAGATAAGGTATTACGATCAGATAGTTCCCGATGGGTTTTATTGGTGAAATCTTCTTTGACCAAATCCACAGCTTCGGTCGCATGTATCCGATATTTGAAATCCAGAGGGTCTTGCGTGATATCGATTACATTCACTTTTCCGAGCCAGCCTTTGAAATCAAAGACATCAAAATCAGACCAGCTTGGCATCAAACGACCGTTAAGCTTGCTTCGATATAATTCGACCATCGGCTCAAAACCTGTAAAGGTTTCAACAGGCTCATCTAAATCAAAATATTCGTAGAGCCACCCTTCAGGCTCACCCCAAACTGCCATAATAACCCCTTAATAATCTTAGGGGTTAATATAACAAAGCAAATCCCGCTAACAAGATAGAACTCAATCTAATTATACTACTATTGATAAACATTGAATTACTATTTTTCTTAGTAAATATAGGAAGATAACCATTCGAGGCCATCTTCAGTTTTTCCAAGCGGCTTATATTCACATCCCACAAAGCCTTCATATCCTGACTGATCTATAAGGTCGAAAATATAGTTATAATTGATCTCACCATGATCTGGTTCACTTCGCATGGGTACATTCGCAATTTGAATATGCCCTGTGATATCAGCCAACCCCAATATATGCCTCTCCAAATCGCCTTCCATAATTTGTAAGTGATATATATCTAGTTGATATTTTACGTTTGAAGCATCTACTTTTCTCAAAATATCTCTGGCTTGTGAAGAATATTGTAAAAAATAGCCAGGTACATCACGGTTATTTAAAGGTTCAATAAGTAAAGTTATATCTACTTCACGGGCAATTTCAGCGGCATATTTCAAATTGGAAACCAAGCATTTATCTTGCTCTTCCATGGTGGCATTTCTAGAAACTAAACCTGCCATCACATGCAATTTTTCACATTTTAGAGCCGTTGCATAATCCATAGCCTGATCAAGAGCTTCGATAAAACGCCCCCTTTCAGAAGGAATACCAGCTAATCCACGTTCCCCCGCCTGCCAATCTCCTGCATAAACATTAAATAAAGACAACTCTAATCCAGAATGTTGCAAAGCATCAGCAACTTCATCTTTCGGGTAATCATAAGGGAATAGAAATTCAACAGCTTGAAAGCCCGCATTCCTTGCAGCAGCAAATCGATCAAGAAACGCATATTCATTAAACATCATCGTCAAATTCGCAGCAAATTTCGGCATATTTTTTCCATACCCTACCCATATCATTACTCTACGAATTATACATTAACCCATTATAAGCACAAAGAAAAAGCCGGATAATTTTCCAATCATCCGACTTCCTAATTTAGTATTATATAGTTAATCTTAGCGCTTTACAGGTGTTGGCACATTTGCCTTGGCAATTTTTTCCAACGCATGGAACATAGGCTGGAATGCAGGGCGTTTCACGTAACGACCCGCCCCACGAACCGCACGCAAATCACCTTCTTTATAGGTTACAACACCCTGACTGATAGTGTGAGATGGGATACCTTTCACTTCCATACCTTCAAAAATATTGAAATCAATACGTTGATGATGTGTCTTTGCAGAAATTGTTTTCGTACCTGCAGGGTCCCAGACGACAATATCCGCGTCGGCACCGACTGCGATCGTGCCTTTACGTGGGTGGATATTGAAAATCTTTGCTGTATTCGTTGATGTCAGTGCAACAAATTCACTTGGGGTCATACGCCCTGTATTCACACCTTCATTCCAGATAACAGCCATGCGATCTTCTACGCCGGCCGTACCATTCGGGATTTTAGTAAAGTCATCCTTACCAGCAGCTTTTTGATCTGCGCAGAAACAACAATGATCCGTTGCAGTTGTTTGCAGATTTCCAGATTGTAAACCTTTCCATAAAGCTTCCTGATGCCCTTTTGGACGGAATGGCGGAGACATTACATGTGCAGCAGCCGTATCAAAATCCGGATGTTGATACACACTGTCATCCAACACCAAATGACCAGCGAGAACCTCACCAAACACACGGTGTCCTTCACTTCTTGCACGGGAAATTTCATCCAATGCGTCTTTAGTCGATACATGTACCAGATAAATAGGCACACCAATAACTTCAGCAAGACGGATCGCCCGGTTGGCAGCCTCCCCTTCCGCAGCAGGTGGACGGGATAGAGGATGCGCTTCTGGTCCCGTCATTCCCATATCCATCAATTTGCGTTGTAATTGGAAGACAAGCTCCCCATTTTCCGCATGACAGGTCGGGATCGCGCCAAGCTCTAATGCACGTGTAAAGCTATTATAAAGCACTTCATCATCTGCCATAATTGCGTTTTTATACGCCATAAAATGTTTGAAACTATTCACGCCATGCTCATTCACCAAAGTGCCCATATCTGCATGTACGCTTTCATCCCACCATGTAATTGCCACATGGAAAGAATAATCAGCACAAGATTTCTCTGCCCATTCATTCCAAGTATTCCATGCTTCCATAATACGTTGTTGTGGGTTTGGAATTACAAAATCAATAATCATTGTTGTACCACCAGCCATCGCAGCCGCAGTACCTGTTTCAAAATCTTCGGATGCAACCGTTCCCATAAACGGTAATTGCATATGAGTATGCGGATCGATACCACCAGGCATCACATATTGACCACCAGCATCAACCACTTCCGCATCAGCAGGAGCTTCCAGATTTTCACCGACAGCCTTAATGACGCCATCTTCACAATACACATCAGCGCGCATTTCCTGCTCCGCTGTTACCACTGTACCGCCTTTGATTAAGATAGACATATTATTCAACTCCTGAACTTAAATTGAGGCTCAAACCTCATCTTATTATTTGAAATCGCCTACACCTCGGCCAGAAGACCGACCGAGGCATAAACAACTTGGTTTTATTTATTCATCACCTTTGCCAATACGAGATATGCAGCACCTGCAACGAACAAGCCGACAAACCACGCATAAGTATAAAGCGTCATGAAGAAGGCACTTGCACCATCTGACAATCCAACACTTGCCAAGAAACCTGGAAGATTTGGCAAGATACCAATGATTAACGCAAGTATACCGGCCCAGTTCCAACCGTTGCTGGCAGAATAAATACCGTTACTTTTAAACAAGTCCGCTACTTTTAGATCCTGTTTACGAAGAAGATAATAATCCGCGAGCATAATACCCGCGATTGGACCTAGTAATGCTGAATAGGCAATCAACCAGCCAATGATATGATTGATTAAAATCCACGGGAACATAATCAAACCAATTGCCGCTGTTATATAACCGCCCTTTTTCAAGGAGATTGTTGACGGCGACAAATTAGAGAAACCATGCGCAGGCGCGACAACATTAGCCGCAAGGTTTGTGGTCAATGTAGCAATAACCAGCGCAACCAGAGCAATAATGATAGCAAAACCACCCATACGTTCTGTCAAAGCAATTGGGTCCCATATGGGCTCACCAAAAATCACAACTGTTGCGGATGTTACCGCAGATGCGATAAAGGCAAATAAAGCCATTGGAATTGGAAGGCCGATAGCTTGACCAACAAATTGATCTTTTTGACTTTTCGCATAACGAGTGAAATCAGGGATATTCAATGCCAATGTAGCCCAGAAGCCTACCATACCTGTTAGGCTTGGCCAGAAGACAGACCAGAATTGTCCTTCTTTTGGTTGCCCTACATCAAACTGACTTGGTGTCGATAGCATTTCACCGAAACTGCCAGCATTTACATAAGCCCACGCCAAAAGCGCCAATCCCATTAGCAACAGGAATGGAGCCGCATATGTTTCAAGCCAACGAATGGATTCTGTACCATTCTTGATAAACCAGATATGCAAGCCCCAGAAAGCAAGGAAGCATATAAACTGGAATATATTAATACCAAGAATTGGGAGTGGATCAGCTGCTAAAGCACCACCAAATAAGGTATTCAGGATCACGTAAATCGCTGACCCACCAACCCATGTTTGAATACCAAACCAGCCACAGGCAACGATGCCACGTGCGACCGCGGGTATTTTCGCCCCAATTGGCCCGAAGGAGGAACGAAGTAAAACCGGGAAAGGAATACCGTATTTTGCTCCGGCATGCCCAACCAGCACCATTGGAATAAGCACGATTACATTTGCCAATAAAATTGTTGTGACAGCTTCTTTCCAAGACATGCCTGCACCGATCAAATATGATGCCAGCATATAGGTTGGTACACAAACAACCATTCCCACCCAAAGAGCAGAAATCGCTTTCCAGTCCCAAGTTCTAGTTTCAGCGGTAGTTGGTGCCTGATCCTCATTCCAAAGATCAAGGTCGACCCCCTCTGTTTGGGCATCTACTGTGGTATAATCACCACCGCCCGATATTGTATTATCAGTCATGTTTTTCTCCCAGACTGCGATAGGAAAACCACGCCCCTGTTTAATTCGCGCAATTCACCTTATGTACATCGGAACCCAAATATACCCGCCGATGCATCGGGCAAGAGAGCTTGTATTTTTTATCTGACTCTCAAAATCTAAAATTTGCCTCACTCAATTCTAGTGAGTGGGCCATATGTATCTGGACGACGATCACGGAAAAACTGCCAGTTGCTGCGAATTTCGCGCACCATAGACATATCCATATCATGAATAATCAACTCATCCTGATCACGGCTTGCTTCTTTTTCAATTTCACCACGCGGATTTACAAAATAGCTTTGACCATAAAACTCACCAATATCCCATGGTGCTTCGCGCCCAACACGATTGGTTGCACCAATGAAGCAACCATTCGCCACAGCAGAAGCAGGTTGTTCCAATTTCCATAAATATTCAGAGACGCCAGCAACAGTTGCAGATGGATTGACGATATATTCTGCCCCGTTAAGCGCCAACGCACGCCATCCTTCGGGGAAATGGCGGTCATAACAGATGTAAACACCTAGCTTACAATATTGTGTATCAAATACAGGCCAATCAGACCCACCAGGCTTGAAGAAAAATTTCTCCCAGAAACCTGCAACTTGCGGAATATGTGTTTTACGATATTTCCCTAGATAACTGCCGTCTGCATCAATTACGGCTGCGGTATTGTAATAGACACCCGGCATTGCCTCTTCATAGATAGGCACAACAATAACCATCTGGTATTTTTTGGCATATTCCTGCATCAATTGTGTGGTTGGACCATCCGGAATATATTCTGCGGCATCATACCATTTCTTTGTCTTGGCTCGGACAGAAATATGGTTGGGTAAAGACTTCTTGAAAGCAAAGCACCTGCACACCTTTTTGCCCTGCTTCCTCAATATAAGGAATATGCGCTTCAATCATAGCCTGACGGATTTCTTCAGGTGATTTATCTGTATCGGCCTTTAATCCCATTTGAATCAAGCCACCGCGTAATATCGACATTTATCGTCCCCCAGTTCTACATTCCCGATTTAAAATCTTCAGGAAATTAGTTGTCATATGTTGAGAGGGCGCATATGCAGATCGCTGCGTCAAAACACAGCTTATCATCTTTTTTTGCGTCTTTTTTAATGGCATAGCAAAACGCCCCTCTGCGACAAGAGGCGCTTATCAAATACGATACAGGTGAACGATTATGATTACGTTTTCTTATTTATTTTAGAATTTGTTTACAAAGATTGCGTGAACGGACGCATATGCCTATACCGTTCAATGTTTCAAATTCTTTGATTAGGTAGAAATCCCGCGCTACCTAACCATACATGTATCGCTAGAAAGCCCCTTACTTATCTGTTTCCCTGTCACCCCTATCTATCTTATTTTCATTACTGATAGCTTCGGGTATTAATATTACCAACAATAAGGAGGTCGTTTATCGAACCTTTCTCAAATCACTGGAATTTACGTAATATTAGATTATTCCTTCTTGACCAAATGGTCAAGATAAAAGCATATTAAAAGATCACTAGTTTCTGGATAAAAAATGCCACTTCAAAAAACCATTACAAATAAAGAAGAAAATGCAGGCCACAAACAGGCAATTCGACGTGAGAATGAACAGCAAATTTTAAATGCAGCCGAGCGCGTCTTTGCGGAATTTGGATTTAAGGGATCAACCACTGCGAAAATTGCCCAAGAAGCAAAAATTCCAAAAGCCAATTTGCATTATTATTTCCCAACCAAAGAAAAGCTCTATCGTCGTGTCATTGAAGATATTTGTGATTCATGGCTTCATTCCGCTGATCTATTTGACCAATCAAATGACCCACGTGAAGCTTTAACAGGCTATATCCACGCAAAAATGGATTTATCACGACAACGCCCATTGGGGTCTCGTATATGGGCCAATGAAATGATCCGTGGGGCGCAATTCACCAGTGATTACATTGGTAAAAATGTTAAAGAATGGCTGGAAAGTCGCATTATCGTCATTGATAAATGGATCAATGAAGAAAAAATTGCCAGAGTCGACCCTCGTAGTTTGATGTATATGATTTGGGCAACGACACAACATTACGCCGATTTCAACGCTCAGATTGAAATATTGAATGATAACAAATCATTAACCGACGAAGAATTCGAAACAGCTAAATCTCAGGTGACAGAAATCATATTACGTGGGGTTGGCCTTTAACAGCCTTCTCTGATTAATCATTTAATGCCTGATGTAAACGCGATGAGATACGATCAGCATTGTCTTTATCAAAAGTTGAACCGAAGATTAATGAGAATTGTAAGTTCATTGGCTTAAAGTCTACCATAGTTTCAGATCTATCTAACCCATGAGAGCTCGAACTTGGTAAAAATGACTGACAAAACCCAGCTTCCACTGCCTCTCGCAATGAATCAACAGTAGCGGCCTCAAGTGCAATCATATGCTCGCCACCCAACAATTCAATTTCACGGGTTGATCTCTCCCTTAAAACACAATTCGTCGCCAAAATACCGTATCGCGGATTACCTTCAGGCGTGACAGCATTGCCATACCATGCGACCTCTTCTGACCATAACAAATGCCCTGTTTCCCTATGGGGTTCACTTGCTACAATCGCCAGATCAAGATCACCTGCCTCAACACGCGCACGCAACGCACGACTGGGTTCTAAAATAATTGATGGAGATACATTAGGAAATTCCCGTTGAAAGATCGGAATCAATTTTTGTAAAATCGTAGGGGTATAATCTGCAGGAGATCCAAAGCGAAGTTGCCCCTCTATATCCGCCTCTGCCATTTCCCCAAGCAATTCATAATTCAAAGCTAGAAGCTTCTGCCCTTTTCTCTTCAATTTCTCCCCTGCGAAGGTGAGCGATAAACCTTGGTTACTGCGCTCAAGCACCCTCTGCCCTAAAGCTTCTTCCAAGCGTTTAATCTGCATGCTTACGGCCGACGGTGTCTTATGTAATTTACTTGCTGCAAGTTTTAAACCGCCCTCTTCCAGCACAGTCACAAATGTACGAATTAGCTCTAGATCCAATGCTTGTTTCATAGTTCAATTTTATTTAATTAATAGTTAAGGTAATTTCGTTTGATTTAACCATCTAATTCCATTTAAGTCATTCTGTCAAACAAGAGGTTATACTCCCTATAATGAATAAAGGCCTTTAATAAGATGGTGACCAAAATGGAAATAGATCAGGTTAAGATGCGTGGCTACCGCCTTGAACGTACCCGTAAGTTGCTACAAGAATTCAACATAGATGCAGCTGTATTATTTGATCCTCTGAACTTACGTTATGCGACGGGATGTCGAAATATGCAGGTTTGGACGTCTCATCATCTAGCGCGTTATGTATTTGTACCTGTTGAAGGTCCAGTTGTACTTTTCGACTATGGTGGCGCCTTACATCTATCAGATAACCTAGAAACGATTGATGAAGCACGCCCTGCAAAAAGTTGGGATTACTTTGGATCAGGTCATCGCGCAGAAGAACATGCCGAAAAATGGGCCATGGAAATCATCGATCTTTTGCATCAAACTTGTGGACCTAATGCGACATTAGGCATAGATCGCGCTGACCTACTTCCGCTTTTAGTTCTACAGAAACACAATATCAAATTAGCTGATGCAAAAGCGCCTATGGAACATGCGCGTTCCATTAAGTCCGCAGAAGAGATAGCTTCTATCCGTCAATCTATGCAGATTTGCACGGATGCGATTTCGTTTATGCGGAGTAAAACAGAACCCGGTGTTACCGAAAACTACCTACTTTCATTAATGAACCAATATAATATCGAGCATGGCGGAGAATATCAGGAAACCAGACTTCTATCATCCGGTCATCATACAAATCCATGGTTTACGGAATCTTCAGATAAAATCATTGAAAACGGAGAGATGCTGGTATTTGACAGTGATCTCATTGGGCCAGATGGTGTTTTCTGTGATCAAACCCGCGCCTTTGTTGTGGGGGATAAAAAACCGACGGATGATCAAAGGCTACTCTATGCCCATGCACATGAACAATTGATGCATAATATGGAATTATTAAAACCGGGTTTATCTTATCAGGAATTCAGCGAGAAATCATGGAAGATGCATGATATCTATGTCCCAAATCGCTATGCAGAACAAATTCATGGCATCGGATTTGGTGTAGAATATCCAGTCATTTATTACCCAGAAGATCATGAAACTTGGCAGTATTCAGGTCATTTTGAGGAAGGTATGTGCGTTTGCGTTGAAAGCTATGTAGGCCCTGTTGGCGGACCGGAAGGTGTAAAACTGGAACAACCAGTACTCATTACAAAAAATGGTGCTGTCCCCCTCACAAATTGTGAATTTGAAGAAGATTACCTCTAATGAAATCAAAATCATATGACTATATCATTGTTGGCGCAGGTACCGCTGGATGTGTGCTTGCCCATCGCCTCAGTGAAGATGAGAAATATTCAGTATTATTACTTGAACATGGTGGAGATGATAGAAGCTGGATCATTCAAATGCCAGCAGGTTTAAGATCAGCATTTAAGCCAACAAGTAAATATAACTACTGGTTTAAAACAACGCCCCAGTCACACTTAAACAATCGTGAGATTGATCAACCACGTGGCAAAGTGCTTGGTGGGTCCTCTTCCATCAATGGAATGACTTTTTTGCGTGGTAATCCACTTGATTATGACCATTGGGCAGAAAAAGAAAATTGTCATGGTTGGTCTTTCAAAGATTGCCTTCCCTATTTTAAAAAATTCGAACAGCGTGACGGTAAAAACGAAAATGACTTTCGTGGTAATGACGGCATGGTTGGCATCCAATTGCAGGAGGATTTAAATCCGCTTAACGCTGCATTTTTAGAAGCCGGACAACAAGCGGGACATAAACTTAGCCAAGATGTAAATGGTTATATGCAAGAAGGTGTCAGCCGATTTGAGATGTCCGTTAAAAATGGCTATCGTAGCAGCTCTGCCAGATCATATATTCACAACCAACCTAAACGTGACAACTTAGATATTACCTCAGATGCAAAAGTCTTGAGGGTCCTAGTAGAAAAAGATCAAGTGGTTGGCGTTGAATATGCCAAGAATAATCAAATCGTGACAGTAAAGGCCAAACGAGAAGTCATAATGGCTGCTGGTGTTTTTGGAACACCACAAATTCTGATGTTATCAGGCTTAGGTCCGGAAGATCACCTCAAACAAATTGGCATCGACGTGAAACATCACGCCCCCATGTTAGGTGAAAATCTACACGATCACCTAGAAGCCCATATCCAGGTGGAAACAGATCAACCTGTGTCATTAAACAAATATCTAAAACCCCATTTGATGTTATGGGCTGGCATGCAATGGTTTGGCCTCAAAAAAGGTGTCGCTTCGGTTAACCAATGCCATGTAGGTGCCTTTTTACGCACGAATGAAGATGTCAGCCATCCCAATATCCAATTCCACTTCTTTCCTGTTTTCTTCGGTGAAAACTGGATACCAAACCCAAATAAAAATGGTTATCGTCTTGGGGCTGGCCCCATGCGCCCAGAAAGCCGTGGTAGAGTTCGATTAGCATCAAGTAATCCTAACGACGCACCATTGATCGACCCTAATTATTTAGCTACTGATCGCGACTGGTATGAAATGCGAGAAGGATTGAAGATGGGGCGTGAAGTCCTCTCACAATCGGCTTTCAAACCGTATCATCAGCGTGAAGATTTACCCGGAACACATATCCAGACTGATAAAGAGCTTGATGAATTTATCCGTGAAGATGCTTCTTCGGCCTATCACCCTTGTGGCACTACCCGTATGGGAGAAGAAGATGATCCACGTGCAGTGGTAGATTTAGAACTAAAATATAAGGGACTAAATGGATTACGTATCATAGATGCATCTGTAATCCCTGCCGTTCCCAGCGCCAATATCAATGCTTGCGTTTATATGATCGCAGAAAAAGCCGCTGATATGATCCTTGGTAAACCACCATTAGCACCAGAAGATATCAAATATCATAAAGCACTAGAAAGTAAGGTAAATGACTAAAAGTTTTCGTCATAGTATTGCGACTAAAGACACCATTCGCAAAATTCAAAATTGGGAAACTTGGAGCTGCAATGACCCTGTTTTTCATCATGCCTATGATAAAACCGTCTCTCTATATGTCCAAGACGGTAGCGCAAAATTAACTTTCAAAATGGGTGAATATGTGGAGTTAATTAAGGGAGATTTTTTAACAATATATGAAGGATCAGAAGCGACTTGGGATATACCAAACGGTATCACCAATAGATATCAATATCATGACAGCTTTGTATCAGCCTCATATCGACAAGAACAAATCCATTGGGATCGTAAATAAAGAAAATGGCTGGCCCGCGGAGGCCAGCCAAGTCAGAGAGTAACAATCTACATGAGATTGTTGGTCGAAAAGCTCACATTAAGAACTTAAAACAGTTTCATCAGCCTTGGTGA
This sequence comes from Curvivirga aplysinae, assembly GCF_009711445.1. GTDB lineage: Bacteria > Pseudomonadota > Alphaproteobacteria > UBA8366 > Aestuariispiraceae > Curvivirga > Curvivirga aplysinae. The sequence goes on along the minus strand of NZ_SMMC01000157.1, from coordinate 8,949 downwards.
CCATGGCTTGCAGCAGTACCTGCCCGCCCGCCTCACACCATTCTGGTGTCGCATCTTCCACTTCGTTATGACTAATACCATCAACACATGGAATAAAGATCATGCCTGTTGGCGTTACCTTGGATAAATAACATGCATCATGGCCAGCACCTGAAACCATATCACGATTAGAATATCCACCTAATTCCACCCCATCGCGAACTGCTTGCACACATGAATCTTCAAACTTGATCGGTGCATAATACCAAATTTGTTCGAAATCCATTTCAAGGCCGATGCCTTTGGTGATTTCGTCCACAGCTTCGCGTAATTCCTTATCCATCTTAGCCAGAACTTCATCATCCGGATGGCGGAAATCAACAGTCAAAAAGACCTTACCCGGGATCACATTTCGCGAATTTGGATAATTTTCGAGCATACCAACTGTCGCACAGGCGAAAGGTTGATTTTTCATACCAATCCGATTAACAGCCTCAACAATACGGGACGCGCCTAATAATGCATCTTTGCGCAAATGCATAGGTGTAGGCCCCGCATGCGCCTCCACCCCGGTCAGGGTGATTTCATACCAACGCTGTCCCTGGGCGTCAGTTACGACACCAATCGTCTTTTCTTCATCTTCAAGGATCGGTCCTTGTTCAATATGGGCTTCAAAATATGCGCCCACTGGATGACCATCGATATTTGGCTCATCTGGGCCAGCATAACCAATGCGCTCCAATTCTTCGCCCATGGTTTTGCCATCGCTATCCGCACGACTTAACCCATATTCAAGATCGAATACCTTGGCAAATACACCTGACGAAACCATTGCAGGGGCAAAACGTGACCCTTCTTCATTGGTCCAGACGGCAACTTCAATTGGTGCCTCTGTCTCGTAATCCGCATCATTCAGGGCACGTACAACTTCGAGGCCAGCTAACACGCCATAGACTCCGTCAAATCGTCCTCCCGTTGGCTGACTGTCTAAATGACTACCTGTCATGATCGGTTTTAGGTCAGGATTACGGCCTTCACGGCGCGCAAAGATATTCCCCATTTTATCAATGCGAATAGAACATCCAGCATCCTTACACCATTGGATAAAAAGATCACGGCCTTCTTTATCGATATCGGTCAGGGCAAGACGGCAAACGCCGCCTTTTTCTGTGGCACCGATCTTGGCCATATCCATCAAACTTTGCCAAAGACGATTCCCACTGATACTCAAATTGCGATGTTTTGCGATGACATTCATGAATATATCCCCCTTTTATTCGGCAGCTAAACGCATTGGATTTAACGGATGTTCCGGCCATGTCAGATGTGATTGACCATCATCTACACGTTTCATCGTGATACAATCCTGTACCGGACAAACATGCAGACATAGGTTACAGCCGACGCATTCATCATCTATCACCGTATATTCATTACCACCACCTGGTTTTGCGACCTTGGTGATGGCCTGATGTGATGTATCCTCACAAGCAATATGACAACGACCACATTCAATACATTCATCCTTATTAATGACGGCCTTAATGTCATAATTCATATTCAGGTCGTTCCAGTTCACCGTATTTGGTGTCGCCATCCCACGGAAATCATCAATTGATTGATACCCTTTTTCATCCATCCAGTTGGATAAACCATCGATCATGTCCTCTACGATCCGGAAACCAAACAACATAGCAGCTGTACAAACCTGAACACCACTTGCACCAAGCGCAATGAATTCAGCTGCATCACGCCAGTTGCTCACCCCACCAATCGCTGACATTTCAAGATCACGCGTTTCCGGATTGCGGGCAATTTCACCCACCATATTTAAAGCGATCGGTTTCACGGCAGAACCACAATACCCACCATGTGAGCCTTTACCATCAACAGTCGGTGTTGGTGCCATAGCATCCAGATCAACGCTGACAATAGAGTTAACTGTGTTAATTAAAGAAACAGCATCAGCATTACCATGATAGGCAGCCTCTGCAGGTACTAGAATATCCGTAATATTTGGGGTCAATTTGGTAAAGACAGGAATATCTACAACCTCTTTCACCCAACGCGTTACATTTTCAACCATTTCAGGTACCTGACCAATCGCTGAGCCCATACCACGTTCACACATACCATGAGGACAACCAAGATTAAGTTCAAGGCCTTGCACACCGGATTCAGCAATTTTTACAGCAAGCGTTTTCCATGCATTTTCCTCAACAGGTGCCATCATGGACCCAATGATCACACGATCCGGCCATTCTTCACGAACCTCGCGGATTTCCTGAAGATTCACTTCCAACGGACGGTCTGTAATCAACTCAATATTATTGATCCCGAGCACACCACGGTTACTATCATGATGGGCGCCATAGCGACTGGACATATTAACCACAGGCGGATCAATACCTAATGTCTTCCAGACAACACCACCCCAGCCTGCTTCAAAGGCTCGCACAACATTATATTTCTTATCCGTTGGGGGTGCAGACGCTAGCCAAAACGGGTTGATACTTTCAACGCCACCAATTTTACAACGTAAATCAGCCATTATTCCTACTCCTTCTTACGCGTTTAGGAAGCGGGTCATAGCTTCAGCCGCTTTCGCCCCGTCATCTACAGATTGAACAGTTAAGTCTTCGCCAGTTTTGATACAATCACCACCCGCAAACACGCCAGAGATAGAAGTTTGATAATCGTCACCAACCTTAATTTTACCGCCATCAATTTCAAGGCCTGCAAGTGGGCCAGCTTCCAGAACTTGACCGATCGCCTTTAAAACTTGATCCGCAGGCAACTCATAAGTTTTACCCGTACCAACCAGTTTGCCACCATCAACCATTGTACGCTCAAAGGACATTCCTTCGACTTTGCCATTACCTTTAATACCGACAGGTTTTGACCATAGGCGGATATTAACGCCATTTACTTGCGCTAAATCTTGTTCCCATTCAGTGGCTGTCATTTGTTCTGCGCCGCGACGATACACCAAAGTCACATCAGATGCGCCTAGGCGTTTAGCTTGAACAGCAGCATCGATCGCCGTATTACCACCGCCAATCACAACAACATTGTCACCGACATTCACATCCGTTTTCTTGTCAGCCTGACGTAAATCCTCGATAAAGTTAATCGCACTTTCAACGCCTTTTTTGTCTTCACCTTCTAGACCAAGCGCGTTCACGTCACCAAGGCCAACACCAATAAAGACAGCATCAAATTCAGCTTTCAAACTTTCAAGGCTAATAGCACCCCCCAAAGCTTTCCCATACTCAATTGAGATACCACCTATTTCTAGAAGAAAATCAACTTCTCTTTGGGCAAAATCATCAACCATTTTATAAGCGGCCAGACCATATTCATTAAGCCCGCCTGCTTTTGGCTTTGCTTCAAATACAGTTACATCATGCCCCGCCATTGCAGAACGATGCGCACAGGATAAACCAGCAGGACCAGCCCCAATAACAGCTATTTTCTTACCTGTGGAGGCGGCTCTGAAGAATGGATGTGGCACATTCATTTCCATTAAACCATCAACTGCATGACGTTGTAGTTGACCGATTTTTACAGGTTCCTCACCCGTCGCATTTTTCACACAGGATCCTTCACATAACACTTCTGTCGGGCAGACACGCGCGCAGGTCCCTCCCATAATGTTAGATGATAAGATCGTCTTTGCGGAACCAGTGATATTGCCAGTGCTGATCTGATGAATGAATTTTGGAATATCGATGGATGTGGGACAAGCTGTCACACAAGGTGCATCATAACAATATAAACAACGGGAACTTTCCGCCATTGCCTGCGTTTCACTTAACGCAGGATGAATGTCACCAAAATTTGCTTCGATCTGTGCAGCATCCATTGGGCGCCCATCGGCAGACCCAGTAAATCTTTTGCTCATAAATAAGCCCTCTCTTGATCCTGTTCAATGAGAGGCACGTCACCTGTGATAAGGAAATGAAATTTGCAAATAGATTATCCTTACGGATGCTCCAACTCTATTTGCGTCAAACAAGGTGGCTCATTTTCTGAGTTCTATGCCTTGTCGTTTAGTGACCCTTAACCACGGGAATTGATCGGCTTCCTTTTGGATTTTATCTCAATCAATTCTTTTATATGCCTCCCGGCTAAATTAACAATGGACAATCTTGACCAAATGGTCAAGAATAAAATTATTACAAAATAGATTAGACGTGAATAACTTAATAACAACTACAACTAAGAATCTGATAAAATCCTTTTAATTTCTTATAGTTCAGAACAGAAAGACATTATCCATTTTATGATCGAAAAAATTGCAAAAAATGCATTTTGGCTAGTGTTATCAGCGATGATACTCGGCTTTTTTGTACCAATCGTGAGTCATACAATTCGTCCCTATACTTTCGCATTTTTGTTTGGGGTCATGTTATGTGCACTCATGCGGATGCCCGATCCTGATTTTGCCCATGCAAAAGAAAAACAAAAAACACGTATGAGTATTTTGATTGTCTGGCAGCTTTTTCTTACACCCGCGATTGTCTGGGGATTTTGCAACCTTGCCCAATTGCCAGATACACTTTCAACCGCCTTAATCGCATGTGCATGTGCAGGCCCCGTTTTCTCAACACCGGCATTTGCAAAATTAAATAATCTTGATGCAGGCTTCACTATACAAAATGTGGTCATATCAAGCTTGCTAATGCCCATTTCCTTATTACTTGCCGGGCTTCTTTTTTTACCCGTCATTCCTGATATTGATCTGCATACATTTATCATCAGAGTGTTAATTTTCTTATTTCTGCCATTTGTAATCGCTTATATTTACCGACGTTTAATCCAGACAGAAATGCAACAAAAACTTGATATGAAGTTGGGGGCCTTGACAACTATCTGCCTCTGTTTGATGGCCTGTTCCTTGATGGATGGGTTATTGAATAAAACGCTCAACGATCCGTTAAAAATTACAAGTTTAATCATCTTAGTAATTAGTTTTAATCTAACATTGCAGGCGATCAGCAGCTATCTGTTCAAACCAATGGACAAAAAAACAGCCCTGAATGCAGGGCTGGTTTGTGGATATAGAAACTGGACATTAACCTTGGCAATTACCGCTGGGTCGCTGGGCGAAGACTTCACAGCTCTTGTTGCTCTTGGCCAGTTCGGGGTGATGTTACTCCCCTTACCTAGTCTCAAATTTTTTGATCGTTTCATAAAGGCCTAAATATGGTAGGCGGCTGATTATTCAGCCGCCGCCGCAGACATTGTCAAAGGTCGTTCTTTCACTGGCAAATGAATAATTGCAGAGAAAGCACCAACCCCAACACCGATCCACCAAACAAGATCATATGTGCCATAAGCATCATAAAATACACCGCCTAGATACACGCCCATGAAACTGCCGAGTTGATGTGATAGGAAAACAAGCCCATATAAAGTGCCCATATATTTCAAACCATAGATATAAGCGACCAAACCAGATGTTAATGGTACTGTTGCCAACCATAATGCGCCCATCGCCACAGAGAAAATCATAACGGACCAAGGTGTCATCGGGAAAATGATAAACAAGGCCCCGACAATCGTGCGTAAGACGTAAATAGTGACCAACAAGTATTTTTTGGAATATTTTTTACCTAAAGCCCCAGCCACAATCGCGCCGACAATATTGGCCACGCCAATCACAGCTAAAGAAAACGCACCTAATGCAGAAGTACTATCAATACCAATATCACGTAATATACTATCTGTTGGAATGCCTAAGCATACCTCTGTAACATATGCTGGGAAATGAGCCGTAATAAAAGCCAATTGGAAACCACAAGAAAAGAAACCAAGAAAGATCATGGCATAACTTGGGTCTCTTAATGCCTTCACCAACACTTCCCCAAGACTTTCTTCCAATTCAACTTTGGTCGCTGTATTTTCCGTACGCAACATTGGCAACACAACCAATACTGCAATAATAGCCACAGCAAATACCAAGAAGACATTTGACCAATTCATATGTTGTAACAGCGCATTGGCAATTGGTGGGCCAATCACTTGACCTGCGGAACCTGCCGCCGTTGCGATACCAAGCGCCAGGGAACGATTTTCTGCAGAAGCACTGCGTCCCACCACAGCTAAAATCACACCAAAACCTGTACCTGCGATACCAAACCCAACAAAGATTTCATATAATTGATGTCCAAGTGGTGTTGTAGAATATGCGCTTAAAACCAGCCCTAATGCATAGATGATTGCACCAAGGATAATGGCTTTCATATCCCCGAATTTTTCTGCCAGCGCCCCAAAAATCGGTTGCCCAATACCCCATGCCAGATTTTGAATGGCAATCGCCAAAGAAAACTCATAACGAAGCCAACCAAATTCCTCAGCAATTGGAATTTGAAACACGCCAAAACTTGCACGGATCGCAAATCCTGTCATTAGGATGATACATCCTGCAAACAAGATCGGCGTAAATACGGATGTTTTATGCGTAGCTGCAGCCTGTGCGGTCATTGTCCTAACCTCTTAACCCTGTCTTAAAAGTATACTCCTTTGATTGGAGTCCTAAAAATCATATTCAAAATACAGACTTCATTTCCCAGAAACAATGGAACCCCAGAGAATAACATCTATTCCAAAATAATAAGCTGAAATTTTCAGATACAAATTAATGACTATGTAAGTTTAAAAACATTATAGAGATAATAAAAAGTTTAATAATACTCTAATCACTAAAATTATATTACGAAACTTCATATCTATGTTAAACTCTACTTATAAGTGCTTTAATGAAAAAAATCTAAGAGTAGAGCAAGATGGGCAATCTACATAGTTTAAAATCTATTCTGCAATTATCATTGCTTAACATCATTTTAAGCTTCTCTGTCTTTTTTCCAACAACTGTCAAAGCCTCATGCAGTGAAATTACTATTTCGGGCCATCCAAATTACCCACCATATCAATGGAACCATCAAGGGCAGATCATTGGGGCAAGCATTGATATAGCTCGTAAAATTCTGGAAGAAAAAGATATAAAGGTTCACACTCCTTATGTAGGAGCATGGAAACGTGTACTCAGATCAGCAGAACATGGCACAATAGACATGATTGTTGCCTTAAAACGGACAAGCGAAAGGCAAGTATATCTTACATTTAATGACACTCCATTTTATATCAATCCTTTTGTAATTTGGGTTAAGAAAGGAAGGAGTTTCAACTTTACTGAATGGAGCGATTTAATCGGTAAACAAGGTGGGAAAAATTTAGGCGACAGATATGGAGATGATTTTGATAAATTTATCAAAAACAACTTATCTATTACGCCAGTGAATAGCGTCGCCTCTAACTTTAAGCTACTTGCTTTAGAAAGACATGACTATTACATACACGGTTTATATCCTGGCCGATCTTATTTGTTGGTGAATGACCTTGAACAAGACTTCACTGCGTTAACCAAAAAAATCAATGAAGGCTTTATTCATAACGCCTTTTCCAAAAAATCACCCTGCATTTATTTGAACGATTTTTTTAACAAACGCCTGAAAGAGATGATGAATAATGGCGATACAAAATCCGCGATGGATCAAAACCTAAAACTTTGGCAAAAACTTGGAAAATTAGAAAGATAAGCATTAACTTGGTAACTTTCCTCTCTTTATGAACTAGACGAATTTTTCTTCCATTCATCGGTCAACATGCCACTATAGCCCCAATCTTCTTGCTCAATTTCCTGAAGAACAATATGTATATGTTCAGGACTTTTATTTAACGTCTTCACCAAAGTTTCGGTCATTTCTTTGACAATGGTTCGTTTCTGATCCCGACTAGCACCTTTGGTGATTTGCACGTTTATATAAGGCATGTTTCGATCTCCTTAATCAATATAACCAATAATTCCATATAGTATAAAAAAATGAAACAACCAGTAGGAAATCGAAACTTTTACCTTTTAAACAGGCGATCTACTTATCTAACTTATTATAGGAATAGATTGCGAGTAACTCAGCAGCAATCGTTGCACCGGCCAAAGCTGTGATATCCGCATGATCATAAGGTGGGGAAACCTCGACCACATCCATGCCAACGACATTAACACCCGCGAGATTACGCAATAAGATCATCATATCCGGTGATGTCACCCCACCAAATACGGGCGTCCCAGTCCCCGGCGCAAAAGCTGGGTCCAGACAATCGATATCAAAGGTGATATATGCCTTATCATTTCCAACAATACGTTTTATTTCAGCCGCACAAGCTTCCGGTCCATGCTTTGAAACCCAACGCGCATCCAAAATATTGAAACCAAGTGTATCTGGGTTGGTTGTGCGCAAACCGATCTGAACTGATTTTTCGGGAATAATGATCCCTTCCTTTGCAGCTTGATAGAACATGGTACCATGATCCACACGCCCATCTTCATCTTCATTTGACCATGTATCTGAATGAGCATCAAAATGAATCAAAGACAAAGGGCCGTGTTTTTCAGCATGTGCTTGCAAAACAGGATATGTAATAAAATGATCTCCGCCCAAGGTAAGGGTTGCAGTGTCTTGGTCCAGAATATTCTTGATATGATTACGAATTTCTCCCGGCATCTCCTCTAGACGCCCATGATCAAAAGACACATCACCATAATCCACCATAGCTAATTCGTCGAACATATTGAAATCCCAATCATATGGACGTTCCCATGCGATTTGGGAGGACGCTTCGCGGATAGCGCGTGGGCCAAAACGCGTGCCCGGACGACCAGATGTTGCCGTATCAACAGGCACCCCTGTAATAGCCACATCCACCCCATTTAGATCACGACTATAACGACGGCGAAAAAAACTGGTTACACCGGCAAATGTATTTTCTGGATGAAGGCCATAATTACTTTTGCTTAGAAAAGCTGAATCGCCAAAAATTTCTTCTTCACTCATAAGGATCGTCCTAATCTTGATTTTCTATATCTTTTATTTGCAAAGAAGGTAGATAGAGCACTGTGTAAAT
>NZ_SMMC01000178.1 GCF_009711445.1 Curvivirga aplysinae | reverse complement strand
TCAATAAAAGTCCTTATCTTAGTCGATAGATGCCTTGTATGTTGATATACTGCAAAAATGTTAAAGTCTGTTTCCTCATATTCGTTTAGAACCGTAATGAGCTTACCTGTCTGAATTGCCTCACCTACAATAAAAGTTGGAAGAAATGTAATTCCATGAGAAGCAAGCGCGGCTTCATAAAGTAAATCTCCATTATCTGAGGAGAAATTACCCGATACATTTTGCCATTTACGCTTTCCATTTTCCATATAGGGCCAAGCTTTCCCATCAGCTAAATTCAAATAACTTAGACAGTTATGGTCCTTTAAATCTTGAGGAAGGTGAGGCTTTCCATATTTTTTAAAATAATCTGGGGAGGCGCAAATAACACGTCTGCAATTCACCAATTTCTTTGCTATTAAGCTAGAATCTTTTAACGGACCTGTCCGAATAGCCAAATCATATCCTTCATTCATCAAATTGACACTTCGATCAGACAGATATGTTTTTATTTCAACACCAGGATATTTATCTAAATATGACGCAATGGTCGGACCCAAGAATTGCAAACTAAAGCTGAGAGGTGCCGCAAGCATAATTGTGCCACTTGGTTTGTCTATTTTATACTGAATACGTGCTTCAACCTCTTCAATTTCATTTAGAATACGACTGACATATTCCAAATAGCTGTAGCCCGTATCTGTCAAATTTACCTGTCTAGTCGTCCGTATTAACAATTGGCTACCTAGAAAATCTTCCAAGTCTTTGACACGTTTACTTATAACTGAATTTGCAACATTCAGCTTTCTTGCTGCCTCGGCAAAGCTGCCTGTACGTCCCACAGCCTCAAAGGCCTGCATATTTGCTAATTTATCCATTATTCTAATATTTCGAATATTGATGTTCAAATTAGATATATTATCAAATCATTCCAGAATAACTACCTTTATTTCTAGAAAAACAAATTTACAGATTGAAGGAGATAAAAATGATTACAAAACGACACAGAAATGATCGTGGACCAACAAATGCGGGTTGGTTGAATAGTATGCATACCTTCTCTTTCGGGCATTATCTAGATTATGAACATATGGGATTCGGTCCGCTTCGTGTAATTAACGAAGACCGGGTTATTCCCGGGGCAGGTTTTGGTACGCATCCACATAACAATATGGAAATCATCTCTTATGTACTGGATGGTGCATTAGAGCATAAGGATTCTATGGGAAACGGATCAATCATTAAACCTGGCGACATTCAACGCATGAGTGCCGGAACCGGTGTAACTCACAGCGAATTTAATCACTCTAAATCAGAAGGTGTTCACTTTTTACAAATCTGGTTTTTACCGGAAGAAGGTAACATTGAACCAAGCTATGAGCAAAAATCCTTCGCTGCTGCGGAAAAACAGGGCCAGCTAAAATTAGTCATGTCACCTGATGGGCGTGATGGAAGTGTCACCATTAACCAACAAGTTGATATGTATGCGGGCCTTTTCAAGGAAAATGAAACCACTGAATTCATTCCAAGACCAAATACAATTCAATGGATGCAAATTGCGCGCGGCCAAATAAATGTGAACGGGGAAACTATTCAAGAAGGAGATGGTTTAGCAATCAAAGATGAAGAGAAGCTCGTCCTTGATAATGCGCAAAATGCAGAAGTTATTTTATTCGATATGAAGGTCTAAACATGAGACATATAGATGATGTAGGCCGCGTATTACCAAATGATCCATATGCATCCTATGAAAGTAATTGCAGCCTTTGCAGACATAGTAAATACCCCACGAAACTCTATTTTGTGGAGGCAGGCCCCTACGATAAAAAAGTGATACCTAGTGGCTATAATATTTTCTATGTGAATATCAGTGAAGATCAAACGATTGAAGGTGCCTTCCATTCGGACGGTAAACAAGAAGCCTTTGTGTCTTATCCCGGGCAATTGATCACGATTGTTCCCGCAGGAAAGGAAATAATATATCGGATTGAGACGCCCTATCGACAGGCAATCTTGTGCATTCACGAAACTGTGCTGAATGATAAGGTGGTTGAGTATACGAAAGGTAAATTCAACAAGGCCGAAGTAAAACAGAGCGGACCAGTAGATTCCCCTTTGATATATTCTGTACTTAGAGAAATAGAGCAAGTGCAACTTGGTGAAGTTGAACGAGGTGCTCTGTATCTTGAATCTCTCTATGACGTTTTAATGGCAAAAATCCTATCCCATTATCTAGATATGAAAAAGGAATTACCAAGTTTTCGTATGCATTCACCTGTGCATATGAAGAAGGTGCTGGATCATATTTATCAAAATCTGGACCAAGAAATCAAAGTAGCCGAACTCGCGGCCATAATGGGATTAAGCCAATATCATTTTACACGGGTCTTTAAAGAATATCTCGGGCAATCACCCTATCAATATATTCTTAATGTCCGTTTTGAAAAATCGAAAGAATATCTTTTGAAGTCTGATATGAGCCTTGTGGCGATTGCCAATGTTTTAGGGTTCTCATCCCAGTCGCATTTTCAAAGTTTTTTTAAGAAGCAAACAGGTCAAACCCCACAAGAGTTTCGCCAAAAATCTTCCTAATAAACATTTACCCGCAGGAATTTGAAACATGTCGCAGGATTATAAAATACCTTTCTTTAGATAGTCCTTATGTTGAGTTCAGGAAAGAGAAAAAGATGAAAATTGAACTATCGATACTTGTTCACGCACCCATCGATCTGGTTTGGGAATTTATTACAGAAAGCAGCTTTGAAAGAGAGGCATGCCCCATTTCAGGATTACAGGGTGGAGAAATTTTAGAGGAATATGAAGACGGCTTATTGAGAGAAGTTATCTTCAATAACCGCCTCTTAACACAGCGGGTATTTATCAGAGATGAAAGTTATTCATTTCGTGCTGTTTTTAAGGGCGACAAAGAAGGAGGAGAAGTGTTGAACCAACTTGAAGATATCGGTCAGCACATCACCAAGATGGATATTATATGTGAATGGCAAGCCCCCGATCTAACGGATGATCATCAACAAGAATTACTCAAACTTTTCAGTGACAGATTGGAAAGTTTTAAGAAATCCACGGAAGATTTATGGGCCGAAAAAGGCATCATTGATCTGCCAATAACACAATCAACAATGCATTAAAGGAGACGCATTATGACTGCCGCAACAGAAAAACTTCTAACCCCAGATAACTGTACATTTGTTTTTATTGATCACCAGCCGCAAATGAGTTTCGGTGTTGCAAATATTGATCGTCAGCTTCTAAAAAGCAACACAGTTGCAATGGCAAAAACTGCGAAGATATTCAATGTTCCTACAATCTTGACTGCTGTAGAAACAGACAGTTTTTCTGGCTATATTTGGCCTGAATTGATGGATGTCATTCAACAAGATCCGATTGAACGTACATCTATGAATTCATGGGAAGACAAAGCATTTGTTGAGGCGATTGAAGCCACAGGTAAAAAGAAACTCGTGATCGCAGCTCTATGGACGGAAGCTTGCCTGATTTTCCCTACCATTTGTGCCCTTGACGAAGGATATGAAGTCATCATCGTGACTGACGCTTCTGGCGGTACTTCGGACGAAGCCCATAACGCAGCAGTACGTCGTATGGAGCAACACGGCGCCCAAAGCATCACAAGTTGCCAACTTCTACTTGAACTGCAACGTGATTGGTCTCGTAAAGAAACTTATGATGATACATTAGCAATCGTTAAAGAACATTTTGGTGCCTATGGCATGGGTGTGGATTACGCATATACGCATGTTCACAAACAGCCTCAACGTGCTGAATTTCCACATAAAGTAAAGGCACCTTCCGGTCCTAGAGACTAACGGTGCATTTGAAGAAGGACTGTTAAGATGAGTTATATGCCCGGCGTAGAGCCTGAAATGAGTGAGAACTGCCCTGAATCCGTGGAAATGGTCATCATTCCTCGTACAGGTGATATAGGCAACTTTGAAGTACGCCGGGCATTACCATTTCGCGAGAAACGTATGGTTGGTCCCTTTATTTTCTGGGATCAAATGGGCCCTGGGGAGTTTTTGACAGGTCAAGGTGTGGATGTTCGACCTCATCCTCATATTGGACTTTCGACAGTGACTTATTTATTTGACGGCACGATGGATCACAAAGATAGCTTGGGTAATGACATGCGCATTGTGCCTGGTGACGTGAATTTAATGACCGCTGGCTCTGGTATCGTACATTCGGAAAGAACCGGATTGGATATTCGAAAAAAACCGTCCAAACTATTTGGCATACAAAGTTGGCTCGCCCAACCAAAGAAATTCGAAGAAGGTGACGCTGCCTTTCATCATACCGCCAAAACAGATTTACCTGTTTTTAATGAAGATGGCGTAAATGGACGCATCATACTAGGTAGTTTCGAAGGTCTTTCCTCACCCGTTAAAACGCAATGGGACACCTTATATGTCGACTTGGATTTGGAACCACAGCAAAAAATACGCATTCCATCAAATACGGAAGAACGTGCAATTTACGTGGTTGAAGGTCTCATAGAAATAGCAGGTGTTTCCTATGAGCCGCAACAAATGCTGGTTCTGCGCCCGGGAGATGAAGTTGTTATTAACGCCCAAACGTCGGTTCGCATGATGTTATTGGGCGGCGCAGCAATGGATGGTCCACGATATATTTTTTGGAACTTTGTATCTTCAAGCAAAGAAAGACTAGAGCAAGCAAAAGTTGATTGGAAAAACGGTAATTTCCCAAAGGTTCCTGGCGATGAACATGAGTTTATTCCCCTGCCTGAATAGAGAGATATAACGTGTTTCCATTCGAGCTGCGACAGGTTTTAGGTGAACATTATGAGCAAAAACAAAGATCACTATCGGCTAGATGAAGCCAAACGCAAATTATTGCAAGCGAGTGCACTTGGTGCGGCTGGAATTGCAATTAACAAATTTTTCCCTTTTTTTGGAGGTGATGCAATGGCACAGGATATTACACCGGATTTAATCGTTCACAACGGCAAAATCACAACACTTGATTCAAAGAAAAAAGAAGTAACTGCCGTCGCTATTTCACAAGGTCGCATTCTGGCGACTGGAACTGATAGAGATATCCTGAAACTGTCATCGGACGATACAAAAGTTATTGATTTGAACAAACGGCGCGTCATTCCGGGGCTAAATGATTCTCATACGCATCTTATTCGTGGTGGATTGAACTATAATATGGAACTTCGTTGGGAAGGTGTCCCATCTGTTGCAATAGCCTTGGAGATGCTCAAAAAACAAGCGGATAAAACGCCTGCCCCGCAATGGGTGCGAGTTGTCGGCGGTTGGTCAGAGTTCCAATTTGAAGAACGACGTATGCCTACACTAGAAGAAATCAATAAAGCGGCACCGGATACACCTGTGTTTATCTTGCACCTTTACGGCCAAGCATTGTTAAATCAAGCAGCTATCCGAACTCTCGGTATTGATAAAGACACACCAAATCCACCAGGTGGCGTGATTGAAAAAGACTCTAAGGGGAATCCAACCGGATTATTGGTGGCTAAGCCTTCCGCATTGATCTTATATTCTACTTTAGCAAGAGGCCCAGTATTACCCGAAGAATATCAATATAACTCGTCTCGCCATTATATGCGGGAAATGAATCGCCTTGGGATCACTTCTGTTATTGACGCCGGAGGAGGCGGGCAGAATTATCCTGAAGACTATAAGATCATTAGACAACTTCATGAAAATGGCGAAATGACGGTTCGTGTTGCTTATAATCTTTTTGCCCAAAATAAAGGCGGCGAATTAGAAGATTATAAAAAATGGACTGGCATGGTATCCCCCGGTCAAGGTGATGATTTGTTGTGGATGAATGGCGCAGGTGAAAATTTGACTTGGTCTGCAGCAGATTTCGAAAACTTCCTAGAACCTCGCCCGACTCCTGAACCAGTCATGGAAGAAGAACTTGAAGCAATTGTTCGGGTATTAGTCGAAAATCGCTGGCCTTTCCGTATCCATGCTACATATGATGAAACCATTGAACGCTTCTTGGCTGTGTTTGAACGTGTGAATCTAGATATTCCTTTTAATGGATTACGCTTTATCATTGATCATGCGGAAACAATTTCTGATAAAAATATCGAACGTGTAAAAGCGCTTGGCGGTGGAATTGCTGTTCAACATCGTATGGCATTCCAAGGTGAATATTTCGTAAATCGCTATGGTGCTGACGCTGCCAAAGAAACCCCCCCTATCAAAAAGATGTTAGAGATGGGCGTGCCCGTTGGTGGTGGTACAGACGCTACACGTGTGGCTTCTTATAACCCGTTTGTATCTCTTTATTGGATGATAACAGGTAAAACCCTTGGTGGATTAGATCTTTATGATGAAAGCAATCAACTGGATCGGGAAACCGCTTTATATCTCTGGACAAAAGGGTCTAGTTGGTTTTCTGGCGAAGATCATGCAAAAGGTGCCCTTATCCCCGGTGAATACGCTGACTTAGCAGTTCTTTCCGGCGATCTCATGAATATTGATGAGGAAGAAATTAAAAGCCTGACTTCTGTACTCACCATTATGGGAGGCAATGTAGTCTATGCTGCCGATGAATTTTCTGGTCATAACCCACCTTTGCCTCCAGTGATGCCAAATTGGTCTCCGGTAAATGAATTTGGTGGTTACTACCAGAAAGCAGAAATTGGTATCGGTGGTGCAGAAACCAGTTTAGCTGCTGTTGCTGCCTCTTCTTGTGGTTGTTCAAATACATGTAATGTGCATGGGCATGACCATGGAATTGCTTGGACAACGCCACTTCCAATAGCTGATCAAATGAAAAAACAGTTCTGGGGCGCGATAGGTTGCTCCTGTTTTGCGGCGGCTTAGGAGAAATACTGATGGCTGGCTCATTATCTCCTCTGAAGCATAAAAGCTTTGCCTTTTTATGGTTGGCTGCTCTTGTTTCAAATATTGGGACGTGGATGCATGAAGTCGGCGCCGGTTGGTTGATGACGGAACTAAGCGATAATCCCCTGATGGTATCGTTGGTTGCGGCATCAACCTCTCTTCCCGTATTTCTTTTTGTATTAGTTGCTGGTGCCCTAGCAGATATCCTTGATCGACGTAAATATCTGCTTTGGACACAGTTTTATATGTTGCTATTAGCAATCGGCCTCACATTCATGACGTGGTCAGATATGATGACGCCTTGGTTGCTCTTGTTCTTTACTTTCGCAATTGGCACAGGGGCTGCTTTGATGATGCCCGCATGGGATGCCATCATACCTGAACTTGTGCCTAGAAATGACTTGTCTCAAGCGATTGCGTTAGGATCTATAGGTATAAATGCTGCCAGAGCCATCGGTCCGGCATTAGCAGGTCTGATAATTGCTGCAAGTGGCAGTTATGCGGTTTTCGCCCTGAATACAGTGTCCTTTTTAGGCGTCATTATTTCGCTTCTTTATTGGCGACGAAATGTTGTGGATCGTGGCATGGCGCCAGAAAGATTCATAGGCGCTATTAAAGCAGGAATCAGATTTACGAGATATACGAAATCTTTACAGATCGTTTTATTGCGGTCAGGTCTATTTTTCATCACGGCTATTGCTTTGTTAGCCTTGCTTCCGCTCTATGTACGCGAAGTTTTACAAGGAAACGCACAGGTTCTTGGTTATTTGCAAGCGAGTATGGGCATAGGGGCGATCTTAACCGCATTTGTCATGCCTTTGGCCAAAAAACATCTATCAATTGATTCATTGTTATTCATTGCAGCCGCAATTTTATCCTTAAGCTTTATCATGTTGAGCATGACTGAACATCTTATCCTTGCATGTATCGCTTTGTTCACAGGCGGTATGGCGTGGATCATGGTTTTTTCTTTGTTACGCGTAAAAGCACAAGAAACGGTCCCGAACTGGGTCCGTGCACGCGCAATGTCTGTTATGTTGATGGTTAGCTTTGGTTCTATGGCGCTTGGTAGTGCCATATGGGGACAATTGGTTAATATAATCGGTCTTCAGATTACATATGCAGTGATAGCCCCCATATCATTTATTGTTGCCTTCTTGATGATCCCTTTTTCTTTGAAAAATATGACACACCAAAATCATGAGCAGGCAAAAGAATATCACCAACATAGAAAGTTACGAGTCATACCTAATCGAGACGAGGGCCCCATTCAGGTTACTATTGAATACAGGCTTTCCTCGTTAAAAGAGGATGACTTCAAATACCGTATTCATCAACTTTCCTTAATCAGAAAACGTAATGGTGCCTATCGATGGCATTTGTTTAAAGACTTAGAGACAGAAAATGTATTTGTTGAACAGTTCCTTATAGAAGACTGGGAAGAGCATGAGCGTCAGCACGCACGCACAAGTGTAGATGAAAAAACAATACATGATGGGTTAATCTCATGCCTAGAAGATGGAACGCAACCAATAGTGAAACACTATCTACACAGCAACGGGAGAAGAAACCATGAGCGTTAAAGTCGCCTTAGGCCTATTTTTAGGTTTCGTCATAGGATTTGGCTGTGCTTTTTTTAGTATTCCTGTCCCAGCGCCTCCCGTTTTAATCGGCGCATTATTGGTAGTCGCAATGACATCGGGATATATCTTAGCCGATAAATATATCTGTCCATTAAAGGCGAATGCGCAAGCCAAAAATTGTGGCGGCCCTTCAGGAGAATAATATGCTAAGTCTAAATGCATTCATTGGAATCATCTTGGGCCTCGTAATCGGGGGAATATGCCGATGGTTTGATTTACCTTTACCTGCACCACCAAAATTAGTGGGGGCACTTCTTGTTGTTTGTATGACGATTGGTTTCATGACGGGACAATATTTCAGATATACTTAATATTGTATCAATCTAACTATTTGATTTGAGATATAGACAATTTTATACGTCACTTAACAGTGAGCAATGCTCTGGGGTTATCGTAAGGCCCTATTGAACTGATATTTCGGATTGAAGGTTTTATAAATGTTTAAGTTGACTATTGTGATCTGCGTATTGTTTTTCTTAGAACTCCAACCGATACAAAAAAGTATAAAATAATAACGCGAACCCATATTTTATGTGTTCGCGTTTTATGTGTCATTCCATTCTAATTCCATGAGTCACTTCACGATCAGCATTATGAAAGCTAAGGTTTGCTCAGCGGATATTCCGTATAGATTTTGATTGATGTCTCCTAAATTGGGACTGAACTGATGTGCAATAAAATGAGAATGGGTCAACGATTTAGCACCTGCATTTCTCGCCTAATACACTTAAAAGATAAATTTTGAAATAAATCCAAATCGAAAGTTGTTGAAAGCCATTCTTAAGTTAGTTAGATAGCTATAAATTTATTGGGTGAATTAACTAATTGGGCTCGCTAATAGAGAGTGATTTATGCATAAATAATTGTGCATGTTTCAAGCATTCTATTTACGAGTGGGGTGTAGAGGGGCATGAACCAATTTTTAATTGGGGCAGGTTTTGTTTTGATTGCGTCAGGCACAGCTTTCGCAAACACTGTAACCACGCCTGAATACCTTCAGCAGCAACAGAATATTATTATACAGCAAGAACAGCAACGTCAGCATGAAAGAGACTTGCTGAATGATAAGGAACCGCCAAAACGTATACTACCGGAAAATCCAAACAAGGGGTTAACAGCAGATCCCAATGTTTGTTTTGAGTTTCATGAAGTCACGTTTCAAGGTTCTGAACATTTTTCTGATGAAGAGTTAAAAATCCTTGTTTCTGGTTATCTTAATGACTGCGTTACTTTAGAAGATTTACAACATCTACTTAGCGAATTGAATACGTATCTAAGTGACTTGGGGTATATCACCACAAGAGCTTATCTACATTCACAAGATTTATCTGATGGAATACTGAGTATTTTCATTCAGGATGGTAACATTGAATCTATCAGCCTATTTGAAAATGAAGAGCCGCGTATAGAAGGTTTAACCGTTTTTCCGACACAAGATGGAGCTTTGTTGAGCCTGCGTGACCTGGAACAAGGTATAGATCAAATTAATCGCCTTCAATCGTTCGACGCCAAGTTGGATTTACAACCAGGTTCTAAAGAAGGTTTAAGTGTTGTTGATGTGAATGTGACCAGAACAAAGCCTGTATCATTAACCATATCAACGGATAATAATGGCTCAGACTCAACAGGCGTTAGGCAATATACCTTTAATGCCGTCGCAGAAGATTTCTTTGGCATTTATGATCAATGGAATTTGAATGTCGCCCATGATGGCGAACATAATCAAGATTTGTTGGCTAAAAAAAGCATGAGTTTGAGTTGGTCAATCCCCCTAGGATATTCATCAATCCGGGGGTTCAGTAGTTACTATAAATATCAAACCAGTTTTAGCAGTTCTAATCAGGTGTTTGAATCAAAAGGAAATAGTACCAGTCATAGCTTAGAGCTTGATCACGTAATGATGAGAGATCAAGTATCTAAAACGGGCTTCAACATTGGTATCAATTTTCAAAATGATCGAAATTATATCGAAGAAACTTATCTAGAAGAAAGCAGTAGAAAATTATCCTCTTTAGCATTGGAGGTATGGGATAGTCGCCGTCTGGGGGATGGCAGTTTGTCTTCCTCATTGGGGTTGGAACAAGGATTACGAATTCTTGGGGCTAAGGAGGATAGCGGTCTTTCCCCAAATGATCCTGAGGCTCAATTCCTTAAATGGATAAGTTCTGTTCAATTTTATTATCCTTTTCAATTTGAAACAGAGAAATTGGGAATAAGTAATTCTGTTACTTTTCAGTATAGCAAGGACGAATTGTTTGGTTCAGAGCAAATCGGTGCTGGCGGTCAATATAGCGTGCGTGGCTATCGCAATAACAGTATTTCTGGCGACACAGGTGGATATATCAGAAATGAAATTATCTGGTATCCACAGATAGATCATCAGCTTTTTGATGGAACAAATATAGAGACTTTTATTGCCTATGATGCGGGATGGATTAGATCGGATCTGAATGATGCATTTGAAGGGGGGCGCGTTTCCGGTTCAGCGTTGGGAATGCGCGTCAATGGGGAATATTTGATTGCGGAAATCACATATGAAAAACCGCTAACAGGTGCCTTTTCCTTCGATAAGGAAGGCAGTTCCATACGTGCCAGTGTTGGTATCAAGTTATGAATTCAGCCATTGAGTTCATAAAGTTATAATTGAGTGAGATAAGTAATGTTGTTCTATAAGTATATGCAAAAATTCTACTATAAGAATAATTACAAATATTTAATCAATCTATCAAAGAAAATATTTACTTCTTTTGTTGGATTAAGTTTCCTCGCCCAATCTATCGTGCCTTCTTACGCGACTGATATTACCATTGACCCATCAAGTGCTAATACGTCGATGACAACGTCTATTAATGGAACGCCAGTATTGAACATTGCGACACCTACTGGCAATGGTGTTTCACATAATAAATTTAAGAATTTCAATGTAAGTTCGAAGAATCTGGTTGTGAATAATAGCTCTGATGCGGGTATCTCAAAGCTTGGAGGTGGTGTATTAGGGAATGCCAATCTGCAAAAAGGTAACGAAGCACGTTTGATTTTAAACGAAGTTACAGGGGCAACGCGTTCACAATTAACAGGTGCTATAGAGTTATTTGGCAGTTCAGCGCCGTTGGTACTTGCCAATCCTAATGGTATTACTTGTGATGGCTGTGGTTTTATTAACACACCAAGAGCATCTCTAATTACCGGAAATGTTAACTCGAATAGTCTTCATTCCCTTAATCCACAGTTTGATTTAAGTCAGGAAAATGTGCAGATTGGTCCCAATGGGTTGAACTTTGGGGATGCGACTTCTGGAGAAATCATTTCCAGATTGGTTGAGCTTAATGGGGATATTCATGGTGGCGCTGTTGATATTGTGACGGGCTATGGGAAATATGATTTCCAGTCTAAGTCATTTACTGAGCAAACCATCGATAATGCGACAAAACCCAGTTTCTCAATCGACTCTACGCTGTTAGGGGGGATATATGCCGGGCGTATCTCTTTGGTTGCCAATGAAAATGGCGTTGGGGTAAAGGCCCCAGATAATATGTCGGCATCCTTAGGCGATATGCGCCTTACCGCAGATGGTCAGCTTATCGTTAAGAATCTGGATGCTAATGGATCAGTCTATCTTGAAAGCAAGTCTGATAATATTGATTTACAGGGTACAATTGCAGCCAAGAAGAATATTAACGCATCGGCACAAGATATTACGCTTGCCACAACAAAAGAGCTCGCGGCACAAGAAAACATCAATATTTCTGGCACCAATCTATCTGTAAATACGGGGTCAAAAATTGTTGCGGGTGGCTCAATTGATGTTGACACAACAAGTGATCTTAACAATGCAGGTGTGATCGGCGCAACGGGTCAATTGCAAGTTACCAGTCAGGATAGTCTCACAAACTCTGGGGATATGACGGGTGATACTGTAGATGTCACTGCACATGGTAATTTTGAACAATCCGGGAATATAGAGGCCTTAACAACAGCAACGATCAATGCCACATCCACAATGAATATGTCAGGGAATATCCTTTCCTTACAAGATTTCACTTTGAACAGTCATCAACTCACAATGTCGAATACGGCAAACCTTAAAGCTGATGAAGATATTGAGATTGCCCTTACACAAGATTCAACATTGGATGGGGAGATAGTTGCAGGCGAAAATATTAAGGTAACCGCACAAAACAATTTAACATCCAATGCATTGATACAAGCCCCAAATTTGGCATTTGCCATCGGTTCAAACTTTACCAGTAAAGACAGAATAATCAGTGGTAGTGATCTGACTTTCACAAATGAGGGCAGCAGTTTCACCAATGAGGGGGAAGTGGTTCTATCAGGAACTCTGTCTCACGAAGGAAAAGTTACGAATGCGGACGGCGGGAAAATTGTCGCTAGTGACGATTTGTCAATTGTCGTTAACGCGTTGGAAAATGCAGGTGATATTGATGCGACTGGGTTAACCATCACCAGTGCCGATACAATTGAAAATAGCGCAACAGGTACAATTGATGTCGGCGCAAATGGTTTAACTATCAATGTTGTGAATAATTTGACAAATGCCGGACAGGTTCAAACTGAAGGGGCATTCGATGCGACCGCTAAGGGTCTAACCAACAGTAATAATTTATTTGCGGCACGTAGTTTAAATCTCTCCCTAACAGATGCCATTGATAATACGGGTACAATTACGGGGGATGAGAGTTTAACCACCTCCTTTGCCGCGGCTGCTACAACTCCATTGGTGACCGATGGTCAGTGGATCAGTAGTGGTGATCTATCTTTAACAGGGTTAAGTGACTGGACTAATACTGGTTTGCTGATGGTTAAAGGAGATTTAATCGTTGAAGCAACGGGAGATGTTCTTAACAGTGAAGGTAGTATCATCGCCTTGAGTGATCTGTCTATCACTGGGGATGCTGGTGGTAAGGCGAACTCTATCGTTAATGAATCCGGTCTTATCCAAAGTGATGATGGAACTATCACTCTAAAAGCTGACACGATTACCAACACGCGTAAGAACTTGGTTGTTGTTGACGGCAAAGTTTTTGATAAAACCTATCATGAAACAGCAAATTCTTTGCCTAACATAAATTCCGTGCCGGGGGCATCTATCTCTGGTGCCGGTTATGCTTATCTGACGGATGGTAGTACGGTTGTGATCCCACATCCAGACCGTGGTATGGCTTATGCGGCCTATTATGATTACGGCTCTGTTAGAGTTCGGCAATATAAGACTGAATTGGCAGGTGGTGCTCGCGGCACAATCCAGTCTGGCCAAAATATCGTTATCGAAGCAAACACGCTTAACAATAATTACAGCACTATCGCTGCAACCGGAGATATTGATATATCTGGTGTGGATTTGAATAACTCAGGTCTTGCCTTAACCAGCAAGCTCTATTTCACTGGAGATCAAAGTGCTGGGTTTAATAGATGCTTAGGTGGTCCATGTAAATGGTTTGACCAGAAAGGATCTCATCTTCTTGTTGAAACTACCTCTGCCGGCGTTGAGGCCGCGATCATTCAGGCTGGTGGCAATGTTAACTTAAACTTAACAGGCACCTTAACTAATAACAGTGATGTGGAAGAAGGTATTTCCTTTTTACCTGGCGTAGCTGTTACGGTTGATAGTATTGATAAAGGTGAGCGCGCTGCTCTTGATTATAGTTCCATTGCACAAGGGGCATCTTTAGCCGCCTTTAATGGGGTGGAAGGAAGCCTTCAAGCAAACCCGTCAGAACCACTTGCAAGTGTCGAGAGTAGTAACGAGGCTTTATTTGAATTTCTGTCGAATAGTGTTGCTGGTTTTAAAAGCCTTTTTGGGGATGCAGCACCAAATGAAGAAACCTTATATGAAACACGTTTTGCTTATGCTGATTTAGGGCAATTCTATGGGTCCGATTACTTTATTGATAGTTTACCGGATTATACCATTCCTGCGGATGTGAAGCGTTTAGGGGATTCCTATATGGATACCCGCTTGATCCATGAACAAATTCAGCAACAAACTGGCAAACGGTGGCTTGATCCATCGGTGACAGATGACAGTGCCCAAATGAAAAACTTGCTGGATGCGGGTGTTCAATATGCCAATGATATGAATATTGCACCGGGGATTTGGTTATCACAAGAACAAATCAATAATCTCAATGAAGATTTGGTTTGGTATGTGGAGATGGTCATTGATGGTCAACGGGTTCTTGTTCCAAAAGTTTATCTGGCAAGTACGACAGATGCTGAAATTACAGATACAGGCGCTTTGATTGCCTCTGGCGGGGATCTCACCGCAACTGTTGCAGAGTTTGCCAATCAAGGTGGTGATGTTTTAGTTGCAAAAAATGCACAAATCACTGCATCTGGCGACATTGTTAATGAATCAGGTCAGATTATTGTTGAGGAAGATTTAACGCTTACCTCAACGTTAGGGAATGTTGAGAATAAAACCGTAACAATTACCCATCAGAACCATATTAATATTCATAAAGATTTAATGCATCAGCATGGTCTTATTCAGTCTGGAAGAAATCTTCAAATTGATGCGGCTAGTAAGATCAATATTCTTGGGGCCACCGTCACCGCAACAGATGATATTACCTTGAATGCGAATGATGATGTAACAATTTCAGCTGTCGCACAAAAAGATAAATACAACTACTCAGAAACATCGGGACAGACAGTTACAGGCGATAATACTACTTGGCATGGATCAAACGTGGCCGCAGGGAATGATATAACGATCAACAGTGGCAATGACATTAATGTGGAAGGTAGTGTTCTACTTTCCAATAACGATCTAAATCTTGATGCGGGCAATAATGTCAATATCGCGAATTTAAAAGATGTCAAAGATGAAACCGCCGATATAAGGAAGAAAGGCTTTATGTCTTCTTCTGCCCATGTTGTGGATGAGTATGAAGAAACTATTGTTTCTTCAATGCTGGGTGCTGGTGGCAATGTGAATATCAGAGCGGGCGAAGATATTACCATTCAGGCATCTGATGTGATTAGCAATGGAAATATTGATCTGGAAGCAGGAACATCCGGTTCAACCACGGCAGATATTCTGATTTCTTCGGATCAAAGTCGAAGTTATCGATATGAAATGAAGCAAAAGACGGGCTTTGGTAGTTTTACAGATTTAATAAAAACAATTGGTACAGCGCCTATCCCGGGCACGTCCGGTGAAGCGGAAATCTGGTCTCGAACGACAAATGAAAATACGGATGTATCTGTTGTTAATCGTGGCAGTGAACTTTCAGCAGGCGGCAATATTACCATCACAGCGCCAGATAATGTTGGTGTGGTTGCGTCAACTGTCACTGCGGACGGGGATGTTACTCTTGATGCTGGTACAGATGTAGTTATTGTTTCTGCACAAGACCTTGAACAACATTCCTCTCGTCAGGAAAAAGAATCGATTGTCTTTGAATATGATTTTGCTTTGAAAGATCGCGCGGAACTTTTCGCAGGCGTCCGCACAGAGACAAATAGCCAAACATTTGAAGGTAGCTATAATGCCAGATCACAGATTACCGCAGGCAATGATCTAAATGTCACCGCAGGACGTGATATTAGTCAGATTTCATCGGATATTGCTTCTGGTCGCGATACCACATTGGATGCTGGGCGTGATGTCATTATCGAAACTAATCATGATATTGAAGATATTACTTCTGAACGCCAGATGCTACAAAGTGGCTTTCTTGCCTATGGCGAAGAAAATGTATCTGGTGCGGTTGAAGCCTTACAAAATTACAAACGTAACCTAGGCAGTGGCAAAGGTAGCACAACGAATAAGGCAGTCACTGCCTTATCAGAAACTTTAAGCACAATTGATACAATCACCGGGGCTGTGAGTGAGACCGTATCCGCAGGTATTGGTTTCAGCACCAGCGGGGAAAAATCTTCTTCCCAAACTCATTATGAAACCACAGCCTTACCCACCGTTGATGTGGGACGTGATTTAACAATTACTTCTGGTGAAGATACCGTTTTACATGGGGCGCAAGTCACTGTAGGGGGCGATGCGAGTATCGATGCGGGCGAAAATTTAGTAATCACCTCTGCACAGGATATCGCAGCCCATAATGATGACTCAGCTTCCTTTGATGCCTTTATCGGCCTTGGGGCCTCTGCAGGTGCCGGCGGGGCCGCAATTGGTGTGCGTGGTAGTGCCAATATTGATCTGTCGGAATATGATGCCATTGCCGAAGCACAACGAAACGCAATATTGAATGTCGGGGGAAGTTTAACGACCACGTCCGGGGACGATACAATTATTGCCGGGGCTGATATCACCGCAGATGAAATCATTGATATGACTGTGGGTGGGGATTTATCTGTGATCTCTCGTCAAGATACAAGTTCAAGTGATGGTAAGTCTTTCTCTGCGGGAGCCTCGGCGACAGTTGGTTATGGGGTAAGTGTTTCTGCGCATTTATCAAATAGCCGTACTGAATCAGAGCGTGCTTATGTAGATAATCAAACACGCATTGTTGCGGGAGATGATCTGAATATCAATGTGGGAGATCATACTCAGCTGGATGGGGCGATACTGGCCTCTCAAGAGGGGGATGTCACTCTTGATACAGAAAGCTTTGCATATTCAAATATCAATGATCACGACTATTTTAATCAAACCAGCACATCTTTGTCCGGTTCTGGTGGGAATTCGGATACCAGCACCACAAATGGCAGTATTGGTTTTAGCAATAGCAGTGTTGAAACCAAAGGTATTACCCGTGCCACTGTTGCCAGTCCGAATGGTAATACTACCATCACCATTAGATCTAATCCCGATCAGGATATCTCCGACCTCAACACGGATTTAGACAAAGCACAAGAAACCACAAGGCATGATGAATCTGCAATCAATGTCTATGTCAGTAGTAATTCTTTAAAAGAATTAACATCTGGGTTTGAGCAAACACGTGGTGCTGTATCCGAACTTGTTACCAAGATTGATAATTTACTAAACCCTATCAAACTTGAAATCATTAATAACCAACAGGGGTTACAAGCTAACCTTGCACAGCAAGCAGCCTTATTGAAAGAACAGGGGTTAAGTAACAGGGACATCAACAAGATTTTGAATAATCCTATTTACCAATCCGCAATGGTTGATTTTTTGGCTGCGGAGGAAATTTCGGGAAGAGCAGAAGTTATTTCGGGATCTGATGGTAACAGTGGGGACGGGCTTGATATCACTATTAGGCCTACAAAACATAGATTAATTGGGCTGTCGGTTATGGATGGTCTGGTTAAGATGGACACTTATATAGATAGTCTTCCTACTGAAGAAGCTGCTACCGCTTTATTAGCCGTTCAAGTATTAACAGGTGGTCCGTTAAAAACATTAATTGCAACCGCAGCCAGTGTTGCAATAGAGACGGTGGCAGGAGCAGAGATAGATGAACTGAAGCAGGAAGTATCGAAGTTAGCCTTAGCGGGCATACTTGATTACAGTGTTGATAATATTGAATATGATTTATCTTCTGATCCAGAGATATCGGCTTCTACTCAAAGTTATGTAGATGCAGCAGGATTTGCAGTTTTTGCTCTACTAGGATTGAAACTGGGGGGTAAAAAAGGTAATGGTGGAGATGGTACTAAGGGTGGGCAGCGTCCCCCAGTAAACAACCCGACAGCAGCACAGGTTGCAACTGCTGAGAAATTAGGTGTTGATCCAAGGTGGGTGAAATCCGACGGCACCCCAGATTGGCCTACCAAAGCTAATAGTGGATTTGACGGAGGCTTTGATGGCCCACCAACAATTAAAGAACTGCAACCTGGACAAACATTTGATAGATATGGTGGGCGCTTTGATGAAAAAGGTAACTTTACAGATACAGGCTCGTTCGTTGCGCCAAAGGAGGTCCCTTTTGATCAACGTTCATTACCAAATTCTAGTAAAAATTCACCTTACAGACAGTATGAAGTTTTAAAACCAATTCCAGAGGTAAAATCTGGAAAGGCAGCTCCTTGGTTTGGTAAGCCAGGTGGAGGTATTCAGCATCAATTGCCTATGAGTATTGATGAGTTGGTAGATCAGGGCTTTATCAAACTAGTTAATTAATTGAGAGGTTATCATAATGTTGGATAAAGTAATGGAATATTTTTTTAAGTATGCGGAAGAACAGGAAAACCCATATGAAAAGTTCCCTTTAGGCACAGAAGTTGATGAATTCGGAGGGCCTTATATTGAAATAACGAATTCAGGAAAAATGGCAATTGTAGCAAAAGATCGGGGTGAAGAGTGTTTTAGAAAAGAAACTACTTCACCTGAAGTGTTAGCAAGATGGGTGTATGAACAGTTTAATAAAGAATAATATTGTTGGGATAAACGTCTCTGTAAATGTATATCGAATTGACTATTCCATGAGCATTACAATGAATTTTCCTCACGAATTATGAGAAATAAAAAATATACAGGGCCAATTCTTAGTAATTTACAAATGGAAACGGTTGAAACAAATAAGTTTGGACGTCAAGTTGATGTTGGAAGAATCATAGGAATTGATCAAAATGGAAATAATGTTTCCACAATAACAATTATAACGAACCGTCGTGGAGAGCTTATTAATGTGTTCCCCGGTCTTCTAAATTGATAGCAGGTTATTATGCAGGGCATTTCAGTATATGAAAGAAATGGCGATAAACGCCTAGTATACCATACATTTCATGAAAAAAACGGTGCTTATCTCGAACGAGAGAACGAGTCGGAAACTTTTATGGTTTTGACGGATGTTGATGATTGTGATCCTTCGAGTTTTTACACTGTTGAGTCGTTTGTAGCTTTGATTGCAGACCTGGAGCAGGTTATCAGAGAAGCTTCAAGTCAAGGTGATTATGAATTGCAAAACCATTTAACCGAGATACTTGTCCTTTGTCGGTTCTGTTTATGGAATGTCGGGCAGTTTACACTCGTGATCTCTCCTTTTGAATATGTGCCGTTCGAAGAAATTCCGAGCGAACTACCTGAAAATTATAAAAAAGGGCTTTCGGCTTTGCTTTTGCCTTGACTTGCATTTTTTATGAAAGCATTGATATGACTGTGGGCGGGGATTTATCTGTTATCTCCCGTCAGGATACAAGTTCAGGTGATGCAAAATCCTTCTCTGCGGGAGCCTCGGCGACAGTTGGTTATGGGGTAAGTGTTTCTGCGCATTTATCAAATAGCCGTACTGAATCAGAGCGTGCTTATGTAGATAATCAAACACGCATTGTTGCGGGAGATGATCTGAATATCAATGTGGGAGATCATACTCAGCTGGATGGGGCGATACTGGCCTCTCAAGGGGGGGATGTCACTCTTGATACAGAAAACGTTGCATATTTAGATATCCGTGAAGGATTATCTTAATTTAACATATACATATTTATCCGAGGCTGGTTAGAATTCTACTACTAACATTAGCGCTTAATTCAATCTGAATGAGAATATTTCCGCTACTAGTACTAGATGATTTTCTCAATTTTTTTGATTTTAAAGAGGGAAATTTATAACCGCGAACCCATATTTTATGGATTCGCGTTTTATGTGTCACAATTCTCATTTTATGTGTCACTTCACACCAGTATCAAAGCGGGTGAAGAGATTTCGCTCAAAGCACGCAAAGATTTAGAACTGGTTGGGTCCAAATTGGAAGCGGGCGAAGATATCTTCCTTGAAGCGACCGAAGGCGGCATTCGTCTCCTGACGGCACGCGATAGTACATTTGAATCCCTAGAAAAGAATTATGAAGGCAAAGCCTGGTTCAAGATGCATAGCCAAGGCGAAATTGCCGAAACTGTGTCTATGGTCTTGATGGAAGCCCAAGGCAGTATCAACTTCAAATCTGCCGAAGGGATCACGGTTGAATATCGTGAAAGTGGCAACCTTCTAGAAGATGCAGCTGCTTTATCCAAATTACCGGGCCTTGAATGGATGGAAGAGGCCCTTGAACGTGATGATATTGATTGGGTCGCGGTTCAGGAACATTACGAAAGCTGGGATGAGAAAAACGAAGGCATGACCGGCGCCGCCATGGCGGTGGTGGCCATTGCCGTGGCTGTTGTAACCGCTGGTACTGGTTTGGCTGCGGCAGTAAGTACAGCTGCCTCTTCTGCGGCGACGGGTGCAGGTGCTTCTGCTGCTGTTGCGGCGGGTGTGGGCGCTGCTGCTAAAGCTGCAGTTATCTCATCTCTCACGCAACTCACCGTTGGGACAATCAACGGTAAGGGTAATATCTTTGATGGAATTAAGCATACCGTATCTCGTGAAGGACTTGAAAGTATTGTCATGAGCGCGTTGACGGCTGCTTTGACAGCGGGAATTACCTCTGCGGCTGGGGTAGAAGCAACAGGTAATGCTGCAGGTGGTGCGACCGCAACTGACTTTGATTTTACTGACTTAAACTCTATCCAAGATACCGTGAAGAACCAGTTAATCAGCGCAGCTGTTAAAGCAAGTGTGAATACTGCATTTGGGAATGGTGAACTTGGAGATAATCTAAAATCTGCCCTAGTGACAGCCGCCGTGAATGTGGCATCTTCGCAAATCTATCAAGCGATCGGTGATTTTGCTGCGGGTAAGTTTAATGATGATCTTGGTTTAGGCGACGGGTTTAAACTTGAAGATGGATCTGTTGAAAAGATACTACTTCATGCTGTTGCCGGATGTGGTATCGGCGAAGCACGAAGTGGCGGCTGTTTTGCCGGGGCGATTGGGGCAGGCCTACAAGAGGCGTTGGGGGATACATATGAAGCCATCACCTCGGACAAACAAAATCAAGCTCAATTAGCAGGCTTAGTCGCTGCGGTTGCTGTTGCTCTATCCGGTGGGGATGCGGATGCCGTCAATACGGCCAATGCAACTGCCTATGATGCAAACCTTTACAATCGCCAACTTCATACAGAAGAAATACAAGCCATTCAAAAAGAAGCTACCCGTTTAGCAAATGAAGAAGGTGCTACACGCAATGCCGCTCAATGGGAAGCTTTGCTGATTCAGGCAGCTTTATCAGAAGTCGACGGTCAATGGGCTTCTACTTTGTTGGAAGCTGATCCGGAAGCATTAGCCATTATTGGTCGCATGGCGGCAGAAAACTCTGACTTTGATGTCACTGTTGCAGGTAAAACAATTGCCTTTTTACAGCGTGATGACTTCTATTTAAACAGCAGTTTATTTGCCGATCACATCCGCACGAATGCTGCTGTTTATGACAATGCTTTGTCTGACTGGACGCCGCCTGGTTATGAGGCTTTGAAAGGTGTCATTCGTCCATCTAGTCTGGCACTAGTCCATTCAACTTCAATTATTGCACAAGATCAGCGTCTTGCCGTGTTTGATCCCAATGCATCGGATGCAGAGAATGAATTAAATGGTTTAACGGCTCTTGTTAAGGCTCGCTTGGATTTGCGCGAAGTTAGAGATGAAGTTAATGCGCGTATCGCAGATTTAAGGTCACAAGACAATCTTGATGCAACTGGCGAAGCCCAATTACGCCTTCTTGAACGTTCCTTCTCTACAAATTTAGCCGCTTCACAAAACAAGATACTGGCAGAAGTTGATAGCTATAAAAATACAGGCACGCTGGATGGGGTTTCTAATGCGATCAAAGGGGCTGTTTTAGAGACAGTAGACTTAGCTAGTGATGTAGTAGCTTCGCCATTTAGTGAACAGGCAAAAAATGATCTAATTCTTCGTTTAGAAGGATTACAGGCTTTCGTAAAAGATCCGACGATCTTGGTGGATTATTATACGACGATACAAGGTGAAATTGATACTGCACGTGCTGCGGGTCAGTTTGAAAAGGCAGATCGTCTTGAAGCCCAAATGATAACCGAAATACTCAGTCTAGCGTCTGGTGGGGCAAGTTTGGTGCGTGGGGTTACTGTCCTTGCAAAAAAAGCAAGCGATGGTACTATTAAAATGGTTCATAAGGTTGCTACAAATAAGGGAGTTCCTGATACTTGGACAGAGATTGGTGGTAGTGTTGGTGCAAAAATTAATGCCCCAACTGGATTTAAATCATATAGAACACCAGATGGTGACATTACTCATGTATCGCCCGCTGGTTTAAAATATGGCTATGACAAGAATTTTGGAAACCGCGTAGATCACGTGCTTGCACACACTTATCCTAACCCTAATAAGAAAAATCACACTGTATTTAATGCAAAAGGTGATGATGCATTAGCGTTAGTTGATGAAGCTTGGTCTAAGAGAGGTGCTTCATTACCTAACGACTCCAACGCATTTCTTGTAAACATGGGAAGGGCTGTAGGTACTGCAGGAGAAACCAGTATACGAGTGGTGGTTGATCCAAAAACCAATAATATTATAACTGCATATCCTCAGTAGGTGATCATGAAAATTCAATGTCCACGATGTAGGCAAGATTGGGTCAAAAAAGTTTATATAGGGATAACTGATAGGACAGTTTTCCATTGCTACGAATGTGAAGCAACATGGTTCTCAGAAGACTCTATCGAATACGCGACCTTTGTTCAGCTACATGATTATTTAGGTCGTAAGAATATTGATCCACATTCGCGTAAGACATACGATACTTTTGTAGACGATTTAGAGTGGTTTGAAATTGAGTGATATAAATATTCTGCTTTGGTTGGTTGTTGTGTAGTTCCACAATAAAAGCAAATGATCTGGAATTGATCGTAGTTACTGAAGATTGGGCTCCTTATAATTATGTCGAAGAAGGCGAGTTAAAAGGGTTTCCCGTGGAAATTGTTCACGCTATTATGCGTGAACTTGATCAAGTTTATGACATTAAAATTGTTCCTGGTGCTCGGGGGGAAATAATGTTGGAAAAATTCTCCAATGTAATTAATTTTTCTCTTTTCAGGACGCCGGAACGTGAGGCTAGGTTTCAGTGGATAGGCCCTATAGCGAATGATGAAGTGTTCTTTTATAAAAGAGCCAATGATCAGAGAATATTTAACAACATAGATGATGTCAGGGAGGTTGAGTTAGTAGCAACCCGACATTATGGATTAATAAAAAGCTATGCTGAGGGACTAGGGTTAGAAAATTTAAGCAAAACACCAAATGTAGAAGGGCAATTTAAGCACCTTCTTCTGGGTGAGGCAGATCTTTTAGTTAATTCAAGTCCTATTGGAACAAGTTATTATTTAAAACAGCTTGGTATTCCACGTTCAAAAATTCGAAGAACAAATGTGAAGTTACTTGATTTCCCACTTTATATTGCCGCTTCCAAAGAAATACCTAATTTCATTATAGACTTATGGCAAGGTAAACTGGAGGAAATTAAGAACTCTGGGGAATATGATCAGATTTATTTGAAGTATCTAGGTACTTCTACCAAATAATTGTAAACTCGAGTATGTATTTTTTAAACGGAATAATGCATCAGACACAGCTGTGCTGCCGGATGACGTTTCAATAATGGTTGTATCAGAGAATATTTTCCCATTGAAAAGGGATATAAGAATAGCGATCTTGCAAGCCGATGTTTTTAACTTCTGGTAGGATGAGTAGGTTCACTCTTAAGATATATATATCGATACCAGGAAATGCTTTAACGTCTAATTTAAATAGATGTGTATCCGCAGATCTATGAGTATTTGCATTATTTTTTTACGGCCTTAGTAACCCATTGTCGCGTATCCATTCTTTTAATCCTCACTGTAATCATTGTTTATGACCTAGAATATATTGGACTCAGAGAAAAGATTTACAGATCGTACCACAGTTTTATTCTTTCTAAGAACTGATATTTGTAGGTTAATGAAAAGCGCCGGGAAACGTTAATTACTAGTTTCAGTGGCGCTTTTTTGATCTATTGGGAATTTAGAGGCTTGCCTCTGATTTCTCCCCCTTCTTCTAGGTCCCATGCGCTAAAAGATTTATCTTTGTACGGCATTTCAATTTCTTTCAGAGTTTCACGATCTAATACGTCATTCTCACCAATTAAATTATTCAGATGGAGAATATATGCAGTTAAGGCATATACGTCAGAATCGCTCAAAGTTTTGGGAGAATGATGTGGCATACCTCTACGTATGTAATCAAATATTGTCGTTGTATTTGGCCAGGCCGCGACGGTTAGTGCGAGTAATGGATGTGGGTTCCATTCCTGATAGCCCATCTGACCTACAAGCCGAGGTGCAATACCTTTATCGCCATCCACCCCATGACAATCGACACATTGATCTTCGTAGAGAGGCTTACCGATTTTGGCTGTGCCGCTGCCGTCAGGCAAGTTTCGACCGTCGGGGTAGATCGTAATAGACCATTTATCAATTTCACTTTGCTCCATAGCTGTTCCACCTGAAGTTTTTATTTCTTCGGCACTTGTAGTCATTGGGATGCACAAGAGTATTATTGAGGCTAGAGTAGAAATTCTTTTAAGGTTAAACATAGATATTACTCACTTTACCTTCAGGGGAAATATGCCACGAATTGATGGAGTTATTGTGACCATGGGAGAAACGTGCGAAACGTGAAACCCAGTCAGCACGTGTTGGCTGGACATTACCAAATTCGTCGGTAGCTCGACTTACGAGGACAGTTTCTTTGCCGTCCCATTGCCACGGTATGGTAAAGCGTGTCATACATTTATCCATGACAGGACCTTCTAGGTGCGCATTTGCCCAAGTCTTACCGCCGTCGGCTGAAACTTCTACTTTATTAACTTTACCGCGACCCGACCAAGCAAAACCAGATATCTCATATAATCCAGATTCAGGTAATCCTTGCTTACCAGAGGGCTTGGTTATGACGGATTTTACTTCCATTGTATAAGAATACTGTCTGATCCGCCCGTCTGAAGTAACATCCATGTAGAGGCTCTGTTCATCTTTACTTTGGGATGGAATATCGGAAATTTCGATTCTGTGTAGCCATTTGACACTCATATTTCCTTCATAACCTGGGCAGAATAATCGCATCGGATAACCTTGATCCGGTCTTATTCTTTCGCCATTTTGATAAAATGCGATAATTGCATCATCATATAGTTTTTTCAGAGGAATATTGCGAACATGGTTTGCTGAGTCTGCACCTTCGCACATGGCCCACTCGCCATTGGGTTTGATGCCTGCTTCATCCAGCAGATATTTCAGTGGAACGCCTGTCCACAAAGAACCAGAAATTTGCCCATGAATGTGGCCACATGTCCAATCTAACGGTTTATCACTGATGATGTTTGGCGCTGAGTTTCCTGAGCATTCAAGGAAATGAAATCTACTAACCATTGGATAGTTCAGTAAATCTTCAACTGACCATTTCAACGCGTTCTCGACTAACCCATGTATCATAAATTGATGATTTTCAGGCGCAATATCTGGTATGCCATTATGATGTACTGAGAAATGTAAACCAGCTGGTGTTATGATACCATTCAACTGATCAAGAGGCGTAAAGGCAGCCGTGATAATGGCAGAACCATATACTTCTTCAGGAAGACGTTTTACATGATTTTCGTATTCAGAAGGTACGCCATAATCTTCGCTTGGAAAACCAGGTGTTAACATATGGTCTGGAAATTTAGAAAAATCCTTTGCGTGTGATTGAGAGGCAATTTGAGATACACCTGCAACGGATAGAAAAGTTGCTCCGGATAGCAGAAATCTCCTTCGATCTAACAACCCTCCTTTTGCAACTTCAACTTGATCCTGGGTTTTGTTTTTTACGACATGCATTTTATTATGCTCCGTTAGTAAGTATTTTAATAAAGCGCGCTTTCTAGTTTTAAACTTGATCTTTTCAAAGTTCTGCTCTTCCTCCATCTACAACTATTTCAGTCCCTAAAAGGTAGGCAGAAGAGTCGCTTGCGAGATATAGAACTGCTGAAGCAATTTCCTCAGGATTTCCCATCCTGCCAATTGGCACTTGTGCTCCAACCCTCTTGGAATATTCTTCAAAATGTTCATCTGTTTCGTTCGGGCTACGATGTATTGGTGTTTTGATTGTGCCTGGACTCACACAGTTCACCCGAATTCTTCGATCAAGGAGTTCAGCGGACATGCTTCGCGCGAAAGAACGAACAGCAGCCTTAGATGCCGATAAAACCGATTTATTCGCTGCTCCTATTCGATTGAGCCAAGATGTATTCAGAATGATTGAAGAGCCTTCCGTCATGAGAGGCAGTGTTTTTTGGATGGAAAAGAAAGTGCCTTTAACATTTACATCTATTAATCGATCAAACATTTGATAATCTGTTGTATCTATTGGAGTTGCGTAAGCAATTCCTGCATTGGCAAACATAATGTCGATATGTCCGAATTCTCGTTTTAACTGAGCATACATATCCTCAAGTTCCGAGGGCGCTGTGATATCTGCAACGATAGTAAAACAATCCTCGCCGAGCTCTTTTTTTGCTGCATGAAGTTTTTGTTCATTTGTTCCGGTTATTGCTACTTTTGCACCATTGTCTAGCATCGTTTTTGCGGTTGCTAGGCCAATTCCACTTGAGCCACCAGTTATTAATGCAATTTTGTTTTTAAGCATTTGGGTGTCCTCAAATTAACAACAGGCCTGTTTTTTGGATGCGCCATTTGTGCTTGATGCATGTGTATTTATATCGGCCAATGTTTGTTTTAAGGCGATGAACGTTTTTTGAATTTCAGATAATGGTATTGCAAAGTTAACTCGAGCAAAGCTTGTCGCATTGGAGTCAAACCATGTGCCGGGTGAAGCTCCAAATCCTGCAGTACCAAAAACTTCGATTAATCTATCACCCTCAAGATTTAGATCATTGAAATCAAGCCAGATCTGGTAGGTGCCTTCTACAGGGGAAGCCTTCACTTCCGGTAACTCAGTGCTGAGAAAATTCTTGATCCAAGATAAATTGCCTGAGAGATATTCTATGAGTTGGTCTAGCCATTCTTCACCATGTTCATATGCAGCGATTGTGGCGAAAGTGGTGAACGCATTTCCATGATCAAGATACATTGAGCTGGAAGCAGCTTTGACTCTTTGATGTAGATTTTGGTTTTCTGTGTAAATATACCCATTGGAAATACTTTGAAGGCCAAATGTTTTAGATGGTGAACCGATCAACGAAATATGATGTTCAGGATCTATTTGCATGAGACTGGTGAAAGTATGCCCCTCGTATATAATATCTGCATGAATTTCATCGCTGATGATTGTAACATTATGTTTATTTGCTATTTCTGTGAGTTCAATTAACTCATCTTTTTTCCACACACGTCCCACAGGATTATGAGGGTTACATAGAATCATCAAGTTGATATCTGGAGCACTTAATTTGTTTTCAATATCCTCTATGTTCATTTGATAATTACCATCAACAATTTCCAATGGCGATTTTACAAGTTTGCGATTAGCAGTTTGAATAACCTTAGCAAATTGATGATATGCAGGGGATTGAATTAAAATACCTTCACCTTCTTGAGTTAATTCTCTTATCAACAAAGCTATGCCGGTCAAAACACCTGATACTTGAGTGAAGTTTTCAGTTTTTAGTTCCAAAGCATGTCTTTTTTTAAACCACTTAGAGATTGCATTGAAAACGGATTCAGAATCAAACTCGTATGCGAATTGAGCTCTGTTAGCTAATCTTAATAACTCTTCTTTAATCGGATTTGCGATTACAAAATCCATGTCAGCAACCCACATGGGCGTTACATCTTCCGTTCCGAAAATGTTGTTCAACATTGATGGGCTATTTTTAATGAATTTATTTGATGTTTCTGAATGTTTACCGTCAAAAAACATAATTTATCTCCTGTTACTTTCTTATAAAGACGTAGCAGGAACTCATAAGACGAAAATTAAATGAAATTTATTTGTTCTGTTAGGCAAATTGGTTGAGATGATTAATATTTATCATATTGATTATGAGTCGTTATCGGACGGTGGTTTTACACCCTTTTTAATTTTGTAATCAATTACCTTATTGTTCATGTCGAAACTCATATGACAACAGTTATCAAAAGCGTGTCTAAGTTCTTCACGTGCTTTTTGTACGCGAGACTTTAAGGTCGAATAACTTATTCCAATATGTTCAGCATATTCTTTCTGTGGGATTTCTTGGATATCAATTGCTAATAGTAATTCTTGTTTCTCAAGGGGGAGAGTTTTTATGAGTGGTATAAGACATTCTGTGAATGGATGCTCGATTTCTGTGTATTGATATAGGCTTTCACAATATGGGGTAGAGGTGTTTTTGGTTCTTCGATAGAAATCAATAATCGCATTCTTAGAAATTTGATATATCCATGTTTTTAAGCATTTTGATGATTGTAGGGTATGGTGTTTTGAATGGATACGCATGAGTATTTCTTGCAAAAGTTCTTCCGTATCGTGATCATTTGATACTTTACTTTTGATGTAAAATGTTAATTCATTTTTATAGTCTGACCAAATTTTCTCTGTGTTCATACCCGACCTATTTTATCTTTTTATATTTCTACTATACAAAAAATGATTTTTGTTGCATAGCACTTGACGCATAGAGGGTCTAGGTATATATGAG
>NZ_SMMC01000113.1 GCF_009711445.1 Curvivirga aplysinae | reverse complement strand
TATACTTCCTATATCTATTATTCAGTTTATAGGGAATTAGAGCCGCAAAAGGCCGCTTCCACCGAATACCGTATCAGGACCAGAGGAGCGACTGATGAAATACGATCTCAAAATTAATGGGGAAACCCGTAGCGTTGAGGCGGATCCAGACACACCAATGTTATGGGTGATCCGCGATGAACTCGATATGACAGGCACTAAATTTGGATGCGGTGTGGCATCTTGTGGTGCATGTACCATTCATGTAGATGGTGAACCAACACGTTCTTGCCAAACAACTATCGAAGACGCAGTTGGTAGCGAAATTACCACAATTGAAGGCCTTAACGATAAAGTTGCCATGGCAGTACAAACAGCTTGGCGTGAAAAAGATGTTGTCCAATGTGGATATTGTCAATCCGGTCAGATTATGTCGGCAGTTGGTCTTCTGACTGAAAACCCATCACCATCTGATGAAGAAATCGATGATTATATGGATGGTAATGCATGCCGTTGTGCAACTTATGTACGTATTAAAGATGCCATTAAACTGGCATCCACACGATTGGAGGCATAATCATGGGTGTTAATCTTTCCCGTCGTGGATTTATGCAAGCGTCTGCCGCAAGTGCAGCAGCCCTTGTTATTGGGATGAATTCCAAAGGCGTTTTAGCCGCCGCAGGTAGTCAATCAACAGACATCAACCCATTTGTACGTATTGATAATGATGGCGTTGTAACTGTTATCATTAAACATTTTGAAATGGGTCAAGGTACGACAACTGGTCTGACAACTTTGGTTGCGGAAGAGCTAGATGCAGATTGGTCAAAGGTTGAAACCGATTTCGCCGCTGCTGATACCGATAAATACAAGAACCTATTCTTTGGTATGCAAGGTACAGGCGGCTCAACAGCAATCGCAAACTCCTTCATGCAATATCGCCAAGCTGGTGCCGCAGCCCGCGATCTTTTAGTCCGCGCAGCCGCAAAAAGCTGGAATGTGTCACCATCTGATATCACAGTCGAAAAAGGCATGCTCATCAGTGGATCAAACCAAGCGCATTTTGGCCAATTCATTAATCAAGCTGCCCTACTCACACCTGTTGAAAACCCGACGGTTAAAACTCCAGATCAATTCAATTTGATTGGGAAAATCGACCTGCCACGCAAAGACAGCTATGCAAAAACAAATGGCACCGCCACTTTTGCAATGGATGTAAAAGTGCCTGGTATGGTTTACACCGTGATCCAGCGCAGTCCTAAATTTGGTGGCACAGTTAAGTCATTTGATGCCTCAGAAGCCTCTCAAGTAAACGGCTTTATCGGTGCACGTGAATTACCGACCAAAGCAGGTGTTGCCGTATATGCCAAAAATACTTGGGCAGCCCTTAAAGCACGCGAAGCATTATCCGTAGAATGGGACTTCAGCAATGCGGATAACCGTGGATCAGATGAAGCCTTAGCAGAACATGTACGTTTGCTTGATAAACCTCAATTCCAAGCCCATGAGCAAACCACGGATCAAGTGGTTCCTATGGTTGCTAGTGCTGATCGCAAAGTTGAAGCTGATTTCACCTTCCCATTCTTGGCTCATGCCCCTATGGAACCAATGAATTGTGTGATCGAAGCAACAGATAATGGCGTGCGTATCATTGATGGTAACCAATTCCCAACCATGACACAGGGTGTTGTTGCCCATGTTCTTGGGTTGGAAGCCTCGCAAGTCGAAATTAAAACCGTATATGCGGGTGGTTCCTTTGGCCGTCGTGCCAATGCCCAATCTGATTACCATATGGAAGCCGCATTGGCATTTGCTGCTTTAGGCGGAAGAACACCAGTCAAGTTGGTATGGAGCCGCGAAGATGATCTTGCAGGCGGATATTATCGTCCAATGGCCGCCCATAAAGCTTCCATCGGTCTGGATGCAGATGGCAAGATTGTTGGGTGGGATCATCGTCTTTCCCTAAAATCCATTGTCAAGGGAACTGCGTTTGAGCCATTCTTGGTGAAAAATGGATTAGATCACACCTCAGTAGAAGGTGTTGCACATCCTCTTTACAATATTCCAAATCAATCGGTTGGATTAAGCGATTATGAAACACCAATGCCTGTTTTATGGTGGCGTTCTGTGGGTCATACCCATACAGCTTATGCAATGGAAAGCATGCTGGATATGTTGGCAACAGCCACTGATCAAGACCCCGTTGAATTACGCCTTTCCATGCTGGATATGTCGAACCCTCAACAAGCACGCCTTGCAGGTGTGATTAAGGAAGTCGCTAAAGCAGCAGGATGGACAAAAGGTGATAAGCGTGGCTTTGCGGCACATTTCTCATTCAACACATATGTCGCCATTATTGCTGATGTTTCTGTGGAAGATGAGACAGACGTATCTGTGAACAAAATCCATGTGGCTGTTGATTGCGGCGTCGCGGTAAACCCCGATGTGGTCAAAGCGCAAATGGAAGGTGGCGTAGGTTTCGCTTTAGGGGCCATTGCCCAAAATGAGATCACTATGACAGAAGGTGTGGTTGATCAGGAAAACTTCCCTGATTACGAACCACTTCGTATCAGCCAAATGCCAGAAGTCGACGTGATTATCGTCCAATCTAACGAAGCACCAACGGGTGTGGGGGAACCATCTGTTCCACCAACAGGACCTGCGGTAGCAAATGCGATTTTCGCAAAAACAGGTAAACGGATCACCGACCTTCCGTTTACAAAATCCGGCTTTAGCATCGTTTAAAGCCAACTAAATGGCAGCCCCATTTCCCATTCTTCCCTGCTTAGGGGCTGCCATTTCTTATTTTTCTTCCTATATGATAGGATAAGAAAACAAAAACAATCAGGTGCATTATGACAGAACCAATGTTTCACTTTAAATCTATCAGTGAATTTGCCGATTTTATTGGGCATGAGCGCCCGGAACATCCGTTTTTTGGTGTTTGTCACGTGGATCAATTCGGGGGGGAAGATCAAAATGTTGCAGCCTGTGCAACCAGCGGTATCAGTTATACATCCGACTTTTACACGATTGCGATCAAACGCGTTATTTCCGGTGAAATCTATTACGGGCGTACTAAATATGACTTCGATAATGGCTCCATGATGTTCACTGCCCCTCGTCAAGTTATGCAGGCCAATAATGTCGTGGTTAGCCGAGACGCAATTATTATCGCAATCCATGAAGATTTCTTCAAAGGACATCCTATCCGCGACAGCATCAAGAAATATGGTTTCTTTTCATATACGGTGAATGAAGCCCTTCATCTTTCCCCAAAAGAGGAAAAGATGATGCGTGGTTTGATGCAAAATATTCATGATGAATATAAAGGAAATCCAGATGAATTCAGTAAGGAACTGATCCTGTCTCAACTAGATACATTACTTAAATATTCAAACCGATATTATAAACGTCAGTTTTTAAACCGCGCAGAACTGTCGAACGAAATTTCTGAACGTTTCCAGACAGCCATCCAATCTTATTTTGATGATGGCCGTTTTACAGCATCCGGCATGCCCAAGATCGAAGATATTGCTGCAGAGATGAATGTATCTCCACGCTATCTAAGTGATACGCTGAAAGCGGAAACAGGGAAAGCGGCCCAAGAACATATCCATCTATATTTATTGGATGAAGCAAAAGATCTGCTACTGGCTAATAATACAACTGTTTCTGAAGTCGCCTATAAATTGGGATTTGAATATCCGCAATATTTCTCTCGCTTGTTTAAAAAGAAAATTGGTGTAAGTCCGAAAGAATTTCGCAATCAAAATTCTATCCATTAAAATGGAAATTCAATTTTTCCGTCTTTGCATAACGATCAGAAGTATAACCCATATTGCCAGTAATCCGCCAAAGATACTATTCCCAACCGTATGGAATACTGTTTTCTCACTAATCGCATTTGGAAGGTAAAAATCTACAACCCCACTTTCTTCTAGCGGAATAGATTGTAAAATCCGACCATAAGGATCAATCACCGCAGAAATACCTGTATTAGCGGAACGAATAACTGGAATGCCTTCCTCAATCGCACGTAATCTGGTGATTTCCAAATGCTGATAGGGGCCTGATGTGCGACCATACCATGCGTCATTCGTTAAGTTTAACAACCATTCTGGTGGCTGTATTTCATTAACGACCTGTGCTGGGAAAATGACTTCATAACAGATCAAAGGCCCTACCATTGGAAGACCGTTAATATTCAAACTTCTGGGCCCCGGGCCAGATGAATAATCTACGGCCCCTTGCGTCACTTTATCTATCGGTAGAATTTCCTTCAACGGCACATATTCACCGAATGGCACCAGATGCGCCTTATCATAAACTTCAGAGACCTGACCTGTTTTATCAACCGCCAGCATAGAGTTGTATAGTTTCACGCCTTGAGGATCTATATCTTCTGAGACAAACTCACGACGTGGCGCGCCTGTCAATAAAACCCCGTCAGGCGGTAACAACAAACCGATTGTATCTAATGCCAGTTTATCTTCGGCCAACATAAATGCTGCCGCTGTTTCTGGCCAAATGATTGTACGCACCCAATCCGGACGATCTTTTATAGATAGACTTAAATGAAGATCAAAATTACGCCGGCTATATTTGCGATCCCATTTTTCTTTTTGCGGGATACCAGATTGAACCATACGCATGCCAAAGGCCTCGCTCGCATTTACATCTTCAGCCGTATTTAATCGATACGCCCCAAATCCGTAGGACCCAACAGGTATCAAAATAGCGATTGCCAACAAAGCTTTCTGAACCTTTGGTAGACTAAATGGGATCAAAGCAAATGTCGTTGCCGCCACAACAACCAATAGGCTAATCCCATAAATTCCGATATAGGCGGCAAGTTGGGTCATCTCATTCAACATGCCCCAACTTTGACCAATCAGGTTCCATGGTAAACCGGTCAACATGGTGCCACGTAACCATTCAGCCACCAGCCAGGCCGCCCCCCATCCTAAAATGCGGGCAGGTACAGATTTTAACCAATAAACTGATAAACCAGCCAAACCTGTGTAAATGGCAAGGAAGGCTGGTAAACCAATCGCTGCAAAGGGCACCATCCACCAAAAATCATCGGAAAAGATAATCAATGCATGGCTGATCCAATATAGACCGAAAACGAGATATCCAAATCCAATCGCCCATCCGGTCCAAAAGGCTTGCTTCTTGGTCCTAGCGGCCGCCACTAACCATGCAGAAATCGGAAAAGCTGCAAATAAAATTGGATAGATATAATAAGGTGGCAATGCCAATACCATAACTGCACCGGCAACGACCCCAAGCAACATTTTCTTTTTAATGGATGCGACCTGTAGACCACCCAAAATCGTCATGAATTTATGCATCTTCCCCAACCCTGTATTTGATTATTTGGTCAGATTTTCCGTACCCCGAATACGCATTCTCTTAATACGACGCGGGTCTGCATCCGTTATTTCAAATTCCAGGCCAGATTCCGGATGATGCACCAATTCACCCCGGGTTGGCACACGTCCAAGTAAATTGAAGATGAAGCCACCCATAGTGTCGATATCTTCATCCCGTTCTTCATCATTAAGGAACTTTCCAATCTTTTCCTCAAAATCTTCGATTTCAAAGCGTGCTTCCACACGATAACTTCCATCCGGCATTAAAGTTAATTGCGAGGTATCTTCTTCATCGTGTTCATCCACGATATCACCAACAATTTCCTCAACCAAATCTTCAATCGTAATCAAGCCGTCAACGCCGCCATATTCATCTACAATCAAAGCCATATGACGGCGGCTTTCTCTCATCTCAACCAATAAATCCAAAACGCGGATTGACGGGGCAACGAACATAACTTCACGTCGGATCGACGATAAGGAAAAATCCGTATCCATCTTTCCTGTTTCTGATCTTTCTTTCAGGACGCGTAATACATCTTTGATATGCACCATACCAATTACATGGTCTGGTGTATCATGATAAATTGGATATCGGGAATGAGGCATTTCCACCATCATGGAAATCACATCCAAAAGTGGGGTGTTATCTTCGATTGAATCAATATCAGCCCGCGGCACCATCACGTCTTCTGCAGTGGCATCCCCTGCCTTAATAATATTTTCAAGAATTTCCTTAGCACCCGCCCCAAGACTGGTTCCTGGCATATCCTGATCGTCAATCTCATCAAGAATTTCTTCGAATGTATCCCGTAGATGGGAATCCCCATTTCTACTAAACAGGCCTTTTAATACAGATTTTACACCAGCTTTTTTTGGTTGCTGGCTAGGTTGGCTAGAATATCTCGACGCATCTTCGTCGTCTAATGCCGATGCCGATTTATCAGTCATCTTTTCCTTCGTCTTAGGTTACACCCGATTATTCGGGGGCTTCAAAACCTTCTATATATGGATCGGAAATACCGAATTCAGCCAGATAAGCCGTTTCCAATGCTTCCATTTCTTCTGCTTCATTCTCTTCTATATGGTCATAGCCAAGGAGATGTAAAACCCCATGCATCACCAAATGTGTCAAATGATGCTCAAAAAGTTTGCCCTGCGTCTCTGCTTCTTGCAAGACCGTTTCATATGCCAAGATAATATCACCCAGAAGCCGTGGCATTTCTGCAACCATTTCGGGTGGCATATCTTCTAATTCAAACTCATCGCCTTCTTCGGCGGCAAAAGATAAAACATTGGTTGGCTTATCTTTACCACGCCAATCTCGGTTTAAAGCCTGTACCTGATCATTATCAGAAAGGGTAATAGCCAATTCCCCCATGCGATCTTGTGCCGCCCCTTCAGGTGC
This sequence comes from Curvivirga aplysinae, assembly GCF_009711445.1. Classification (GTDB taxonomy): domain Bacteria; phylum Pseudomonadota; class Alphaproteobacteria; order UBA8366; family Aestuariispiraceae; genus Curvivirga; species Curvivirga aplysinae. Next base: position 5,023 of record NZ_SMMC01000113.1, on the reverse strand, counting down.
GTGTTCCCAGACATATTCTGATGCCCTTAACACAACCGTATCCATGGAGTCAGGCCAATGATCCGCATTTCTAATAATATCAATATCTAGTTCGGACATTACCGTCACATTCTCGCTTTAATCTTCCTGTGGCGGATGATCAATACGTAGACGATTGTCATAAGCTTTAACAATTTTGGACACCAATGGATGACGCACCACATCTTCTTCTGAGAAGCGGGTAAATGAAATCCCTTTGATCCCTTGCAAGGTTTCAACAGCATCTCGTAAGCCAGATTTCTGTCCACGTGGTAAATCGACCTGTGATAAATCACCAGTAATGACCATACGGCTACCTTCCCCCAAACGGGTTAAGAACATTTTCATTTGAACAGGGGTGGCATTTTGCCCTTCATCCAGCAAGACAAAGGAATGTTTCAATGTACGTCCACGCATGAAAGCCAATGGGGCGATTTCAATAATCCCCATTTCAATCTTTCGGTTTACCTGATCCCCCGGCAATGTATCGTAAAGGGCATCGTAAATCGGGCGCATATAGGGATCGACTTTTTCCTTCATATCCCCCGGTAAGAAACCGAGATTTTCACCCGCTTCTACCGCAGGACGTGACAAAATAATCTTATCAACCTTGCCCGCCATCAACATGGAAACCGCTTTACAAACAGCAATATAGGTTTTACCGGTTCCTGCAGGCCCTAATCCAAAACTCAAATCGTTATGGGTCATACCATTGATGTAATGTGCTTGGGTCGGTGTACGCGCAACCAATTGTTTCTTTGGCGTGCGGATCATCGTTTCCTGTTCGCCAAACAAGTTTTTAGGCTCATCAATCATACGAATTGCTGCTGTCACATCCGCTTTTTCAATCGGCTGACCAGATTCAATACGTCGATATAGGGATTCAAGGGCAGAAACAGCAACCTCAATTGCATCCTGTGGACCTGATACTGCTAGCTGATTTCCTCGATTAACTAGCGAAATACCTAATGCTTTTTCGATTTGCACCAGATGTTTGTCATGCTCACCGTAGAGTTCCGGTAATAATTTGTTATCTTCAAATTCAAGATATTCAGCACTTGGGGCTTCTTGCCCCGATCCGTTGGTCCCGGATGAATTTACTTTGCTCAAGCGATCGCCCTTTCCTGTTCATTTTCAACAAAAGGTTCAACAGCTTCACCAAATAAGCTATGACCTTTCACATGATCAATCTTACAATCGATAATTTGCCCAACTAGGCTCTCCGGCCCTTGAATATGGACAGGTTGCAAATATGGGGAACGTCCCATCATTTGACCATTCTCGCGACCCGGTTTTTCAAATAGAACCGGAATTGTTTTGCCCGCCATAGATTCGTTAAAGGCTTGCTGCTGTGCATTCAACAATTGCTGCAACCCTGCCAAACGTTCATCTTTAACCTCTTCCGCCACTTGCATTTCAGACGCTGCAGCAGGTGTTCCTGGGCGCTCGGAATATTTGAAAGAAAAAGCACCAGCCCCAAATCCAACCTCAGATACCAAACGAATTGTATCCGCATGATCTTGTTTGGTTTCCCCCGGGAAACCGACAATGAAATCAGAAGACAAAGCCAAATCAGGACGCGCCTTAAATAGTTTTTCAACCAATTCCATATATTCTTTGGCCGTATGTTTACGGTTCATCGCCGCCAACATATTATCTGCACCCGATTGAACAGGTAAATGCAAATAAGGCATCAAATGAGGTAATTCCCCATGTGCCGCAATCAAATCATCATCCATATCACGTGGATGACTTGTTGTATAACGAATGCGGTCCAATCCATCCACTTTGTCAGCCAGATGACGGACCAATCGGCCTAATCCCCATTCACTTCCATCTCTGCCTTGACCATGAAAAGCATTTACATTTTGACCAAGCAACGTAATTTCACGCGCACCGCTCGCCACAAGACGCTTCGCTTCTGCCACAATTGATGTCACGTTTCGGGAAGATTCAGCACCACGTGTATAAGGAACTACACAGAAGGTACAGAATTTATCACAGCCTTCTTGAATGGTCAGGAACGCTGTAACGCCTTCAGATTTGGTTTCATCTGGTAAATGGTCAAACTTATCTTCTGGAGGAAAATCCGTATCTAAAATCTTTTGGCCCGCAGCACGTGATGCCTTGGCAACCATTTCAGGTAGACGATGATAGGTTTGTGGACCAAATACCATATCAACTTCCGGCGCACGGCTCATAATTTCTTCACCTTCTGCCTGCGCCACACAACCAGCTACAGCAAGCAGCATACGCCCACCATCGGCCGCTTTCTTTTCCTGATGTTTACGGATACGACCAATTTCGGAATAAACTTTTTCCGACGCTTTTTCACGGATATGACATGTATTCATGATCACCATATCAGCGTCATCAATAGTTTCAGACAATTCATAGCCAACCGGCGACAATACTTCAGCCATACGCTGGCTATCATACACGTTCATCTGACATCCATAGGTCTTGATGAATAGTTTTTTGTTATTCTTCTTTGTTGCTTCAGTCTGGTTCATGTCTAATTGCGCGGTCATAACGGCTGTTCCTCAGGCTCTGACAAAATCAGTGACCCCAACACAGGTCTATAGTGTTTAAATTTTGTCAGCTGCACATCTTGAGGAATAATAAACCTCGAATAAAAAACATCCTCCGCAATATGGGCAGAGAGTTTCGTTTTTAATTGTATCGAAAGTCGGTAAAACCGTAAATTTCGGCGGCTCAAAAGGCGCGCTGACATTTTCAATGCCTTGCCATACGGCCTTTTAGGGGGCAAAGTCAAACAAAGACTGCACCATAGACTAGAGATAATTTGGAAAAACTGTGCTTCCAGAGGACTCTCCCAGATCTAAAAAAACGAACTTTTCACCATAATATTGTTTAAAATCAACAAGATAAATAAAGATACCTGTTACATTTCAAACAACCCCAACCTTAAAGGCTGAACTTACATTAAGCTTACATTAGTTCGCTTTTTTCACCAAGAATAAAGACATGAGAAACATGCCTATTATCAGAACTATTTAATATAATGCTTCTTATATCGATTTGACATACGCTCCGTCTCAACAATGATACAGATATCTGTTGTATCAAATTGCTGATCAACCACAGCACCATCACCAACGACAGCTCCCGCACGTAAGTAACCTTTGATCAATGGCGGCGCAGCTTTGATGGCACGTTTTGGATCAATCTCTTCCATTGGCATCCAATTCATCGGCACATATTGATTTGGCAATGCGCGAGGGCGAATTTCCATGCGCGCCATATGGAAGTGATGTAGATAGGATAATGTTTCACGATACCTATCGATCTCAACGCCTTGGAAGCTTGCACAACCAAACATGAAATCAATATCATACTGCAATACATACTCCGCCAGACCACGCCACAATAAATCCATTACCTTTTTATTGCGGTAATCTCTGTGGACACAGGAACGACCCAATTCCAATAAATTTTTTCCGGTACCGACAAGCGCGCCAATGTCATATTCATGGGATGTGTAAAATCCACCCAATTTATTCGCATGTGTTTTGCGCAATAAGCGATATGTTCCAACGACTTTTTCACCTTCGGCATGATCATGATCGATCACAACAAGATGTTCTGCGACAGCATCAAATCTGTCACGGTCCAAACGCATGATTTTAGCTGAAGAGGATGGCGTTGCATTTCCTTCTTCATAAAAAACTTCATAACGTAATTGTTGGGCGGCATAGATAACTTCCGGATCTTCAGTAATGGAAATCTCTAAATTCCCCATTCGGATTGGCTCAAAGCCGGAAACATCTGCAAAAGTATGACCTTCAGGCATATACTGAAAGTCTGCATCTAGAATAGCCATAAATCTTCCTCCATCCAGGGATCATACCAAACTGATATGTTCCCTTCTTTAAAGAAAGATTTATGCCCATTTTGTTTTCGTTATGTGGCAGAAATATAACGGTTTGGTTAAAATCGACCAAATTCCACTCCACAATCCCAATATTTCCCCAAATTTAACGTGATTTTTTACTATCAAGTGGCACGCCGTATAATTCGAGACGGTGATCCACCAGCTTGAAGCCTAGCTGTCTGGCCACCTCTTCTTGTAACTTCTCAATGGCTTCATTATGAAATTCTATCACCTCTCCCGTTTCGACGTTAATCAAATGATCGTGATGATCTTCTGATACTTCCTCATAACGGGCACGACCGTCACCAAATTCATGCTTTGTTAATATATTTGCTTCTTCCAACAAACGCACAGTCCGATAAACTGTCGCAATAGAGATACCGTCATCAATCTCAACAGCACGTTGATACAATAATTCAACATCCGGATGGTCAACAGATTCAGATAAAACGCGTGCAATTACACGACGCTGCTCTGTCATCTTCAATCCTTTTTCCTGACAAAGACGTTCGACACGTTGCGGATCAGCTGTGGTATTAACTTCAGACATTCTTAAATCATCCATTTCTATATAAAATTTTTTGCGTCAGACTACTCTTTGTTCGGATATTTTCAAGACCGGGTTAAAAAAGACTATCGAGTTCCTAATCCAATTTTTTTCGCCAACTTGGATCGTTGTTTAGCATAGTTGGGTGCAACCATCGGATAATCAGCTGGCAACCCCCAACGTTCTTTATATTCTTCCGGGGTCATATCATATGCTGTTTTCAGATGGCGCTTCAACATTTTAAGCTTCTTTCCATCTTCCAGACAAATAATATAATCCGGTGTAATTGATTTCTTAATAGGCACCGCGGTGATAGGTTGATCATCATCAATTGCATCACCACCTGACCCTACATTGGCTAGGGTAGAATAAACTTGTTCAATCAAGGCAGGCAACTCTTCCGCATTTACAGAATTGTTAGATACATGTGCAGCCACGATTTCAGAAGTCAATTCTAACAAGCTATCAGAAGCATCCAGTTTTGGCGTATTTTCTGTCATTTCATACCCTATATAAGCAAGTTTGATCTTCTGATCATATAAGTAATCAATTCTTTATTGCAA
>NZ_SMMC01000195.1 GCF_009711445.1 Curvivirga aplysinae | reverse complement strand
GTAGTCTTATAATACAGATAGACAGCATTGATAAACCAATGAAACATGCAATGATTTATAAATTTTGGTTTCTGACACTACTATTTGTAACTGTTACCGTGTTCAATCCTAATATTGGGAAAGCATCGGATAATAATTTATTAGTTTTAGAGATCAGTTACGATGGTGATTTTTCGCCATTCACCTATCAAAATCGTGATGGCATAGCTTCCGGTATTCTTATGCATACCTTAAAAGAAGCCTTGGAAAGCAAAAAAATCAAATTCAACTTAACGGCCCATCCATGGAAGCGAACAATCGTCTTAACGGATAAAGCAATGGTAGATGCCTCTATCCCATGGCGTTACACCGAAGAACGTACAAAAAAATATCATCTGGTTGGTCCAATCACCCCGAAAGGTAGCCCTACTGTTATCTGGGGCAGAAAAAGTGATACAAAAATAAAATCTTGGGAATCTATCTGTGATCTATCGCCATATAGCATTGGGGCGATTTCTGGCTATCGCTACCCCGTAATCATTGAGGATGCGAAATGCATTGAAAATATGCAATATTCAACGGTCACGAACAAAATGCTGTTGCAAAAACTACGCAATAAGCGGGTCGATTTAATCATTGGTGATAGAAATGTCCTCGAAGAAGCCGCAAGACAACAAAATATAGAAGGCATGTTTGAAGAGGTGATACCACCACTTGAATATGTGCAACGTTACCTTGCTGTTCCAAAGTCTAAACCACAAGTCGCTAAAATCCTACAAGACGCGCTTGATGATTTCCATGATAGAAGCAAAGAATAACGCATCTATCTTTATCTCATCTCAAAAGAAAAAACGGCCCTGTTCCGAAGAGACAGGGCCAGTATGTTCTGAGAGAACAACTTTAATTGAGTAAAAAGGGGTCTTCTTACTCAGCTGCTCCTACAGTTGGGGTAACTGTTTCAACAGGCTGTTCCAGCTTGTCTAGAATTTCATGTGGCACCACGTGACGGAACATGCCACGTACACGATCCCATTCAGACAGCAATGTATCTGCCCATTTGGAATGTGTTTCACGATAATGATCTTCGAGCATGGATTTACATTGATCCGCCCAATAGTCATTCTCTAGGCTATAAAGGCCGATAGTTTCCGGATTAATGCGTTCTTCAAAGCTGCCATCACGATCCAACACAAATGCCATGCCGCCTGTCATACCTGCACCAAAGTTGTCACCAACATTACCAAGGATCATCACGCGACCACCTGTCATATATTCACAACCATTAGATCCACAGCCTTCAATCACCGCTGTCGCACCAGAATTACGTACCGCAAAGCGCTCGCCAGCCTGACCCGCCGCATAAAGTGTTCCGGCCGTCGCACCATACATACATGTGTTACCAATGATGGTGTTTTTATGGCTTTCTAAAGGACTTGTTGCGATTGGACGTACCACGATGCTGCCACCTGATAGTCCTTTACCCACATAATCGTTTGAATCCCCGATCACTTCCAGCTTCAACCCTTGTACGGCAAAGGCGCCTAAAGATTGACCTGCAGAACCACGCATACGCACGGTCAAATGACCCGGGTTCAATTTCGCCATACCAAATTGACGAGTGATTTTGGAACTGATTTTGGTACCAATCGCACGATACGTATTACGGATGTTATATTGAAGTTGCATCTTCTCACCACGATCAAAGAGATTTTCTGCATCTTCAATCATTTGTGCATCCAATGTTTCAGGCACATCGTTACGACCATCCAAAGTACAGATCATGCCTTCTGGACCTGCATCTGCACGCGCCAGTAACGGGTTCAAATCAAGGTCATCTAAATGCGCTGCACCACGGCTTACCTGACGAAGCAAGTCTGTACGACCAATCACTTCGTTTAGAGAAGACACACCAAGTTCTGCCAAAATCTCACGAACTTCTTCCGCTACAAAACTGAACAAGTTAACAACTTTTTCAGGTGTGCCAACGAACTTATCGATCATCTTTGGATCTTGGGTACATACACCAACCGGACATGTATTGGAGTGACATTGACGCACCATAATACAACCCATAGCCACCAATGTTGCAGTTCCAAGACCGAATTCCTCAGCACCCAAAATCGCAGCAATTACAACGTCACGACCTGTTTTCAAACCACCATCTGTACGCAAGCGTACTTTGTGACGAAGGCCGTTCAAACTCAATACCTGATGCGCTTCTGCCAAGCCCATCTCCCACGGAAGACCCGCATATTTGATGGATGTTTGTGGACTAGCCCCTGTACCACCTGAATGACCGGAAATCATGATGCTATCCGCATGGGCTTTTGCCACGCCTGCGGCAATTGTACCAATGCCCGCACGGGCCACCAATTTCACACAAACGGAGGCATCTGGGTTGATCTGCTTTAGGTCATAGATCAACTGCGCCAAATCTTCGATAGAATAGATATCGTGATGTGGAGGCGGACTGATCAATGTGACGCCTTCTGTCGCATGACGAAGTTTTGCGATGACACCAGAAACTTTAAAGCCCGGTAACTGACCCCCTTCACCCGGTTTTGCGCCTTGGGCAACTTTGATCTCAATTTCTTTACAATTATTTAGATATTCAGCTGTCACACCGAAACGACCAGAGGCCACCTGCTTGATCGCAGAAGAGGCGTTATCGCCATTTTTATAGGGCTTATAACGTTTCGCATCTTCACCACCCTCACCAGAGTCAGATTTCGCACCGATACGGTTCATGGCGATGGCGATTGTTTCATGGGCTTCTGGGCTCAATGCACCAAGGGAAATACCCGGCGCCACCAAACGCTTTCGAATTTCAGTGATAGATTCCACATCATCAACAGAAATCGGTGCCTGAATTTTTTCAAAATCCAATAAATCACGTAAATTCACCGGCGCACCGCTATGACAACCTTTGGAATATTTCAGGTAAGTTGCATAAGAATCTGTAGAAACCGCCGTTTGCAATGTATGGATCAAGCCTGCTTCCCAAGCATGTTTTTCCCCGCCATTACGGTAACGATAAAAACCACCAACTGGCAATGTTGCTGCCGCGGCAAGATAAGCTTTTTCATGTTGGGCAATCACTTGGCTTTGCAAACCAGATAGACCAATACCGGAAATACGGCTTGGAAGACCCGGGAAGAATTCCGCAACCAAGCTGCGGGACAGACCGACAGCTTCAAAGTTATATCCACCACGATAAGATGAGATAATGGAAATACCCATTTTCGCCATGATTTTTAACAAGCCATCACCGATGGATTTTTTGTAGTTCAACATCGCCTTTTCAAGGCTGATATCACCTAACAACCCTTTGGCATGACGATCTGCAATGACTTCCATAGTCATGTAAGCGTTGATGGATGTTGCACCAACACCAACCAAGACAGCATAGAAATGGACATCCAGTGCCTCACCAGAACGTACGTTCAAGCTAACAAATGTACGCAATTGGGATTTTACCAAATGGGTATGAACCGCAGCGACAGCCAAGATCATTGGAATTGGGGCTGCGTCAGGACCCACTTTTTCATCGGTCAACACAAGTTGTGCGGCCCCGCGACGTACAGCATCTTCCGCTTGTTGTTGTAATGCATAGACCGCATCACGCAACGCAGATGGGCCTGATTTGGGATCAAACACACAATCGAGATCAGCAACGGTATCACCAAGGTTTTTACGCATGGCTTCATATTCGCCATTCAACAGAACCGGGCTATCCAGTTGCAGGATTTTCACTTGGTTGGCATCTTCTTCAAGAATGTTACCCAAGTTACCTAAACGTGTGGACAAACTCATCACCGGACGTTCACGCAAACTATCGATTGGCGGGTTTGTTACCTGAGAGAAGTTTTGACGGAAATAATTGTGAAGACCACGATATTTTTCACTTAAAACCGCAACAGGCGTATCATCACCCATTGAACCAGTGGCTTCTTTGCCGTCTTCCAACATCGGTTGCAAGATCAATTCAAGCTCTTCCATCGTCCAACCAGCAATCACTTGGCGACGACGTAATTCCGCTTTATCCAGACCGCCGATGGTACCAACAGGTTCAGAACCTAGCTGCTCCAGAGTTGTGATGTTTTTCACCCAATCCCCAAATGGGGCAAGGCCAGCAACCATATCTTTTAATTCACGGTCATTATATAGCTTACCCTCTTCAAGGTTCACCGCCAGCATATCACCTGGACCTACGCGCCCCTTCTCAACAACGGTTTTCTCATCCGCTTTCACCATGCCCGCTTCAGACCCAACGATCAAAAGACCATCACCTGTCACCACATAGCGCAAAGGACGTAAACCGTTACGGTCAAGACCCGCCAATAACCAGCGGCCAGAATAAGCACAAACCGCCGCCGGACCATCCCATGGCTCCATCACACTATTTGCATAAGCATAGAAATCTTTGTGGTTCTGTGGCACAGCTTTGGAATTTTCCCAAGCTTCCGGCATCAACAAGGATTTCACTTCTGGCAATTGACGTTTGGTACGCACCAATACCTCAAATACGGCGTCTAATGCGGAACTATCAGAACTATCTGGTTGGATGATTGGCTTGATGTCTTCTACATGTTCGCCGAAAACAGGATCATCCATGCGTGTTTCATGAGATTTCATCCAGTTCACGTTACCAAGCAGGGTATTGATCTCACCATTATGTGCCAAAACACGGAATGGCTGTGCCAAAGGCCAACTTGGGAAAGTATTTGTAGAATAGCGTTGGTGATAAATCACAAAGTTGGATACAAAACGCTCATCCAATAAATCCGGATAGAAAGCTGTCAATTCTTCCGCCAAAAACAAGCCTTTATAAATCACAGAACGACAAGACAGAGAACAGATATAAGCTTCTGTTAAATTTTCTGCTAAAACAGCTTTTTCAATGCGACGACGGATCACATAAAGATCAACCTCAAATTGTGCGTCATCCACATCTAGCGCATTTTCAACAAGGATTTGTTCAATCTCTGGACGGGTTGCATTTGCTTTTGTGCCAATCACACCGATATTCACTGGCACCTGACGCCAACCGTAAATACGGTGCCCCATGCCGATAATTTCGCTTTCTACGATTTCACGTACGCGTTCCTGTTTACCAAGGTCTGTGCGTGGTAAGAAAACCTGACCAACCGCCAAGGCACCTGTACCCGGTTGTTGACCCATACGACGGATATGGTCCTTAAAGAATTCTTGTGGGATTTGCAGATGGATACCGCAACCATCCCCTGTTTTACCATCGGCATCAACTGCACCACGGTGCCAAAGCTGTTGTAAAGCCTCAATGCCAGCTTCCACAACATCACGACGTGCTTCCCCATCAAGGGCCGCCACCATACCAACACCGCAATTGGCGGTTTCCATATTTGGCAGATACATGCCTTCTTCAGCTAGATATTTCGCTTGAAGAGCATGTTTTTCAACGACATTCAGGTCTTTGTTGATTTTATTCATCACGTTATCCTCTACTCTTCCCGACTTATTCCGCAGCTGCAGCTGCTGTTTTTTCTTGCATATATTTATGGATATTATCCGCAGCGTCATGACCATCTTTTACGGCCCAAACCACAAGGCTTGCCCCGCGAACGATATCGCCAATGGCAAATACCCCATCCATATCTGTCATAGATGTACGGTGATTAACCTTGACGGTGCCCCAATTGGTTACAGGCAATTCCGGCTGGTTCCATAAAGTTGGTAATTCTTCTGGTTCAAACCCAAGCGCCAAAATAGCCAAGTCCGCATCATGAACAGTGGAAGAACCTTCGATTGGACGTGGTTGACGACGACCAGTTGCATCTGGCGGCCCCAAACGCATGGAAATCGCACGTACACCTGTCACTTCATCTTTGTCGTTACCAACAAAGGCTTCCGGATTAGATAACCAAACAAATTCAACGCCTTCTTCTTTGGCATTGGCGGTTTCACGTTCGGAACCCGGCATATTAGCTTCATCACGACGATAGAGGCATTTTACAGATTTTGCGCCTTGACGGATGGCTGTACGTACACAATCCATTGCAGTATCACCACCGCCTACAACAACAACGTTTTTGCCTTCGGCATTTAATGCACCATTGTCATATTCTTCAACCGCATCACCCAAACCTTTTTTGTTGGACGCTGTTAGATAGGTCAAAGCAGGTAATACATTTTTCAAACCAACGCCCGGTGCTTTGATATTGCGTGCTTTATATACACCTGTCGCAATCACAACCGCATCATGTTTTGATTTGATGTCTTCGAAAGACATATCAACACCGACATTAACGCCCATATGGAATGTCACACCGCTATCTTTCAACCAATCCGCACGACGGGCCACAACGGATTTATCCAATTTGAAATTTGGAATTCCATAAACAAGTAAGCCGCCTTCACGGTCATAGCGGTCATAGATATGAACTTGATAGCCCATACCACGCAAACGCGCCGCAGCTGCAAAGCCACCTGGACCAGCGCCGATAATACCGACAGACTGATCACGTTCGATTATTGGTTTGATTGGCTCAATCCAACCATTTTCAAAAGCGGTGTCCGTTATATATTTTTCAACGGAACCAATAGTCACTGTTTCATGACCCGATTGTTCAATCACACAACTGCCTTCGCAAAGACGATCTTGCGGGCAAATACGACCACAGATTTCCGGCATTGTATTGGTTGCGGAGGATAATTCATATGCCTCTTCCAGACGCCCTTCGGCAGTCATCATCAACCAATCAGGAATATTATTATGTAACGGGCAATTCACAGAACAGAAAGGCACACCACATTGCGAGCAACGCGAAGATTGATCTTTTGCTTCTTGATCTTCGAAACCTTCATAGATTTCGCCAAAATCCTTTGAACGATCTTCTGCAGAACGCTTTGTCGGCATTTGACGTGCGCGATCCACAAATTTCAGCATAGTTTTGCTCATTTCAGTGCTCCTGACCGTGGTTGTTTTTTTCTTTCTTAACCCCGACTTCCCTGACGTCTACCCATTGAATTTTCTAATCAGAGAAGTGATTTTTGAGGAATTTTCCCTCAAGCACCCAATAGAGTTTGAAGTATTATTACCCTCAATTCCTCTTTGGATGCCCCCGTCATATCGCGATCATTCGCATAAATCCAGTAAAAAATGCAAAATAGGTCAACTTTGTTGACTAAAATATTTAAATTTTCAAAAAAATGACGCTCACATTAAAATGATCACAAATTTGGGATCACATTTTAGTACCATTTTGGAACTAAATATTTCTAACATTCTGGATGCAAGCTCAAACGAACATGTTATATAGAATCAATTCATTCTTTACGCAGAAGCGATTTGGGGTAAGTTACGCGTGGCACTTCATTATATTCTGGTTTTAGCATTGGTTCAGGGAATCACAGAGTTCCTGCCCATCAGCTCCTCTGGTCATTTATACCTAACCGGTGAATTTATCGGTACCGAAGATCAAGGCCTAACCATGGACATTGCCGTTCATTTCGGCACCCTCTTTGCCGTGATGATGTATTTCTGGCGAGATGTCTGGACCATGATCAAAGGAACAGGCCGCCTTGCCACCTTCCGCCCCAACAAAGACAGCAAATTGGTCGTCAACATCATCATTGGCACCATCCCTGTCGTTTTGGCAGGCTTCTTCCTTTATGATTATGTGGAAGGATATCTGCGCGATATTAAAGTTGTAGCTTGGACAACCCTTGGCTTTGGCATTCTGCTTTGGATTGCGGATAAAGTCGGCATGACCATCCGCCGCACCGAACATTTAGGCATTCCATCTGCATTAGTAATTGGCTTGGCGCAGGTCTTAGCCCTTATCCCGGGCACTAGTCGGTCCGGCATCACCATGACGGCAGCACGCTTTATGGGGATGGAACGCGCAGAATCCGCACGCTTTTCCATGCTTCTATCAATCCCGACAATCTTGGCCGCAGGCAGCTTGGGCGCCTATAAATTATGGCAAAGCGGCAATATGGCCCTGACCTATGATGCAATTCTGGCAGCGGTTATTTCATTCTTCGCCGCATGGCTAACCATCATTGTTCTGATGGCATGGTTACGTCGGGCAAGCTATACGCCTTTTGTGTTATACCGCATCGCCCTTGGCGGATACCTATTGTATTACATCTATTATTAAACATAAAAAAGCCGCTAAGATTTCCCAGCGGCTTTTTGTTTTATCAAATTCAATACGACCTTATAGAACGCGCTTCTTATAAGCGGCTGCTTCCATATCGCGGAAATCAATACTGACAGATGTCACAGTTGAAAATGACTCAGAAAGAGATTCCAATAAGATATTACCAATCTTATCTTTCTGTTCCACGGTGCGGCCTTCCAGAAGGTAAACTGTCATATGCACAAAGCTACCACCATCCACATTAATCATATGATGATCATAAGGAGTCGCACGTACTTTTAAGGCATCTGCGGTCATTTCCCCTGTTTTCACACCTGCGGCAAACGCATTTTTAACAGCGTCACCAATATCGTGACGCTCTTCCACATCACGGGAATATTCAATACGAAAATGAGGCATCTTTGTATCCTTAGGATGGTGTGATCGGGTTATATTGACCACCATTACGATATCTATTCATGTAATGTGGTAATTCAGATGCGATGGTTGTTGGCTCTATCCCCAGATCAGCCAAGCCCGGCAAATCACCAGACACTACATTATCGCGTTCCAACAGGATCATTTGATCACGGGTCATTGGCGGTACAGGCAAGAAGCTCAACACAGAACCCAAAATCTTTGCAAGGAACAGTGGCATCGGCACCAGACCACGATGCTTGCCCATTTGTTTTAATAAGACCTTATAGACTTCTTCCAAAGACAATACATCAAGACCGCCAAGCTCATAAGTTTGGCCCGCCATGGATTTATCATCCAGACCACGCACGATGACTTCGGCAACATCCCCCACATAAACAGGTTGGAACTTAGTTTTACCACCCCCGATCAAAGGCAGGGCCGGACTTGTTGCCGCCATAGAAGCAAAGCGGTTAAAGAAACCGTCTTGAGGGCCAAAAATCACGCTTGGGCGCACAATCACCGCATCTTGGTAAACAGCACGCACAGCGTCTTCGCCGGCGGCTTTTGATTGTGCATATTTGGATTTGCTATTGGCATCAGCACCAAGAGCAGACATATGAACATAGTTTTCTACGCCGCATTCTTTGGCGATTTTGGCAATACGGGCAGACGCATTGCCCTGCACTTCGTCAAATTTCTGTTTGCCGGATTCATATAGAATACCCACCAGATTGATCACTGCATCGCAACCTTCAATCGCCGCACGAACAGAAGCTTCGTTACGGATATTGGCTTGCACAGGTGTGACTTGGCCCACATCCCCCGTGGTTTTTAGATAAAGGCCCGCTTCCGGGTCGCGGCTTGCCACACGCACACGCCAACCTTGCGCAGCCAGTTTACGAACCACATAACGGCCCACAAAACCGGACCCACCAAAAACAACGATCATCTTGCCGTTAAAAGCCATGTTTCACTCCCCAGAATGCTCTGATCTGATCACAATATAATTAGTTATACGAGGTTATACTTGGAAAAGATGATTTCGCCAACCTTAACAGCCTTTTCATAAAGGAAATTTTTTATAAATGGGCAAATTTCCAATGTTGACAAATACCGTCAAAATCAGCACATATGCGCTCCCAACGAAATGGTGCTGCCCTGGTGGCGGAATTGGTAGACGCGCTAGCTTCAGGTGCTAGTGACCGTATGGTCGTGGAAGTTCGAGTCTTCTTCAGGGCACCATTTAGACACGTCAAGCGTTCGAATCCCCCTTCAAATGTTTCAAATATTCACTTCGATGATTTTCAAGCTTTAAGTCATCTGAAACGCCTCTATCGTCGTATCTTACTACAAGCAATAAGATATAGACCCATGGAGCAATAACACGATGGCTGATGTCAGAAATCAATCCACCCTGATTAGCGAAATCATAGAGATGGCTTGGTGTGACAAAACATCTTTTAATGATATCAAAGCGGTAACAAACCTCTCCGAAAAAGATGTTATCACAATTATGCAAAGAAATCTGAAACCAAAAAGCTTCCGCCTTTGGAGGAAGCGCGTTTCTGGCCGTTCATCAAAGCACGACTTTCCTGATCTAAAGTATCCTGCGCAATGAATATTGTATGGTTCAAACGCGATTTGCGCATTCATGATCATAAGGCCCTTTCATGGGCAGCAGAAACAGAAACCGTTATTCCACTGTACATTTTTGAACCAGACTTGTGGCGACAGCCGGATATGAGTTTTCAACACTTTCAATTCTTAAAAAATTGTCTTTTGGATTTGAACCAATCCTTAACCAAGCTGGGCCAAGGCCTGATCATCAAGGTTGGGTCAGCAACAGAAGTCTTTCAGCAACTGCATAATGAATTTGGGATTAAATCCATTTATTCCCATCAAGAGACTTGGAACCACTGGACATATCGACGCGATCTTGAAGTCAAAGATTGGTGTAAAAAAAAACACATTACTTGGCATGAACCAACACAAAACGGTGTTATCCGCTACTTGAAAGATCGTGATGGTTGGTCTGGACGCTGGTATAAGACAATGCGCGAAAACGTCTCAAATCCACCCTCTAAACTTTGCTCCTTAAAGATTGCAAGTGATCAAATACCGGGTCCGAATGAACTATCCCTAAATACTTCATTTCAAAACAAGGATAACATTGGTGGACGAAAAGAAGCTATTCACCTACTGGATAGTTTCTTACATCAACGTGGTGAAGGCTACACCAAAGAGATGTCTTCCCCCCTTACCGCCTATGAAAGCTGTTCGCGTTTATCTCCTCATATTGCTTTTGGGACAATTTCCATCAAAGAAGTGTTTCAAGCTGTCGAAAGACGAAAACAAAAGCTCAAAGAATTATCCAAAGATCGAAAAGGTCGCTGGCCAAGCGCCATACGATCTTTCTCTGGCCGATTGAGATGGCATTGTCATTTTATACAAAAGCTAGAAGATGATCCTTCCATCGAATTTAAAAATATGCATCCCGCTTATGACAATTTACGCCAAGATTTTTTCAATGAAGCCTATTTTCTTGCCTGGAAAGAAGGTAGGACCGGATTTCCAATGATCGATGCATGTATGAGGGCTTTAATTGAAACGGGTTGGCTGAATTTTCGCATGCGTGCCATGCTCATGAGCTTCGCCAGCTATCACCTATGGCTTCATTGGCAAAAACCCGCCCTTTATCTGGCGCAACTCTTCACTGATTATGAACCAGGTATTCACTATAGCCAGGTCCAAATGCAATCAGGCACAACCGGTATAAATAGTATCCGCATTTACAATCCTATCAAGCAAGGTCTTGACCACGATCCTGATGGTATTTTTATACGCAAATGGATTCCGGAATTAATAGATATGGATAATGACTATATTCATACACCTTGGAAAATGCCGTCTCAATTAAACGGATATCCAATGCCAATCATAAACGAAGCAGAAGCACGCAAATCAGCTGCATCACAACTATATGGGTTACGTAAAAACCGAACACATAAAGAAACTGCACAACGCATAGTAAAAAAACATGCCAGCAGAAAACAGAGTCGATCCATACGCCAACGCAAGCAACCTTCGCGAAATGCTCAACAAGGAGAGCTACCATTATGAGCAGGAATTTACATCTTATTTTGGGAGATCAACTGTCTGAAACAATTTCATGCCTTGAGGGGTTTCGTAAAGATCAAGACATGATCTTGATGTGCGAAGTCATAGGTGAAGCAACATATGTAAAACATCATAAGAAAAAGATCGCTTTTCTCTTCTCTGCCATGCGGCATTTTGCAAAAAAACTAAAAGATAACTCTTTTAATATCCAATATGTCAAAATAGACGCTGCCGATAATACGGGAACGCTCTTTGGCGAGGTTAAACGGATAACCGAGAACTATTGGATTGAGAATATCGTTCTGACTTTCCCAGGAGAATATCGTTTGCTTTCTGAGATGTTGGGATGGGAAGACAAGCTTTCTATAACAGTTGAAATCAGACCCGACACCAGATTTCTTTGCCAGCCAAACGAGTTTGCACAATGGGCAAAAGATCGAAAACAATTACGGATGGAATATTTTTATCGAGATATGCGAAAAAGATATAATATCCTGATGGATAATGGTATGCCCGTTGGCGGGAAGTGGAATTATGATAGCGAAAATCGTAAACCACCTGCTGACACCCTATCTATCCCCAGTCCTTTCAAGATCCAAAAAAATCAGATAACAATCGACGTTTTAGATCTTGTTGATTCATACTTTGGTGATCATTTCGGTAATCTGAAACCTTTTCACTTTGCAGTGGATCGCAAACAAGCTCTGAAGGTACTTGAACATTTTATCCAACATAGACTACCTATGTTCGGAGATTATCAAGACGCCATGATACAGAACGAGCCGTGGATGTATCATTCCCATCTAAGTTTCTATATGAACTGCGGCCTCTTGTTACCTTTAGAATGTATCCGCGCGGCTGAACATGCCTATTACAAAGGTCATGCTCCGCTTAATGCTGTAGAAGGATTTATTCGACAGATACTGGGTTGGCGTGAATATATACGTGGTATCTATTGGTTGAAAATGCCGGATTATGGCACACAAAATTTCTTTAACGCAAAAGCATCACTCCCTTCCTTTTATTGGTCTGCACAGACAAAGATGAATTGTTTGCGCCAATGCATACTTGAAACTAAACAAAATGCCTATGCACATCACATACAACGGTTAATGGTGCTTGGAAATTTTGCTTTACTCGCTGGTATAAACCCTGACGAAGTGAACGAATGGTTTATGATTGTTTATGCCGATGCCTATGAATGGGTCGAGCTACCAAATGTAACTGGTATGATCTTATTTGCAGATGGCGGCTTCCTTGCAAGTAAGCCTTATGCTGCGGGGGGCAGTTATATCCAGAAAATGTCAAACTATTGTCAAAACTGTAGCTACAAAGTGACCAAGAAAAATGGACCAGATGCTTGCCCATTCAATTATCTCTATTGGGATTTTCTTTCTCGTAATCGCGAAAAACTTCAATCCAATCATCGAATAGGCATGATGTACAAAACATATGATCGCATGAACGATGAAAAGAAACAGGCAATCGCAAGAGACAGCGAAAGCTTCCTTGAGGCCTTAACCTAAAGTTTTGATATTGAAAAAACAAAACCTTCCCCAGAAAACTTGTATTATTTGTAAACGTCCCTTCAGCTGGCGAAAGAAATGGCGTAAAGTGTGGGATGATGTGAAATATTGTTCAGAAAGATGTAGAAGACATAAAGCTGACAAATAAAGGTATAGATTATTCATAAATCTACCCTGTTAAACGATCACCAGAAACACTAATGCTTCATTGATTAGATTTGCGACCTCTGAGAGTAGCAATTAAGCCAATTTCAGAGATCCTGTGAGCTTTGGAAAACTAAAATTACCACTCCATTTCGCCCATTATGACTTTGGCGCTGGGTTCTAAAGAAGCCAGATTGCTGTATCTTGGATATAGCGCTTTTATCTTTTCGATCAGTACGTCCGTGCTTCTGGAATATGCGGCGGCTTTTTCAAATGTTACTAATGCGCTTATTGTCCTCTGGTTTCCAGCAATCTCTTAGTTGAGGTTTCAATATAGTCCAAATATTTCTCATGCCCTTCCACCACAGGCACGGATAAATCCGAGTCCCCGGCGGTGCCGTGCAAGGCAAGTTGATGACAGAACCAGTTTAAAACCGCGCCTCTTGGCAAATCTTGGGCAGGTGGGAAATCCCGTTCTACCGCCGGAATCATATCCATGTCGCCTGTGAATAATTTGCTCGGAAATTCAGGATCGATGATAAAGGGACGTCCGATACCGATTAAATCCGCATCGCCATTTGTTAATGCATTTTCCATCACTTCACGTGAACGAAATCCACCAGTCACCATCACCGGAATATCTAGCGCTGCCTTAATGTCTTTTGCATATTCAAGGAAATAGGCCTCGCGGATTTTTGTGCTTTCCTGCTTGGATTTATGGGCATAGGCCACAGGTGTTTCAAAATTCCCACCAGAAATTTCAATGAAATCCACCCCTTCTTTTTCAAGCATCTTTGCCGTTTCGATACTATCTTCGTGACTAAAACCACCCTTTTGGAAATCAGATGAATTCAGCTTCACTGCGACGATAAAATCTTTGCCGACTTTTTCACGTACCGCCCGCACAACGGAAAGAACCAGACGCGCGCGCTTTTCCAAAGAGCCACCCCATGCATCATCACGCATATTTATCCGTGGGGAGAGGGAAGAACTTAATAAATAGCCGTGAGCGGCGTGAATTTGCACCCCATCAAATCCATAATCTTTCGCCAAGCCAGCAGAGGTTACAAATTTCGCTATTGTGGCTTGTAATTCTTCTTCCGTTGCGGATTTGGGTTGCCCATATCCCGGTAAATCCAGTTTTAGTTCCGAAACAGATAAGGGTGTCGGGTTGATCGCTTCTGGCACTTGGCGGCCCGCATGAGCCAATTGCGCTAGAATTTTTGCCCCATGTTTTTTCGCTGCTGCTGTTAAGCGCTTGGTCTGTTCAGCATCCGTCTTTTCATCCAGCACGAAATTACCCGCATGTTCCAGATGCCAACGATCCACGGGTGTATTGCCAGTAATCAAAAGCGCTGCCCCGCCTTCACCCCATCTTTCAAATAAATTGATATGCCCGTCGGTCGTATTGTTATGCGCATCTGCCAAGGCTTCAGACATGGCGGATTTTACAATGCGATTTTTCAATAGGGTGCCGTTTGGCAACTTCAATGGTTGCTCAATCATAATTCAACTCCTTGATTTTAGAAAACTATTGCGACGTCAGGATATCGATAATTCGTTGCTCATAGCATTTAGGAATTCCTGAATTTTTTCTTCATTTCGATAATAGAATGTCCATTGCCCATGACGTTCAGCCTCGACAAACCCCACTTGCTTCAAGGCATTCATATAAGCCGAAATCGTGGATTGGGATAAACCGGCCTTTTCCTGAATATATCCCACACAAACACCTTCTGCGTCTTTATGTTCCGGCAAGGCCGGCGGGAAATTGGATCGGTCTTTCAGCCAATGTAAAATCTGTCGACGAATAGGATTATTCAATGCCGAAACAGCTTTTTCCATATCCATAAATATCACTCCTAACAAACAATCTATATATCGTAATATCTCGATATATAGATTGAGTCAAGAAAATATCTATCCCAAAATAGGTCAACAACCCGTAGTTAAACAAGCGGGGACAAGATTAGGTACATAAAGCGCATGATAAAATGCGTATAGGGAAACTGCTGCCCCCAATTTCATTGATATTCGATTTAACGCTTCTAATATTCTGCTATCCCAAGAAAACTATCAAGCAACATTAATTCTTGTGCAATCTTTGAATTGCAGGGGCTGGTTTCTCAGGAAAAACTGGTATATTCTTGGTTTTTCTATCAAACTCAGCATTTCTTAAAGGATTATCGCGTGACTATTTATCTGCATCAAGGTGATTTACCTGACAGTTTGGATTTAGGAAAAATCGTAGCAATTGACACAGAGACACAAGGCTTAAGCTTGGTACGCGATCGTCTTTGTCTGGCGCAACTGTCAGCAGGTGATGGCGATTGTCATTTAGTTCAATTCAAGGCAGATGAATATGATGCACCCAATATGAAAAAGCTGTTGGCAGATGAAACCGTCACCAAACTGTTCCATTTTGGGCGTTTTGATATTGCTATGCTGGAAAAACATTTAGGTGTTCGTTCCAATCCGGTTTATTGCACAAAAATTGCAGCTAAATTGGTTCGTACTTACACAGATCGCCATGGCTTGGCCGTTCTTTGTCGTGAAATGCTAGGCGTTGAAATCTCAAAACAACAACAATCATCTGATTGGGCTGCGGCCGAGTTAACGGATGCGCAAAAAGAATATGCCGCCAGCGATGTACTCCATCTTCATGCCCTAAAAGCAAAGTTAGACATGATGCTTGAACGTGAAAATCGCATGGAATTAGCACAATCATGTTTTGAATTTCTACCAGAACGTGCGGCACTTGATTTAGGCGGTTGGGAAGAAATGGATATTTTCCATCACTAATATTGGGAAACCTCGCTTCACCTTTTCAATTTATAAAACAAGAAATAAGAAACATGTCTGATCAAAAAACCACAGATGTAAATGCAGGACGTCGCGTTCTTAAACTTGAAAGCGAAGCTTTATCTGCCCTCTCGGAAAGCCTGAACGGTGACTTCAGTGACGCTGTCACCATGCTTTACAATGTAAAAGGGCGTGTAATTATTTCTGGCATGGGCAAAAGTGGGCATATTGGACGCAAGATTGCGGCAACCATGGCATCAACCGGCACGCCCGCCCAGTTTGTCCATCCTGGTGAAGCAAGTCATGGTGATTTAGGCATGATCACCAATGAAGATGCAGTCATTGCAATTTCCAATTCTGGGGAAACCAAAGAATTAAGTGATCTAATTTATTTCGCAAAACGCTTTTCAATTCCTATGATCGGTATCACCTCAAAAACTGGAAGTACATTGGCGAAAAATTCCGATATTCCGATTATCCTACCAACCATGCCGGAAGCCGCAACCATGGGACTCGCCCCAACAACATCCACCACAATGGCCTTGGCTTTAGGCGATGCATTATCTGTTGCCTTAATGGAACGAAAAGGTTTTACCGCGCAGGATTTCCATACTTTCCACCCTGGCGGAAAGCTGGGTCAACAATTACTTCGCGTAGAAGATTTAATGCATGAAAGTAATGAGCTGCCCCTTTGTGGTTCCGGAACTAAAATGCGCGATGCAATTGTTATCATGGCCGAAAAAAGATTTGGATGTGTTGGTATTACTGACGAAATTGGCAACCTTTCCGGCATCGTAACAGATGGCGATTTACGTCGACACATGGCACCGGATTTATTGGATCAATCTGCTGATTCAATCATGACCTCCGATCCCGTCACGATAACTCCCGATAGCTTGGCAGCAGAAGCCTTAACACTAATGAATAAGTCAAAAATTACAGCCGTCTTCGTAACAGATGATAAAAAACCTGTTGGTATTGCCCATGTGCATGACTTCCTTCGGGCGGGTGTTGTCTAATATCCGATAAACAAACGCTTTCGTATCGATCACTACAAACTGTATAAAATTTGATGCAATCTTAAATATTCCATATTTCATGCGGCTTTAAGCTTGCATGCACGAAGCCTCTGGGTCTATACCAAGGCAAGAGTTTACTTAATCAAATTTATATTGCAGGCAAATGAATGAGCGATATTTCAAACACGGATAAGAGACAGAGGGATAATATGCATACCCCATCTTATAGTCCTGATTTGAGACGCGGAACTTCTATTCGATTAAGTCAAAAATCTACGCGCCTAAACCCATATTATGGCCGCTTTGTTTCCTTTATGAAGGTCATATTGCCAACAATTGCACTTGCAATGGTTGCAGGCATAATTCTTTGGCCCTTATTACAAAAAACCGAAGACTTTAATATTTTCAATGACGATCCCGATATTGATAGTACAAAATTACAGGTCTTTGATGCAAGTTACGGTGGCTACGGCGACAAAGGCTCACCTTATACAATTACCGCAGATCGGGCGATACAAAACGACCCAGACAAACCAGTCATTGATTTAGAAGAACCAAAAGGTGATATTCTATGGGCAGATGATGCTTGGTATGCTGTCACAGCCCCTAAAGGACGCATGTATCAAGACACGAACATGCTTGAATTATGGGGAGGCGTTAACGCTTTTCAAGATCAGGGCCTAGAATTCCGATCAGAAAGGATGAGCGTCGACCTAAAAAATCGTAGTGGCTTTACCGATGCTCCCGTAGAAGGCGTGGGCCAAGATATTTACATAGAGGCGGAAGGCCTGCATATTCATAATGGTGGTGAGAGAATAGATTTAATTGGAAAATCTAAAGTCATCTTCACTGGTGCCGGCAACGACACAACCAATAAAAAGAACTAAAATGTTCACTTTGAATAAGTAATTAAGAATACAAGAGATTGATTTTATGACAAACCAACCGAAACGTAACACTTGGAACAGTTTTTTCCTTGCCCTAAGTATGTTTTTGGCAAGTTTTCATATGCATGCTTTTGCGCAAACAGCAAACCTGCAACAGGACCAATCCAACGAACCCGTCGAGATCGAAGCTGACAATGGAATTGAGTGGGTGCAAGAACCCGGAAAGCAAGAAGGTTATTACAAGGCAATTGGCAATGCGATTGCAAAACAAGGTGACTTAAATATCACCTCTGATGAGTTAATCGCACACTATCGAACCAATGCCGATGATAAACAAGACGTTCACCGTATCGATGCTGAAGGGTCTGTTGTTGTAAATCAGCAAGACACTAATGCTTATGGAGATAGAGGCGCATTCCATATGCAACAACAAGTTGCTGTATTGGTCGGGCAAAACCTGCGCCTTATTGATCCACGCGCCACAATCACCGCACGTGATGCTTTGGAATTTTGGTCTCAAAAAAACATCGCTGTTGCACGTGGCGATGCCTTATTAATCAGTGAAGACAAACGCATGCAAGCTGGTGTTATGACTGCCTTCATCGGAGAGAATGCCACTACCGGTAAAAATGAAGTAACCCGTATTGATGCCACAAGCGGCGTCCATATCTCAACACCAACAGAAATTGTGACTGGTCGAGAAGGTGTTTACGACCTTCAAAAAGAAATTGCGACCTTATGCGGAAATGTAAAAATTTCTCGTGGAGAAAACCAATTAAATGGTGAATGCGCAGAAGTAAATATGAAAACAGGACGCAGCAAGCTACTTGGCGGCAATAGCCGTGTTAAAGGCTTGATCTTGAACAGTAATTGAGCACCTAACTCTCTACAGCACACCTAATAATCCAAAAAAAATCAAATTCGGTATAGTTTTTGCTTATTACACATTGTCGTTTGACACGAAGCAGCTATATACTGTTCAGAAGAATGCTATCTTGAAGGTAACACCTTCTCCTTCAATAAGGGTTGATACGAAATAATGAGCTGGTTCAAAGGCCGAAATGACAGTAAGGATCTTAAAAGATCCAAGACACAGCAAAGCTTGAATGAACGCGATTCAAATGAAAGTCGCGGGGAACAGTCCTTTGCTGAAGCTCGACGTGCCTTACGTGCCTCTCTAGATTTAGAGCAGGAAATTCCTCCAAAGCAAGAAAAAGAAGTCGTAGAGGACCCCATCGAAGAAAGAGTTCTAATCAACGACCAAACATCGGAAGTTGAGGATAGTACTGCTGACAGCCAAGACAAAGAAGCCCCCCCTTTACTTGACAAGGATTTAAGTCAGAATATTCAAAATATCCTGAGTAGAATTGAAGTTGCTAAAGAAGAATATCCTTCCAAGCCCTACATCGAAAATCCAGGTGAAATTTTAAAAGAAAATCTTGAAAAATCTCATGATTTGTCCGTGACACCACCACCGCCACCTGCCTTCAAAATCGATCAATCAGACGAAACCGAACAAATAGAAGCGTCGCCATCCGGGGACATATTACCGCCACCGAGTGCTGGCAAACTCGATGATTTAACGCTAGGTAAATCCGCAACTGCAGAAGCAACATTATCAAAGAATCTTATAAAGTTAGATGAAGCTAAGCTACCTACTATGGAAGAAACTGAGATTGATATTCTGGAAGAGGAAAAAGATAAGGAAAGAAATGAGTTGGAAATCAATATTCCAACCGTCTTGCAATCCAGTAAAGACACACCATCTCTTGATCCTTCCAATCCTCTTGAAGAAGTGACTCCTATCTTGGATACAGTAACAGCAGATATTAAAACCGAAGAAGGCTCTCTTGAGCAAGAAGATATGGTGCCATTTCCTTCACAGGAAAAAGCAACAACTTCAAAAACTTCAACATTTGGTAACTCTATAAATATGCCGGGCGCGGCAGGTTTAGAAATTCGTAACCTAGGCAAAACATATAAGAAACGACCTGTTCTAAAAGATGTTTCTCTCTATGTGAAACGTGGTGAGGCCGTTGGTCTTCTGGGACCAAATGGCGCCGGGAAAACCACATGCTTCTATATGGTTTGCGGGCTTATTCCCGCTGATGCAGGCGTCATCTCCCTCGACGGTCAGGAAATCACTGATTTGCCGATGTATCGTCGTGCACGCATGGGGATTGGTTACCTTCCTCAAGAAGCGTCTATCTTCCGTGGTTTGACTGTGGAACAAAATATCCGTGCGGTTCTTGAAGCGGTTGGTGGAAGTCGCGATGAACGAGAAACCATGCTTGAATCTTTAATGGAAGAATTTTCAATCTCCCATCTTCGTCGTAGCCCATCGGTCGCTCTTTCAGGTGGCGAACGTCGACGCCTTGAAATTGCACGTGCTCTTGCAACCCAGCCACATTTTATTTTACTTGATGAACCATTAGCTGGCATTGATCCCATCGCAGTAAGAGATATCCGTGAATTGGTTAGTCATTTGAAAGATCGTGGATTAGGAGTTTTGATAACTGATCATAATGTACGAGAAACATTGGGAATTGTTGATCGTGCGTATATTCTTCATGGTGGCAAGGTGTTAATGGAAGGAACACCTAATGAGGTCGTTCGCAATGAAGAAGTGAAACGAGTTTATCTTGGTGACGAATTTGATCGCTAGGACTTTAAAGCGTTAACTAAGGGGTAATAATGGCTGACTTAGGTCCAAGACTGGACATACGGCAATCACAGTCGCTGGTAATGACACCACAACTGCAACAAGCAATTAAATTGTTGCAAATGTCACATACTGAGCTGGCCGGGTTTGTTGAATCAGAACTCGAACAAAACCCGATGCTGGAACGCGATGAAGGGCAAGCGGACCCCCTGCGTAATGCCGCCGAACAGCCTTCCACAGAAATACAAGACGCAGCGCCTTCCGAAAATGCACAAGATTTTGACAGCTCAGACCTATTGGGCAGCGGGAATATATCTGGTGATGGGCAAGACACCCCATTAGATGCAGATTATGGCAATACCTATGATGGAGATTATGCCGGTGCAGGTGCGGTAGAAGGCGGCGGATATGAATCTTCACTCCTATATAATGGAACTGGCAGTGGTGGAAGATCAGATTTTAGCGACGATGTTAGCAGCCTAGAAGCAACTTTGAGCGAAAATAAATCTCTAGGCGATCATTTGATAGAACAGATGCAAATGAGTAATCTCGGGAATGCAGAAAAAATGGTTGCTCTGTATCTGATTGATTATTTAGATGACAGCGGTTGGCTTACTGGTGATTTAAAAGATGCCGCAGATAACCTAGGATGCAATTTAGAATTGGTAGAGACTGTTTTAGAAACACTTCAACAGTTTGATCCACCTGGCGTTTTCGCGCGTGACCTCAAAGAATGTTTAGCGCTGCAATTAAAAGATCAAAATCGATATGACCCGGCTATGGAGAGGCTGCTGAACAACCTTCATTTATTGGCCAATCAAGATGCCCGCGCGTTAAAACGCTTATGCGGTGTAGATGATGAAGACTTGTTGGAAATGGTCGCAGAAATCCGCGCTCTGAACCCCAAACCTGCTCTTGAATTTGATACCATTGTTGCAGAACCTGTGATTCCAGATGTTTTGATGCGTCCTACGCCAGAGGGGGGATGGCGAATTGACCTCAACTCTGAAACCTTGCCACGTGTTTTGGTCAATGAAAGCTATTATGGTACAATCAGTGCTGTAGCGAGAAGCAAAGATGATAAAGATTATCTGAACGAACGTTTTCAAACTGCAAACTGGCTCGTAAAAAGTCTGCATCAGCGGGCACAAACCATCATGAAAGTATCAACTGAACTTGTACGCCAACAAGATGGTTTTTTCCGATATGGTGTCTCTCATCTCAAACCATTGGTGTTACGTGATATTGCCGAAGCAATTGAAATGCACGAATCCACCGTAAGTCGGGTTACATCCAACAAATATATCGCAACGCCTCGTGGTATTTTTGAACTGAAGTATTTCTTTACTTCTGCGATTTCCAGCACAAACAGCTTTGGCGAGTCTCATTCAGCAGAATCAGTAAAACACAGCATCAAGAAACTTATTGATGCAGAAGACCCTAAGAAAGTCCTTTCTGATGACAAGATTGT
Organism: Curvivirga aplysinae; assembly: GCF_009711445.1. Lineage (GTDB taxonomy): Bacteria > Pseudomonadota > Alphaproteobacteria > UBA8366 > Aestuariispiraceae > Curvivirga > Curvivirga aplysinae. The sequence continues at coordinate 14,780 of NZ_SMMC01000195.1, read as the reverse complement.
AGCAATCTTAAAAGGCGAAGGTATGGATATTGCCCGCCGTACTGTCGCCAAATACCGCGAAGCAATGAATATTCCGTCTTCTGTTCAAAGACGTCGCCAAAAAAAGAAGAAACTTTAAATCCCTTATCTGGATAAACTCGTTCCATCTAGTGATTTGAAATCCGGTAAAATACGTTATTACAAGATAAGCACACGGAATCATTAGCTTTCAAAATAGACAGCCAAAAAAGCAATAAAATAACCCCGATTTATGTTTACAGAGTGGGTTATTTCTTGCGAAACTATATTTGCAGACGATGCTTGACTTATAACCGTAGCGTCTGTAGGTTCCGGCGTCGATTTCATCATGGCCATTAGCGCATCGACGAAAGAATTGACGATGTTTATGAAATTGGGACCGCAAATCGCCTGACGCTACTTGCATCGAGCTGGTAATTCTTACTGGCAGCAAAGGTTGGGCTGGCAAAACTAAACGCCAAGTGCACACCTGAGTTATAGGAAAGACGGCATTGATCTTGTCGAATCAATAACAAGAAAAGTGAGCACTGATATGCAGCTTCAAGTCAACGGCAAGCAAATGGATGTTGGGGATGCTTTGCGTACCCATATTGAAGATCGTCTACCAGACGCTATCGAAAAGTATTTTGACAATACAGTTGATAGCACCGTAACGATCACCAAAGAGGCACATGAATTCGTTGTGGATATACATGTTCACGTATCCAAACGAATTGTCGTACATGGCCAAGGTCATAGCACAGACCCTTATGGGGCCTATGACGAGGCACATGAACATGTGACCAAACGTTTGCGTCGTTATAAGCGCAGATTGCGGGACCATAAAGGGCGTAGTGAAAACGAAATTATGGCTGTACAACAATATGTATTACAGCCAGAAACGAAAGATGAGGAACCGGAACACGATGATCCAATTATCATCGCTGAAATGCCGGCAGAGGTGGAAACCATGTCTGTAGGCGAAGCGGTGATGCGGATGGACCTTTCTAATCAACCAATTCAGTTGTTTAGAAGTGCCAAACACGGTGGTATCAACGTGGTCTATAAAAGAGCAGATGGAAACATAAGTTGGGTAGACCCTCAGCAAAATAGCTGATAGTTTCCAGCTGCAAATTTAACAAGATGGCATAATCACTTATCGCTAGCGGGGGTTAGCAGGTGATAGAGCCAAGACATCGACAGGTCAGACACGATTTCACTTATAAGAAATCGTGTTCGGGCCTGAAGGTGCATAGACCTTAGGTGGGTTATGGAATTACATGAACTTGTTACGCCAGAATGTATTCTGGCCAAAGTGAATGTGTCATCCAAGAAACAGCTTCTGCAAGAATTGGCACGCCATGGCGCAAAGCATTTGCGTGAATGCGATGCAGAAGAATTCACTCAAGATCAGGATTCTTGTGAGCGTGAGCTATTTGAAGTTCTGCTTGAACGAGAACGCCTTGGCAGTACAGGCGTAGGCCATGGCATTGCCATCCCGCATGGCCGTTTGGATAGCTTGAAAAGCATACACGGCATTTTCGCCTTACTGGAAAAACCGGTTGAATTTGATTCTATTGATGATCAGCCCGTCGATATGGTGTTTTTGCTGCTAGCCCCAAGTAACGCGGGCGCAGAACATCTAAAGGCACTCGCACAGATTTCCCGTATGCTACGTAATCAAGGACTATGTGAGCGCCTACGCGGTTGCGAAGATGCAGATGCTCTCTTCGCCTTGCTAACAGGTGAGCCTGCATCTAATGCAGCATAAATCTTAGGATTTAGATAATTTTCGAAGGAAGTCGATTGGCTTCCTTTTTTATTGCCCCCTAGTTCACCACCCCATTAAAAAAGGCGATAGAATCATCTATCGCCCTTCAAACTAATAAAACGTATAAATATTAGTGCAGAGTCGCGGTTTCCAACTCAAAATGTTCCATCGCAGCCCAGGCAGTTTCAATATCATCTACTTCCGCCATTGCACGGCCGTCTGCACCTACAATCTGAAATTTCTGAATGCCATCTTCATCTGTTTCTGTCGGTTTAATATAGCCAATTTCCTCTTTGCCCAATTCAGCAAATTCCAACAGGCTAATTTCTTTTAAATCTTCAAAAGTCATTCTTTATCTCCGATAACCCCTCAAATATATACGGGCGTTATCATTTTTTATTCTTGGCTATCCAAATCCATCGCAACTGTTTTTTGAGTAACAGTCTTCTGCGGCTTGGAAATTTCTATTTTTTGAATATTCGCTTCCGGCAACGGTTGGCGTAAATCGATATGCAATAAACCGCTATCCATATGCGCCCCAATCACATCAATACCTTCTGCTAGTAAAAAGCTTTTCTTAAACTGGCGTGACGCAATGCCACGATGTAGAAAAATGCGATCATCTTCTTTTTCAGACTTCCGACTGGTTACAACCAGTTGATTGCCTTCACGATGAATACTGAGATCTTCTTCTGCAAAGCCAGCAACTGCCAACGAAATACGCAAGCGATCTTCACTTAATTGTTCAATATTATAGGGTGGATAACCTTCATTGGAAGTTTTGGCCACACGGTCCAAGGTCCGTTCCAACTGGTCAAAGCCCAAAAATAATGGACTGTCAAATAGGGTCATTCTTGTCATACCCCAGCTGTCTCCTCTATTAAACGCCAAATGCGCGATGCGATCTGAGCGAGATGCTGTTACAACCGATCCCAATATCTGCCCTCATTAGGCACAGATGCGGCAATCGAATTAAATATAATGTGGGTAAAGAAAGAGGAGAGTTCAAGCTCTTTTTCACGCATACGCGCAGATTCCTACGCTTTTTTCTTAAAATAAGAAAAATTCACACGTAAAAAAAGTTACTCAGCTAAAGCAACTGGCGTTTCTTGTGTAGGGGAAGAAAAAGGCGCCCCATTAGTCGCCAGAGCCACAGTCGCAAAAACGGCGACAAGTAAAGCAAATGTAGTTGCAACGGTTTTCAACATTTTCTAATCCGTAGTTTCAAATGGAATCAACGTCATATCCCAAGGAATCGCATAATGCGAATCACTTCAAATCATTCATAATGTGATTTGTGATGGAAATGCAAGGCAGGAATAAGGCAAAAGCGTGGAAAAATAAAGACCTAGATCATTTTTCAGATCAAATTTCTTAAATCCACCCTATTGAATAACCTCATGCGGATACACACCCCAAACAGCGGTACGCGCAACCCAACCATCATATCCACGCGTATTCACATGACACCAACTGCTATTACACTCGTCAATTTCAGCAACTATGCCCATTGCCAAACGCGCAACAATTGCTGAATTTTCAATAGGATCTTCCATCATCTTGGTTTCAGCATCAATAACCACCAAAGCGCGCTTACCTGTCAGCATGGCTCGATGAATCCAGCCCTCTTCACCTTCAGAGTCCCGAATTTTACGCCATGTGTCATATTCGGCGATGATTTCCACAGGCATAGCTTTCGCCTTGAAAATCCACTTTACCGGATATTGAACACCGGGCCCTGTTCGTACATTCACCTCTTCTGCCCGCAAAGAAACCATGCGCGGTAACGGCAGTTGTTGTTGCGCCTGCGCTAGAAGTGGCAAAAACGAAAGAATTGCCACAAACAATCCGAAAACAGAAAATTTCTTTAGAGATGTCAACATCTGTCCAGCCTAAAAACAAAGGGATGATTTAACCTGCTTTGATTCGGGAAAATCCTCAAGATACAAAGATCTATATTCACCACAATCCTTAACAGTTTTGAGAAATTTATGTGAACCGCTTCAGAAGGACTGGAAAATTTTCAGAACAGAGTATAGCTTGGCTATGAGGCGCCAAGCATATGAGCGATAGAGTAGATAAATTATGAGTTACAATAAAAAACCAAACGTTACTGTTACACGAAAGCTGCCTGATATTGTGGAAACCCGCATGATGGAATTGTTTAACTGTAAGCTGAACTTGGATGATAAGGCTATGTCGCGTGAAGAACTGATCAAAGCAGTTCAGACTTGCGACGTACTCGTCCCGACTGTAACTGATAAAATTGATAAGGAAATCATTGACGCTGCTGGTGATAATTTAAAATTCATCGCCTCTTTCGGTACAGGTGTCGATCATATCGATTTCCATGCCGCGCGTAAAAAGGGCATTATGGTATCCAATACTCCAGATGTTCTAACAGAAGATACGGCCGATATGACCATGGCCTTGATTTTATCTGTTCCGCGCCGTTTAGCTGAAGGCGAACGCTTGGTTCGCACGGGCGAATGGCAAGGCTGGTCCCCGACAGGGATGTTAGGTCATCGTATTTGGGGGAAACGCCTTGGTATTATTGGTATGGGTCGTATCGGTACCGCCGTTGCAAGACGCGCTAAAGGTTTTGGTCTATCTATCCATTACCATAATCGTAATCGCGCAGTAGAAGAGACAGAGAAAGAATTAGAAGCCACTTATTGGTCTAGTCTGGACCAGATGATCGCCCATATGGATATTGTTTCTATCAACTGTCCCCATACCCCTGCGACCTATCATCTACTAAACTCACGCCGCCTTTCTTTGATGAAAAACCATGCCTATGTGGTCAATACCAGTCGCGGAGAAGTGGTTGATGAACAAGCGCTTGTAAAAGCTTTAGCAAACAAAGACATTGCTGGCGCAGGTTTAGATGTGTTTGAAAACGAGCCCAAGATTAACCCTAAATTGTTGAAACTTGAAAATGCTGTTTTATTGCCGCATTTGGGTTCCGCAACCATCGAAGGTCGCGTTGCCATGGGGGAAAAAGTTATTATCAACATTCGTACATTTATTGACGGTCACAATCCACCAGACCGCGTTATCGAAACGATGTTCTAGAGAGTAAAACTCTTTAGGGGAAGGTGGCCCCGAATGACAGATAAAATCGAACTTGCAGAAATTCAGGAAGAATATCCGCTAGACCAGCGTGATCCAAATCGCGTACGGCGGCATCTAACTGAAATTGGCAAACTTGGCATTCCTGTGATTTTTAACAGAACCGGGGTCCTTGCTTTAGCCGTCGCAGATTTCGCGATTTTGGGTCGCACCTCTTCAACAGAACTTGCTTATTTCACTTTAGGACAGAGTCCTTTTATAGTCTTGTTGGTTATTGGTATTGGATTAATGTTGGGTACTTTAATCTCAACCTCCCATGCCTATGGCGAAAATTTACTAGAAGAAACAGGGGCTGTTTGGCGGCGAAGCTTACCTTATGGACTGATGGTTGGATGTATATCCGCCTTTATATGTTTGTGGGGCGAAGCTTTTTTTACGATTGTAGATCAGCCGAGTAATCTTATTCAAGGCAGTGCAACAGTCACAGCTATACTTGGCTTAAGCTTAATCCCAACGACCTTATTTCTTACCAGCACATATTTCCTTGAAGCAATTAAACGCCCCAAAGCGGTAACGGTTTTTATTGTAATAGCCAATATCTTAAACGCTTTTGGCAATGAATGGGTAGTGGATGATTACGGCGCGGAAGGTGTGGCCTGGATGACAACTCTTTCCCGTACTTTTTTGGGCATTGGATTAACTGCCTATGTTTGGTTCCTGAAAGATCATGCGACTTTCTCTATTCGGAAACGTGCGAATAATGGTTGGTGGCGGGGCGGTAAGGTTCAACGACGTCATGGCTATGCAGCTGGAATGGCACTTGGCTTTGAAACATCTGCTTTCGGCGTTATGAGCTTATATGCAGGGTGGCTAGGCGAAGATGCAGTTGCAATTTATGGCGTCTGTATGAATATTTTAGCGCTTTGTTTTATGCTAGCCGTTGGTGTGGCGACTGCAACAGGCGTACGTGTCGGTGTTGCCCATGGGCGCAAAGATTGGTCTGATCGGAAACTGGCAAGTTGGCTTGGTTTTTCAGTTTTACTTATCCTGCTAATCCCTGTTGCCCTATTAATGCTTTATCTACCCGAAACTGTACTCTCTTTCTATTTAACGGATCCCGCTCTAATTGGTGTTGCCATTCCAATTTTAACAATCGTTGCCTTTTTAAATATTGGTGACGGTGGACAAGTTGTGATCCAATCTACATTACGTGCTTGTGAGGATAAATGGGTTCCAACGGCGATTTCTTTTGTTGCCTTTTTCATCATCATGGTACCTGCTGGTTATATCATGACACAAATTCTGCATTATGATGTTGCGGGCCTTTTTTATGCCATTTCTTTAGGAAGTTTCTTTGCGCTCCTTTGTTTTCTAGGCCGTGTTCTTTATATCCATAAACAAGGAAATAAGCTCTCACACGCCCATGACTAATAATCAACCAACGCAAAAATCCACGACCATTGCTATAGCTTGCATATTAACGGCTTGTGCTTTCGTGGCATCAACAACCTTGATTGCCAAAGCTCTTGGTAACGGCTCATCAGGTGAAGCTTTTCATCCATTTCAAGTTAGTGCAGGACGTTTCTTCTTTGCATTTCTAGCTCTCCTACCCTTTGCAGCAATCTTCAAACCAAAATTCAAAAATATAGCATGGAAAGTCCATATCGGTCGGTCTTTAAGTGGATGGGCAGGTGTTAGTTGTTTATTTGCGGCAGCCGCATTAATGCCTGTCGCCGAAGCAACTGCGATTAGCTTTTTGAATCCAATGGTTGCCATGCTACTTGCCATCCCGTTTCTTGGCGAAAAAGTCGGTCCATGGCGATGGATTGCCGCGGCCATCTCTTTAAGCGGCGCCCTTATCTTGATCCAACCCGGGACGGATGCATTTCAATTTGCAGCCCTTATCGCTTTATCCGGGGCTCTCTTTATGGGCATTGAAGTGATTTTCATCAAGAAGCTGACTGGCAATGACTCTCCGTTACAGATATTGCTTATCAATAACTTCATTGGCGCAACAATCGCCTGCAGTGTAGCGAGCAGTGTTTTTGTTACCCCGAATGAAACACAGCTTATTCTGATGGGGGCATTAGGCTGCCTTATGGTGACAGCCCAGTTCTTTTTCATCCAAGCGATGAAGAGATCAGAAGCCAGCTTCATTATGCCCTTCTTTTACGGTACACTTGTATTTGCAGCGATCTATGATTTTGTTATTTTTAATGTCATTCCAGAATGGGTTAGCATCGCCGGCGCAGGATTAATAATCTCTGGCGCGGTTATTCTTGCGTGGCGCGAGGGCAGACATAAAAAAGCGACTTAAAAAGCCGCTTTTCATAAATCTATATTAATCCTTGAAGTTTTAACGCTTCTCCATGATGTTGTGAGATTAATGAGGGAATATCTAACCCGGGCACCTGTCCATCTTCAACAACCCATTTCCCTGCGATCATAACGCGATCAGCTTTATGAGCACCACAAAGAACAAGGGCCGCTAATGGATCGCCGGCACCAGAAAAACGAAGCTCATCCAGTTTAAACATCGCTATATCTGCTTGTTTACCAACAGCAAATTTCCCAATATCGCCTCGTCCAAGACAAGCCGCTGATCCTTCTGTTGCCCAACGAAACGCATCAAAATGCGTGATATTTGCCGCACCATAATTAATGCGTTGTAAGAAAAATGCCTGACGAATTTCTTGCATTAAATTAGAACAATCTTGCGATGCTGACCCATCAACTGCCAAGCCAACAGGCGCCCCTGCTTTTTCCAATTCCGGCACTAAACAATGCCCACTTGCAAGAAGATGGTTCGAGCTTGGGCAGTGGGCGATACCAACACCTGCCTTCCCAAGGCGTATAATTTCATCGTCGTTAAAATGGATGCCATGTGCTAACCATGTTCGATTGCTCATCCAGCCCACATTTTCCAAGTAATCCACCGGACGACAATTATATAATGAAAGACAGAAATTATTCTCATCTTCTGTTTCCGCCAGATGGGTATGAAGGCGCACATTTAATTTTTCAGCTAGAACTGCCGTTTCTTCCATAATATCTGTGGTCACAGAAAATGGGGAACAAGGTGCCAAAGCAACCTGCGTCATAGCCCCTTCCCCATGTTGATGAAATTTCCTAACAACTGCTTCACTATCGGCTAAAATAGTATCTTTATCTTGCACCACAGATTCAGGTGGCAACCCACCATCTTTCTCAGATAAGTTCATCGATCCACGTGTAAGATGCATCCGGATCCCAAGCTTACTAGCTTCTGCCACCTGAATATCCAAACCATCAGTTAACCCTTTTGGATAGACATAATGATGATCCGCCGCCGTCGTACAACCGGATAAGAGTAATTCAGCCAACGCGACACGAACAGCCAAACGGAAATTCTCTGGATTCAATCCTGCCCAAATTGGATAAAGCGCTTTCAACCAAAGGAAAAAGCTCTTTGTTGATCGCCGATGGACAAGCGCGTGTAAGCGTTTGATAAAAATGATGATGCGTATTGATCAAACCCGGGATAATAACGTGTTGAGACGCATCATAAATTTGATCAATCTGAATGGTAGGTTCTGTCCCTAATGGAACAAGTTCGATTATCTTGCCACTTTCAATAACAAGACCGTTTTCGGCGTTTTCAGCCAAGATTGATAAGGGGTTCTTTAGCCAGATTTTCAAACTTCTCTCCTTTTTTTATCTGGTATTCAATCATATTTTGAACACCCGCTGGATTTTAGAAGTTTATGTGCCTAAATTTTAGGAAATCAAACCTTACCGATATTTTCTTCGGTGATAGTTGGATGATCGCCACAAAGTGCACAATTGCGGTCTTTCTTCGTCTTGATGCTACGCATCTCCATATCCATAGCATCAAAAAGCATCAATCGACCAGCTAAATTCGTTCCAAGACCTAAAATCTCTTTCAAAACTTCAGTTGCTTGAATACATCCCATTACACCTGCAACTGGCCCCAAAATACCAACTGTATCACAACGTGGCACCAAATCCGGGTCTGGGCTTTCCGGGAAAATACATCGATAGCAAGGCTGTTCATCACTTTCAAAGGCCTTGAATAAACTTGCTTGCCCTTCAAATCTCACAAGGGCGGCGCTCATCAATGGTTTCTTTAATAGATAACATGCATCATTGACCACATAGCGCGAGGCAAAATTGTCAGACCCATCAATCACCAGATCATACTGACGGATTAAATCTATCGCATTATTAGGTCCAATACGATCACGATACTCATGGATAGTAATTTCCGGATTAATCGCTTCCATGCGTTCAGCAGCACTGGAAACTTTCGATTGGCCCAACTCGTCGGTAGAATGGATCACCTGACGTTGAAGATTGCTAACATCAACCACATCGTGATCCACAATACCAATTGTACCAACACCTGCCGCCGCAAGATAGAGCAGCGCGGGCGAGCCAAGCCCCCCTGCACCAATCATCAACACTTTCGCATTTAGAAGCTTTAACTGGCCTTCTTCATCCACTTCGTTAAGGATGACATGGCGGGCATAGCGTTCCAATTGCTCATCAGTGAGCTCTATCTCAGACATCAAGATATCCTTTATTAAAGTCTATATCTTATAGACCTTCAAACAGACCTGTAGACAAGTAACGTTCAGCAAAGCTGGCCAAAATAACAACAATTCGTTTGCCTTTATTTTCAGGACGCTTACCAATTTCAATCGCCGCCGCCAAGGCCGCACCGGAAGAAATACCAATAGGCAAACCTTCTGTTGCCGCTGCATTACGGGCTGTTGCAAATGCAGTTTCATTCGCAATACGAATAACTTCATCAATCACCTCAGTTTCAAGAACTGGTGGCACAAAACCAGCGCCAATCCCCTGAATTTTATGTGGACCAGGTTTACCTCCCGATAAAACTGGACTGTCTTCTGGCTCAACAGCAACGACCTTAAAGTCAGGATTCTTCTCTTTCAGAACTTCGCCAACGCCAGTTACGGTACCGCCTGTCCCTACACCAGCGACGAGGATGTCTACATTCCCATCTGTGTCATTCCAGATCTCCAAAGCTGTGCTTTGACGATGGGCGGCAGGATTAGCTTTGTTGTGGAATTGTTGAGGCATTGCAGAATTTTCAATTTCATTCAACAACTCTTCGGCACGTTCAATCGCGCCTTTCATCCCTTTTGCCGCAGGTGTTAATTCTAACTCTGCCCCAAGAAGCTTCAACATTTTACGACGTTCAACCGACATGCTTTCTGGCATCGTCAAGATCAAACGGTACCCTTTAGATGCAGCAACAAATGCCAGAGCAATACCTGTATTACCGGATGTTGGCTCAACCAAGGTAGATTTACCCGGGGTAATCACACCTTCTGCTTCCATCGCTTCGATCATGCCTTGACCAATACGATCCTTTACACTTGCCAATGGATTAAAAAATTCCAACTTTCCTAGGATTTCAGCTTCAACCCCGTTTTCTTCAGCAAAACGGTTCAAGCGCACCAGAGGTGTCGCCCCAATTGTTTCTGTTAGATTGTCATAAATTTTCCCGCGGAATTCTGTATTCGCCATTTTCTTAGTCCTATTCTAATCAATTCTTATTCGTTAAATCATAAAGTCAAAATTTTCACGATGGGCAGATTCAATCCCGGCTTCTTCAGCGCGCTTACATAAATCTTCCACGCTTGTTTTTGCGAGACGCAACATTGCTTCATCCTCAATTTCTTGCCAGACAGGGCGCAATACAGCATGGCCCAATTCAGAACCAGCAGGGTCCATCAAAGGATCCATTCCACCATCCATGCCTTGAACAACTTTTACGATATCCGCGACAGTAATATTGCGACGCTCCCTTGCCAGACGATATCCACCACGCGGACCACGCACCCCACGCAATACATCTGCACGCACAAGATGTTGCAATACCTGTTCAAGATAGCGGCGCGGGATACCCTGACGTTCTGCAATATCTTTGCTTTGAACAGGCATATCCGCCGCGTGATAGGCGATATCTAATACAGCCTCAATAGCAAACATAAGTTTCTTGGTTAAGCGCATCCTATTACCTTACCCTTCTGTGCCGGTGGACCCAAAGCCACCTTCACCGCGATCTGTATTGTCCAGATCATCCACTACATTCCATTCTAATTGTTGAACAGGTGCGATTACCATTTGGGCAATACGCATTCCACGTTCCATCACAAAGTCTTCTTCTCCATGATTAATCAAGATCACCCCAACTTCGCCACGATAGTCGGCATCAATGGTACCTGGACTATTTAACACAGTGATGCCGTTCTTTAATGCCAATCCAGATCGAGGACGCACTTGGGCTTCATATCCAGATGGTAAGGCGATTTTAATGCCTGTTGGAATAAGCGCACGTTTCCCTGGATGAATGACATGTGTGTCCGTAATTGCAGCTAATAAATCTGCACCCGCACTATCCGCCGTTCCATAAGATGGCAAAGCCAACCCTTCCCCATGGGGGGTGATAGTTACATTCACTGTAATTTTTTCACTCATACCCTATTAGTCCTCTATATCTAATTTTTTAACTTCATACGGAGTTATCGTTTCTATATACAAACAAAATCTACAAACGCAGTTTTAGAAAAGTCATAGATTCCAGCAAATTATCTCTTCGATACTCATAAATTTGTCAAAATTCCAAAAGTTCTTTAAATCGAACATCACCCATTAAAATAGGCAACTACCTTTTCAACCAATCGTTCCGCCACCGCTTGCTTTGACATTTCCTCCCATGATTCCACACCAGCAGAATGTATAAAATGGATGCTGTTTTTCTCACCACCAAAGGTGCCCGTCTCTGGCGAGACATCATTTGCTAAAATCCAATCACAACTTTTACGGATACGCTTAGCAGAGGCATATTCCACCACATTTTCTGTTTCGGCTGCGAAACCAACTACCAGCTCTGGACGATCATTCCCGGCATTGGAAACTGTCTTTAGGATGTCAGGATTTTCTGCGAATTCGAGAACAGGAAGTTTACCATTTTCTTTTTTAGTTTTTTGGGCTCCGGCATTTTTTACACGCCAGTCCGCAACTGCTGCGGCGAAAACCGCAACATCAAATCGTCCGTTTTCTTGACAGGCATCTAGCATTGCACAGGCCGATTCAACATGAATAACTTTCACACCAACAGGGTCCGCTAACCGTGTCGGTCCAGACACCAGCGTTACTTCCGCACCTGCTTTCTGCAAAGCGGTTGCTATGGCATGTCCCTGACGCCCAGAAGAGCGATTTGCGATATATCTTACCGGGTCAATCGGTTCATGGGTAGGCCCAGATGTAACCAACACCTTCCTCCCGATTAATAAGGGTTGTTTCGAATTTGCAACTTCTTCAAAATGAGTTTTGACGACCTCTAATATCTCTTCCGGCTCGACCATTCGACCCAAACCATATTCACCGCATGCCATCACCCCTTCAACAGGCCCGATGACCTTAACATCACGGGATTTTAACTTAGCAAAATTGTCCTGAGTAGCCGGATGATGCCACATGCGAACATTCATAGCAGGTGCAATCATCACTGGCTTATCAGTTGCCAATAAAACAGTCGATGCTAAATCGTTACACATACCATTTGCCATTTTTGACATTAGGTCTGCAGAGGCTGGAACCACCAACAACAAATCCGCATCACGTGACAATTGGATATGTCCCATCTCAGCTTCATCGGTTAATGAGAAGAGGTCTGTATAGACTTTATCTTCGGACAATGAAGCAAGTGATAATGGTGTGACAAATTGCTCTGCAGCCTTGGTCATCACGACCCGCACCTGAAATTCATTTTCCCGTAAAAGGCGAATTAGTGAAAGTGTCTTATAGGCAGCAATACCACCAGAGACAATTAGGAGTATTTTTCTTGTTTTATTCATTTCACACCAATTCGGGAAATATATTGTAATACATTTTATAAATGTAGATTTATCCTATTTGTCGAAAAGTTCAAGGGGCGATACTAATATTTTTTTCTTTTCAAAAATTTAGTTCCAAAGCGGATCAAATTCACAACTCAAAAACTTCAAATGTAGTTTTTATCAAAATATCATCAATGTGACACACAGTTATAACTACATTTGAAGTTATGGCGGTCAAATCCTCGCTGCGCGAAAATCTGATAATAAGGTCAAATAGTTGCGTCCGAGGACACAAGAAATCGCCTCACAAAGATTATAAATCTTTGCCACCACAACATGATAAGGTCATTTTAGAATAATATTATTGGTTCAACATCGTCATTGTCAGGGCAGTTGCTAAAGCACCCACTAAAACCCCAACGACTGTCCAGCGCTTTCGCATGCCATTGCGCGCTTCACCATCTCTAGAAAGATCATTCAAACGGCTTCCTTCAAATCTACCTGACGCCGTTCGACCGGAGGCACGACCTGAATGTTGCCCAGTCTGCGCTAGTTGCTCGTCCAATAACAACTCCAGACGGTCCATCATGACAGGTAATTTTTCCAGACGCGAATACAAAGCCATAGCAGCTTGCTTAACGCGCGCCTCTGGTCCACGGTTTGCATACATCCATTCTTCGATCAATGGCTGTGCCAAAATCCACATATTTACAGATGGGTTTAGTTTACGCCCCACCCCTTCTGCCACTAACATAGTCTTCTGCAGCAATAGAAGATCAGGTTGCGTCTCCATATCAAAATCATCAGTAGTCTGAAATAAATGCGCCAACAACCGCGCTACAGAAATCTCATTTAAAGGACGGTCTAAAAGAGGTTCACCAATTGCGCGCAACGCCTGCATAAACGCATCGCGAGATTTATAAGGCGGCACAACCCCCATATCAAAATGGGCGTCCGCCACTTTACGATAATCACGTTGTAAGAAACCAATTAGCATATCGGCAAGGAAGATACGTGTCGGATAATCCACACGCCCCATAATCCCAAAATCAACGGGGATAATTGTTCCTGTATCATCCACAAACACATTCCCCGGATGCATATCTGCGTGGAAAAAACCGTCACGAAATACTTGTAAAAAGAAAATAGAAGATGCGTGTTCAAGTACTTTGTCAGGGTCAAGACCTGCTTCACGCATTGCTGGCAGATCATCAAGGCGCATGCCTTGAATACGCTCGGTGACTAACACAGATTTTGCCACATATTGCCAGAATACTTTAGGCACTCGAAAACCTGAATCATTCTGACAATTTTCAGCCAGTTCTGATGCTGCTGACGCTTCTAAGCGCAAGTCCATTTCAACTTGCACCCAGTCCTTAAAAGTCACTACAACGTCCACGAGACGCAAACGACGTAACGCTGGGAACCAATACTCCATAACTGCAGCCATCCAAAAGAATAAAGCCACATCTTTATTAAAATGTTCTTCCACATCGGGGCGCAAGACCTTGACCGCAACTAAATCTCCATCAGGCGTCTCGGCAAAATGAACTTGTGCAATTGATGCTGCGGCAATTGAATCCTTATCAAATACAGGAAACAATTCTGCCAACTGACCTTCCAATTCAGTTTCAATAGTCTCACGAACCTTATCAAAGCCAAAAGGTGGCAACTTATCTTGGAGACGAGAAAGATCTTTGGCAACTTCTTCCCCCACCAGATCCGCGCGAACAGATAAGGCTTGTCCGAGTTTGATATATGTCGGACCCATTGCCGTTAAGGCATCCGCAAGACGCTCCCCCGGGCGACCAGAATGTTTTTTTCCCAAAAGCAATTTTGCGGTCCATAAGGCAGGTTTCGGCACACCCACCATCTCCAAAGGCCATAAGGCGTCGTATTTTGCCAACGCTTTCACAAGCCCAATTGCACGCGCAGAATTCTTTAGTCCAGTTAGCATCTGATTTTCATCTCTCTTTTCCAACTGATGCCCATGTAGCAGGTCGTCGCCCAAAAATCACCTAAAAATAATTGGAATTATAAATTATTCAATCATCCCCCTTACTATTCTG
>NZ_SMMC01000190.1 GCF_009711445.1 Curvivirga aplysinae | reverse complement strand
CTTTGCGAGGTAGCAATTATATATGGTAAAGCTTCAAAAAGAAGAAGTAAGAAATCCAGATGAGTATTTCTCGTCAATCACGAAAGAATTCGGAGAGGGAAATCATGAGTAAAACAGTCATGATCGTTGAGGATAACGAGCTGAACATGAAACTTTTTCATGATCTGCTAGAGGCACGCGGATACGATATCCTTGAAACTCGTGATGGTATGGAAGCCTTAAAGATGGCTCGTGAAAAGAAACCTGATCTTATCTTAATGGATATTCAGCTTCCGGAAGTTTCTGGGTTAGAAGTGACAAAATGGCTTAAGGAAGATGATGATCTTCGTGAAATTCCCGTGATCGCTGTTACAGCTTTCGCGATGAAGGGGGATGAAGAAAAAATTCGTGAAGGTGGTTGCGAAGCGTATATTGCAAAACCGATTTCTGTAAGTCACTTCCTTGAGACCGTTGAAAAATTCTTGCAATAAGATTTCTTTTAACGAACAGGTAGGGGCGAGTTAAACGGGGTATGGCATGACTGCACGTGTGTTAGTCGTAGACGATTTAAGGCCGAACGTTAAGCTGCTCGAAGCTAAACTGACCAGCGAATATTTTGATGTGATTACTGCTTCTGATGGGCCTTCTGCGCTTGAGGCAGTGGAAACGCATGACCCAGATATTGTTTTACTGGATGTTATGATGCCGGGCATGGACGGGTTTGAGGTCTGTGAAATACTTAAAAATGATCCAGATACCATGCATATTCCGGTCGTGATGGTGACGGCGCTTTCCGATAGTGCGGATCGTGTGCGTGGCCTTGAATGTGGTGCAGATGATTTCCTGACAAAACCTGTGAACGATAAAGCGTTATTTGCGCGTGTGCGATCTTTAGTACGCTTAAAAATGTTAAATGATGAATGGCGTTTACGAGAAGAAACATCAGACCAGCTGGGCGTGTTACGTGACCGTAAACTGGTAAACACGGTTGATGTTAAAAATGCCTCTGTTCTCGTTATTGATGATAGTCAGGTGGAGCGTGTTAAAGTCTTAGAAACACTTTCAAAAGATGACGATAATGTTGTCTCGTCAGGGACGTTAGCCGAAGCAGAAGAAGCCATTAAAGATCAGGTTTTTGAGCTGGTCATTATTAACTTACATATGCGTAATGAAGATTCACTTCGTTTTGCTAGCCATCTTCGTGCACGCGAAGATACAAGAAATATCCCGATCTTAATGATTGCTGAAGAAGATGATACAGAACGGCTTGCTAAAGGACTTGATCTAGGAATTAATGATTATGTTGTAAAGCCTGTTGATAGAAATGAATTATTAGCGCGCTCTAGAACACAGATACGCCGTCAACGCTATCAGGAGCGTTTACGTGACAATTATGAACGCTCGTTAGCAATGGCGCTTACGGATGCGCTGACAGGCTTATATAATCGACGCTATGTAACAGCGCATCTAGGGGGGATGGTTGAGAAACATCTTGCAACCGATAAACCTATGACTTTGGCTGTTTTCGACATCGATTTCTTTAAAGGGGTTAATGATACTTTCGGGCACCAGGCGGGCGATGAAGTTTTGGTGGAATTATCCAATCGCATTGTGAATGGTTTGCGTAATGTAGATATGGTTGCACGTATGGGCGGTGAAGAATTTGTTGTTGTCATGCCTGAAACCGAATTTGAGATTGGTTCTGCTGTTGCAGATCGCTTGAGAAACTCAATTTGTGAGCATCTCTTTAAGATCGCAGAACGTGAAAAAGGTATTCGTGTGAGTATCTCAATGGGGCTGACACAGCTTGAAAAGGATGGTGACGAGCCTGATAAGCTATTCAAACGCGCAGATGCGGCATTATACTTTGCCAAGGCGCAGGGGAGAAACACAGTAGTTGCTGCAGTGCCAACAGGCTTTGATATGGTTGGAAAAGGGGATCCGGCTATTCGCTATGAGAATGCAGATCAGGATTAATTACGCGTGCAAAATTTTGTTAATAAAAAGGCCCTTCATAGGGCCTTTGTTATAATTATTCTTGGTCAGAGCCTAACCATGTAGAAGAGTATTAATCTCGTCCTTTAAAGCCAAACGTTTATGGCGTAAATCCTTCTCAACGCTTTCATCCGCAGCTTCAACACGTGTTTCCAAGCGGTGAATTTCTCTGTTTATGTCGTGATACTCATCGGCAAGTTTTGCGAAATGTGCATTAGATGTCTTTAGATCGTGGATCTTTTCTACATATTCTGGAAATTCATCTGCGAGTTCATGAGGTACATGAGACATGTTTATAGCCCTATAAAATTTGTTGTTGATTGGGTGATAATATCCAGTCTCTGATGATGAAACATTGACTTTGATCAAATTACTAAGGGCAATACTGTTTTATTTTATCAGGCAATAAAAAAGGCCACCCGAAGGTAGCCTCTTTTAAAATCTATAAAGAAGAAATTACTTCATTTTAGATTCACGGAAGATAACGTGCTTACGAACGCGTGGGTCGTATTTACGCATTTCCAATTTTTCTGTGATGTTGCGAGGATTTTTCTTTGTTACGTAGAAAAAGCCTGTATCCGCTGTGCTCACCAACTTAACTTGTAATGTAGCAGGTTTTGCCATGATCGTAGTCCCGCAAAAAATGCACCGGAACAAAATTGTACCAAGTGCGGTTAAAATAAATCTGCCGCGAAAATACTGATTACTACGCTGAAGTCAAGCCTAGTTTAGAAGATATATTATAGAATCTTCAAAAAAAGGGCCTACAGCTTAGGTTCTCTATCAATAATGACACTATAATCATCATAGCTATAGGTCAGTAAAGGAGGGTGATCTGGTATTAGACATGTTTGATAATATCGAAGAGATTCTTTCAATGCGAATTCCGTTACATCTGCAATAGGAAGAGTATTTAGAGCGTTTTTTACATTATACCAATCAATCTCGATCAACTCTCCCTCCGGTTTAAAGGGGCGCGGAATTTCTTTTACGATATGGACGAAGAAACGGGCATTAAAACGGATGGGACTTCCTTCCGGTGTAATTGCTTGGGCAACACAAGGTAAGGGTAAATCAAGGGCACCGAAGTTATTACTCTTGCAGGCAATTAAATAGGGATGCTCGACATTTTTATTTATTGGGACGTTACCTATAGGAAGATAGCCTGTTTCTTCTATACATTCTCGGCATGCAGCCATGCAATGGGCGAGATAATCTTGACCTGACAGGTTATCACGTATCCCCTGTAAATCTGTAAGATCTATCCCTAGAAGTTTTGCAGTTTCTATGTCTTCTTTGTCAACACGACCTCCGGGAAAGACAGCATATCCGGGCATGAAGCGCAGATCATGACGTCTTTTTCCTAATAAGACTTCGGGGTTTTCTGGCGAGCCTCTCAGCAAAATCAAACTAGCGGCAGGTTTTGGGATAACAGCTTGGCGCATGGCTAACCATTAGGGCTGATGTAAGAAATTGCCAAAGCATCTTCATAAAGGTCAGGATTAGATAAAAGTGTTTTAGCAGCTTCAATATCTGGGTCTGCTTCACCTCTATTTGTACCATCCCATAAACAGGAATTTCTAAAGCGATCCAGATCACCATCAAGATCAAATTGCATTCGTTTAAAGTTTATGAAATCTAAGCGAGATTGATCGGGATGTGCACGCAAAGTTTTTAAAACAGCCGCAATACCGTTTTCTTGGTCAACGGTGCATATATTGGGTAAAACACCGTAATCTTGAAGATGATAGTTATTAGGAGCAAGATAACGCGCCCAAGTAAGCTGTAACTCGCCATTATTAGATAGGGGTACGACATTTTGTACGGTGCCTTTTCCGTAACTTATTGCGCCAACAATCACAGCTCTCTTTTGATCTTGAAGGCCTGCTGCTAGAATTTCTGCAGCGCTGGCTGTTGCTCCATCCACTAAAATAATTAAGGGTATATCTCCCAAAATATTCCCCGGTTCAGCTTCAAATTTTTGGAAGCTAAGTGGATTTCTGCCACGGGTCTGGCTCATAATACCATGATCCAATAATAGATCAGCTGCATCGATAGCTTCTTGTAGAAGTCCGCCGGGATTCCCTCTTAAATCTAATATGATACCTTTTAATTGATCTCCGGAATAATCTTTGGCTCTGGCGATTGCTTCAGCCATGCGAACTGCTGTGCTATTATTGAAGCTACTAATCCGTATAATCGGGTATAGTAGATTTGCATCGTAAAATACTGTATTTGGTGAAATCTTACTTCTAATTAAATTTATCGAAAAAGATTCAGGTCCCATATCTTCATGGAGAACTTCTAATCGAACCTGACGATTAATTGGACCCCGGATTAAGGTGTAAACTTCATCAATACCAAGACTATTTAAGGTTATACCGTCGACCGAGATTAGGCGATCTCCCACTTGCAGGCGTGAATTTGCCGCAGGGCTACCTTCCTCGATTGTCGCTATATGAGTTGTGGCTGATCTTTTCTCAATCGTAATTCCAACGCCACCAAACCCATCTCGATTTTGCTGGATTGCAAGGGCTTCTTGAGGTGAGGCATAGCGAGTGAAACGATCTAGTTCCCGTATCATCGCTGTCATATAAATCGTCAATTGATGATCTGGCGATTTATTTTGCAACAGAATGGAGGTTTTTTGTGCTACACGAATGATATCATAGCCCGCTTTTGCCCAGGACGCAGGATATTTTAGATCAATCTGATTAAAGTGAACTTTGTGAATATCTTCGTCAGAAGAATAAAGTGTTAGTTTATTCTCTGTAAATGTTACTGATAAATCAGGGTCGGGTGCGATAACAGCGCGTATACCATTCAACGAGAGTTCTTTGAGACTTACATCTTCCACATAGTAGTCATTGAGACCTTCAAGCCCTTCCAACAAAACTTGCTGATCCAGTTCAGTCCATAACGCATCTTCTGATGGTTTGCTTGCACAACTATTAAGAAACATAAGAGACAGAAAGGCAAACGCATGTGGCCAATAATTATTTAGGCTTTTAGTAAGCACAGGAATTCCTTGAAAGATTCGAAGATGATGAATCTTATCTCAGCTTTACAGATTGGTCTATTGAGAAATCAAGAAAAGCTTAACGTCTTTTGCCACGTGTTTTTTTGCTTTTTTTAGCAAATGGACTTTTTGCTTTCTCTGAGCGTTCGCTACGATCTTTTTTAAATGATGATTGATCTTTGTTACGGCTAAAGCGTTTTTTACCACCACGTCCGCTAGAACCAGATTTACCACCAACACTTCGCTGTAGTTTCTTATCTACCTTGCCACCATCAACAATAGCAAAAGTCATGCTGCCTGTAATGGCATCAGCTTCACGTAACGATATGGTGACAGGCTCCCCCAAACGATAGGTCATCCCTGTCTGGCGACCAACCAAAGCGTGATGCACTTCATCATGAATAAAATAATCATTTGGTAAAGTTGCGATTGGAATCAAACCATCCGCACCTGTTTCATCCAAGGTGATGAATAGTCCAAAGCGGGTGACACCATTCACACGGCCTTTAAATTCTGCACCGACATGCTCTGAAAGATAAGCTGTGACATATCGGTCTTTACATTCGCGTTCCGCAACTGATGCACGACGTTCAGTTTGAGAGATATGTTCACCCAAATCTTCAAATTCATCAGCCTGTTCTGCTTCTAAGCCATCATCACCAAGCTTGTAGGCTTTGATCAAGGCACGGTGTACCAACAAATCTGCATAACGTCGAATAGGTGAGGTGAAATGACAATACCGACGTAAGGCCAAGCCAAAATGTCCAAGATTTTCAGGTGCGTAAACCGCTTGTGCTTGCGAGCGCAAAATAATGTCAGACATCATCTGTGCTTGTTCAGTGCCTTCAACTTTTTTGAGAATACCTGTAAATTGACGTGGCGTGATAACGCCGCCCTTAGTCATATTATGGCCCATACCTTCAAGGCTTTCACGCAGGGCTTCCATCTTTTCCAGACTAGGCTCATCGTGGACACGATACATGATCGCACGCGCATTTTTCGCTTCTAAAGCTTCGGCGGCAGCGACATTGGCAGTGATCATAAATTCTTCGATAAGTTTATGACTGTCCAAGCGGTCGCGAGGTAGGATTTTGGTAACTTCTCCTGCATCATTTACAAAGATCCGACGCTCTGGGATTTCCAATTCTAATGTACCACGTGATTGACGCGCTTCATCCAATGCCTGATAGGCCGCATAAAGCGGTTTAATGACCGTTTCCATAATTGGTTCAGTGGTTTCGTCAAGGCGACCTTCAATTGCATCTTGAGCCTGCTCATAAGTCAAGCGGGCAGCTGATCGCATTAATCCCCGAATGAATTTATGGCGTATCAATTTACCATGACGGTCAATATACATATGTACAGCCATACAAGCGCGATCTTCATGAGGGCGCAAAGAACATAAACCGTTACTTAATTGTTCTGGCAACATAGGGACAACACGATCAGGGAAGTAAACGGAATTTCCTCGATCCTGTGCGGATTTATCCAATGGACCATCTGTTTTGATATAGTTGGACACATCCGCAATCGCGACAAGAAGATGCCAACCTCCGGGGTTATCCGGGTTCGTATCAGGTTCTGCAAAGACCGCGTCATCGAAGTCGCGTGCGTCATCCCCATCAATCGTAACCAAAGGAATATCACGTAAATCTGTCCGTTTACCTAATGTTGGTTCCGGCAATGCATCTGCTTCTTTTAGGACTTCATCGCTAAATTCCATTGGAATGCCATGGGCATGTATAGAAATCAGACTGAAGGCTTTCGCATCCGTGAAACTACCAATAACTTCGGTGATTTTACCTTGTTGTGCCCCATAAACCCGCTGTCCACCCATGGGTTGTACCAAAGCAAGTTGTCCTGCTTTTGCGCCATTGAGATCATTCTCAGCAATAAAATAATCAAGCTTGCTACGACGATCAGTTGGATGAAGAATACAACCACCTTTTGTAGCCTCAAGTAGTCCTAGCACCTTTTCTTTTGCAGGATGAAGTGTTCGAATTATCTCTGCTTCGTAAGACTTGTCACCAATACGTTTTAAACGGGCAAGAGCACGATCCCCAATTTTAGGGGCAGGGGCATTTCGATTGCTATGTGGCTTCATAAAGATGCGCACATTCTCATCTAGATCACCATGTTGTTTGGTTGAAACTGGCTTGGCAAAAGCATCCCCATCCGGGTCAACTTCATGAACCTCAATGACCAATACATCAGGCAACGCCCCTTTTGGTGCCATCTTACGACGATGCCCTTTATCAATAGACCCTTCCGAAGCCAGTTCTTTTAAAAGCCCACGTAATTCCGTACGCTGGTCACCCCGTAAATGGAAAGCCCGGGCCAGCTCTCGCTTGCCGACGGGCTTTTCACTATTGTTGATGAAATCCAAAATTTCCTGTTTGCTAGGAAGAGGGGCAGGGGCTTTGGATTTAGCCGACCTTTTTACAATTTTTGGAGGTTTGGCCAAACTTTAGCTCGCTTTCTTTGCTGCAGCCTTTTTTGCAGCGGATTTCTTTGCAGCTGATTTTTTAGAAGCTTTTTTCGCAGAAGCCTTCTTAGAAGTAGCTTTCTTTGATTTTGCTTTCTTCGCAGAGGCTTTTTTTGAGGCGCCTTTTTTACTTGGGCCTTTGGCAAGCTTTGCTGCAATCAGTTCTAGTGCCTGTTCCAAAGTAACTTCTTCCGGGTCAAGACCGCTGGATTTACTGATAGAGGCATATGTACGTCCGTGTTGCACGTAGGGGCCGAAACGGCCTACACCCTGATGAATAGCTTTACCGTCTTCTGGATGAACACCGAGTTCACGCTTGGCATTTGCTTTACCTTTATCGCCTGCTTGTGCAATCACTTCAACCGCACGGTTCATACCGATGGTTAAAATATCATCTTCTTTAGGAAGGCTTACGAAAGCTGTGCCATGTTTCAGATAAGGGCCATAGCGCCCTACACCAGCTTGGACCAAAGCGCCTGAATCAGGGTGAGTGCCCAAATCACGAGGCAAGCTTAACAAACGTAGCGCTAAATCCAGATCCATTCCGGATGGTTTCATGGTTTTCAACAAAGATGCGCGTTTAGGTTTGTCGCCTTTTTTCTCAGCTTCACCCAATTGAACATAAACACCATAGGGGCCTTGTTTAAGCGAAACAATTTGCCCACTTTCAGGATCAACACCAAGTTCTTTTGGTAGTTCAACAACTTCACCTTCTTCACCATCGTCATTGGATGCCATGGAGAGGTTCTTGTTATATTTACATTCCGGATAGTTTGAGCAGGATAAATATGGACCATATTTACCAATATTCAGTCCCATACGGCCTGTACCGCAAGAGGGACATTTACGTGCTGCTTCGGTTGAACCGTCTTCATCTTGTTTAAAGAAGTGAACAGCAAGCTCTTTATCCATTGCTTCACGTACTTCAGCATAAGTTAAAGCAAGTGCTGTTTCTGTTTGACCATGAAATGGTCCCCAGAATTCACGAAGGACTGCTTTCCAGTCTTTTTGGCCATCAGAGATGTCATCCAGTTTTTCTTCAAGCGACGCTGTGAAGCCGTAATCAACATAGCGCTCAAAGAAAGCTGTTAAGAAGCTCGTAACCAAACGACCGCGTTCTTGTGGTTGGAAACGGCGTTTATCCAATGTCACATAATCACGGTCCTGCAAAAGTTTCAGGATGGATGCGTATGTGGATGGACGACCAATACCTAATTCTTCTAGCTTTTTAACCAAACTCGCCTCAGTAAAGCGCGGCGGAGGTTGGGTGAAATGTTGCTCAGCTGACGCATCATTTAGCGGAGTCGTATCACCTTTTTCCATCGGTGGAAGGCGTCTGCTATTTTCATCATCATCCGATGGGTCGTCATCTTTACTTTCGGTGTAAAGTGTTAAGAAGCCATCAAATTTCAGTACAGAACCTGTTGCACGCAAAGTAACACGACCATCGCTTGATGGAATTACCACTTTCATTTGGTCGAAAACAGCACTTTCCATCTGTGACGCCATGGTGCGTTTCCAGATGAGCTCGTAAAGGCGTAACTGATCGTTATCCAGATAAGCTGCCATTTGCTTTGGATGACGGGACAGGTCTGTTGGGCGCACGGCTTCATGGGCCTCTTGCGCATTTTTGGCTTTTGTTTTGTAGATACGTGGTGAGTTTGGTAAGTAATTTTCACCAAATTCTTTTTGAATCAAATTGCGAGAGGAATTAATCGCTTCCATGCTTAATGTAGTACTATCTGTACGCATGTAGGTGATTAAACCTACTGTTTCGCCGCCAATGTCGGTACCTTCGTAAAGGCGCTGAGCCAATGTCATTGTCTTGGTCGCACCAAAGCCTAATTTCCGACTTGCTTCTTGTTGCAAAGTGGAAGTCGTAAATGGAGCATAAGGATTACGACGAACTGTTTTGTTCTCAGTCTCTGAAATCGTATATTGGCCTGCTTTTACAGCGTTTAAGGCTGTTTCAGCAATTCCTTGATTGCCAAGTGAAAGCTTATCCAGTTTTTCGCCGTCAAAATGTGTAAGACGTGCTTCAAAGGCTTGGCCATTAGGCGCGCTTAATTTTGCTGCGACACTCCAATATTCATCAGGGCGAAACGCTTCTATTTCTGCTTCGCGATCACAAATAAGCCGCAAGGCAACAGATTGAACGCGGCCCGCTGAACGTGATCCCGGAAGTTTACGCCACAATACAGGTGAAATAGAGAAACCTACCAAGTAATCCAAAGCCCGACGTGCCATATAGGCATCGATTAGATCTTGATCCAGCTCACGTGCCTGATCAATCGCAGTGACAATTGCGTTTTTGGTAATTTCATTAAAGACTACACGGCTGACATTTAAATCTTTTAAAACTTTGCGACGCGCTAATTCTTCTTGTAAATGCCATGAAATTGCCTCCCCTTCGCGGTCGGGGTCAGTCGCGAGCATAAGGTTTTTCGCTGACTTACAGGCTTTTGCAATATCATCCAAGCGCTTTTTAGAGCTACTATCGACTTGCCATTGCATCGCAAAGTCATTGTCAGGGTCAACGGAACCATCTTTGGAAGGCAGATCACGGACGTGACCGAATGAGGCCAGAACTGTGAAGTCTGAACCTAAATATTTATTGATGGTTTTTGCTTTCGCCGGTGATTCTACAATCAGTACATTTTCCGCAGCCATGCGCCAGATCAAGCCTTTCAATAGGTAGGTATTGTTTTTCTAATATGTGATTCTCTCAATATGAGGAAGAAGCTACATCTTTGCGCGATGTAGCATGTCTTGAGGCAGTTTTGCAATGCGGCAATGAAAATTAGTGTAAAGTTTTCCCAATTGAGCCAGAAGATTGGCGCCAATTTTCCAGATAAGTATCTGCTTTGCTTGGGCTGACCTTGTTGAAATAAGATACAGCTTTTTGAACCAGTTGACGGTCTTCGTAATCCTCATATTTCTCAGCAAGGAACCGTTTTAACAAATCACGGAACTGATTCTCAGAAAATCCAATTGCGCGTGCGGCAATGGCAACTGTATTGACCTGAGCCACATCAAATACCATTTCGGTAACGGCAATTGTGAGGCCTGTTGAATAAGCGAACTCAGAAATAAAATCTTGCTGTCCCTGTGTCATCAAGACTTGATATAGTCGATCGGAGATAGATTGAGTAATCGCCCCGAATAACTTGTCTTTTGGCGGTTGCGACACAGGGGAAGCGTCCACTTCTTCCCCCTCTTGCTGGGCATTTGCAACAGCATCATAAATTGCTGCATTAGCCAGTTCTTCGTCAATTTTGTAATTGCGAAGAATATATTGGCGAGTTGCTTCGCCAACCCAAACAAACATGCGTTGCGCAATGCTGTTTGGAATATCTTTGCGACTTAATAGCTTGGTTTGTAATTGCACATTATCCAAAGAACGTTCAACGAGTATATCCATATTCTCATCTGTAATTTGGGCCCCCGGATTTTCT
Source organism: Curvivirga aplysinae (assembly GCF_009711445.1). Lineage (GTDB taxonomy): Bacteria > Pseudomonadota > Alphaproteobacteria > UBA8366 > Aestuariispiraceae > Curvivirga > Curvivirga aplysinae. The sequence goes on along the minus strand of NZ_SMMC01000190.1, from coordinate 24,731 downwards.
AATAGCTTTCCGGAAACCATATCATCATTAATTTGGATTAATGCATTCGTAATCAACGTAGACAGGTTGGGTCTTTCTGCAACAGCCATATGATGGCCACGTTGTTTGCGGTCAATTAAATCAACAAGAAATTCGTCGGTTAATTGTTGAGAATGAACCAGAATAGGATAGGCGACATGGATTGTATCATTGGCAAGAAATTCAAGCATATCACTTGGTACGTCATCACGATGGGCAAGATAATCAGCCACATAGCGGCGCACTTCCATTTCGACTTCGCCGATTAATTCACGCAAAATTTCAAAGGTAAGGTGGGTTTCTTCAGGGGTCAGATTCGTATCAGGCTGAAGACACATTTTGGTAATAGAGGCAGCTAAACCACCTTTACCGTCTAATGTGCGTTGCTGTGCAAGTTGCAGCAGTTTTTCGAAAGATACGTCCGACATGCGTCCCTTATCCTAAATAAGCGTTAAGTAACCTTAATCTTTATATTATATAAGGGCGCGTGAAACAGTGACGTACATCACACCTATCACACATTAGTGAATTCTTGATTAGAATTTTATTCAGAATCAAGTAAATAGCCCCATAAGTTTTGATAATGAATCAAAAAACTGATTCGAGATCAAGTTAAAAGTTAAAAAAAGATTAATTAGTCACGCAATTAATTTAAAATGGAATCGCATTGCTTGTTTTGGCTATTTTGTTACCCGAATGGCGATATAACTGACCTATAATTTCCAATTCCATAATCAGGCATATGATATCAGAAGCGGGAGCGTCCAGATCACGAATAAGATCATCTATTGAAACTGGTTCCGCGCTTAATGCATCGAGAAGTTTATCGCGCCATTTATTCAAATCACAATCTGGTACCTGATCAAGTGGGATTTCGAATGCGCCATGATTTGCAGATTCTGATAGGTTTAGTTTTTGAGTCTGTAAGATATCTAGAATATCGTCTGGCGTTTCAGTAATGGTCGCTCCATGACGGATTAAATCATTACAACCACGTGATCGTGCATCCATAGGGGAGCCTGGAACAGCAAATACTTCTCTACCTTGTTCGTTGGCGAACCGTGCGGTGATAAGTGAGCCTGATTTTAATGCTGCTTCCAGCACAAGAACGCCTTCAGATAATCCAGATATAATCCGATTACGATTAGGAAAGTGTCGGGCTTGTGGCTTTGATCCTAGTGGCATTTCTGAAATCAATAATCCTTCGGATTTTAAGCGCGCGTATAAATCCGAGTTTTCTTTCGGATAAATGATATCAATACCACCTGCTGAAACGGCGATTGAACCTGATTTGATGCTACCTTCATGTGCTGCGGTATCGATACCGCGTGCCATGCCGGAAGCGATAGTCAATCCTTCTGCCCCTAATACCTCGGCAAAACGATGGGCAAGTTTTTTACCATTTAAGGAAGCGTTGCGTCCACCGACAATTCCGATGATACGTTCATTTAGAAGATGAGGTTGTCCCATCACTGATAGAACTGGAGGGGCCGTTTCAGCATGAGATAGGGAAAAGGAATATTCAGCACTGTCCAGAAAAACAAACTGTCCGCCTAATTTGTCCAATTGATACCATTCTTTTTCTGCGGCAGATAAAGGGAAAAGTTTAAATGGTTTCTTTCTTCCGCCTTGTTTGGCGATATCTGGAATAGCTCTCAGAGCTTCCTTAGCTGTTCCATAGCGTGCGATCAGATGGCGGAAAGTAATAGGACCGATATTTTCACTTCGAATGAGACGTAAGCGACTCAGTTTTTCTTCATGACTTAAATTTGTAGTTATGTTGTTCATATTGTCCCCCTCAAACTATCTACATAGGTAATGAAGGGGAAAGAGCTGTTTTCTATCTCTATGACCAAGGACGTCTTAGATTAGCTCTCTTTCTTTTTGGATTTTCCAATTTTTGGTTCTTCACCTTTTAGGATACGTGCAATATTTTGATGATGTCTGATCCAGGCTAATACTGCCAATATTGCAGCGCCAACAGCGACTTCAGGTTTTTGAAAATACCATGCATATATAGGTGCAAGAGCCAACCCCACTAAAGCTGAAAGGGAGGAAATACGAAACACTACTGCCATGATTAACCAAGTGACAGCTGCCCCTAAGCCGACAGGCCAAGATATTGCAGCGAGAGTACCAAGGGTCGTTGCGACCCCTTTACCGCCTTTGAATTTTAACCAGATAGGAAAGTTATGACCAACAACGGCAGCTATACCTGCAAGCAATCCAGCCATCGGGCCAAAAAAATAGGTAAATAGTAATGCCGCGATAGCACCTTTGCCGCTGTCTAACAGTAAGGTTGCCAATGCCAAAGGCTTGTTACCAGTGCGCAACACATTAGTTGCGCCGATATTTCCGGAACCTATCTTTCGGATATCTCCATAACCACCGATAAACGCCAATACTAAACCAAATGGAATAGATCCTAAAAGATACCCCCCAAGCATGGCTTGCCAGTCCTGACTCCAATCAATTGAGAGTGTAAAATCCATAGGGAGTATCCTTTATTATTTTTGTTATTAAGCCGAAAAGCCTTTGTCTTTATATAAAACACGACCATCCACAATCGTGGCTTTGACTTTGCCTTGTACAGGACGTTTATCAAAGGGGGTGTTTTTAGACTTACTTTTAAAGTCGCTTTCACTAATTTGCCATGGTAGATCAGGATCAAAGATCACCAGATCTGCCGCACCGCCAATTTTCAACTTACCGCCAGATAGTTTAAGTAAATCAGCTGGTTTACTCGTTAAGCAACCGATTACGTCTAACAAAGATAAATGCCCATTGTGATATAGTTCTAGGGAAATGGTCAGTAACGTTTCTAGGCCAACAATTCCAAAAGCAGCCTGATTAAAAGGCAAGCGTTTTGATTCAGCATCGTGGGGGGCGTGATCGCTATTGATCACATCAATTGTGCCATCAGCCAGAGCTTCTACGACAGCGCGACGATCCATTTCATCACGTAGAGGCGGGGAAACTTTTGCAAAGGTACGATAATCACCAACTGCTGTTTCATTGAGGGCGAAATAATGCGGTGCTGTGCCGCACGTCACAGGCAAACCTTGGCGCTTCGCCCTGCGAATAACATCAATAGATTCACGTGTTGTAATAATGGCTGCGTGATAGCGCGCACCAGTCATCTCAACAAGGCGTAAATCCCGTTCAACCATCATGACTTCTGAAAGGCGCGGGATGGCAGGTAGGCCTAAACGGCTTGCTAATTCACCGCCATTCATTGCGCCGCTGGATGCAAGGCTGGGCTCTTCCGCATGTTGTACCAATAACAAATCAAAGGCGGTAGAATAACTTAAGGCCCGGCGCATGACACCAGCATTGGCAACTGCTTTGGTCGCATCTGTAAATGCAACAGCACCGGCCTCGCTTAACATACCGAATTCTGTAAGTTCTTTTCCTTCCAGATTTCGGGTAATCGCACCATAAGAATGGATTTTTGTGCGCTTCAATTGACGTGCGCGACGTGCTACGTAACGCACGCCTGCCTCATCATCAATTACTGGATTTGTTTTTGGAAGGGTTACCATTGTTGTGACGCCACCCGCGCTTGCCGCATCAGTCGCTGTTTCATAGGTGCCTTTATGTTCATCGCCTGGTTCACGGATTTGAACACGCATATCAACAAGTCCGGGTGCGAGACAAAGGCCTTTACAGTCTACAACCTTATCAACGGAAGGCGCGCCACTTTTAAATAAGTTTGGGCCAAAGTCGGCTATAACACCATCTTCAACCAATACAGCCCCTGTGGCGTCAAGGCCGGATGCAGGGTCAAGTAAGCGGGCATTCATATAAGCAATACGGGAGTGTGCCATGGTTATGCCCCTTTCTCTTCATCTTTAATTTGGATCGGACGCGTAAGCAGATCAAGGCAGGCCATACGTACCGCGACACCCATTTCTACTTGATCCAAAATAGCAGATCGATCTACATGATCCGCGATATCAGCATCAATCTCTACCCCACGGTTCATCGGGCCGGGATGCATTACTAAAGCGTCAGGTTTCGCATAAGATAGTTTTTCCTGATCCAGCCCAAAGAAGCGAAAATATTCACGTGTTGAGGGGACATAGGACCCTTGCATACGTTCAAGTTGAAGACGTAACATCATCACGATGTCGCAATCTTTCAAGCCTTCGCGCATATCTGTATAAACTTCGACACCCAATCTGTCAGAAGCCCCTGGTAACAGAGTTGGCGGAGCAACAATACGTACACGCGCACCCATTGTATGAAGGAGATGGATGTTGGATCGTGCGACGCGGCTATGGGCAATATCGCCACAAATTGCAACGGTCAGATTATTTAAGCGTCCAACGCGACGACGGATGGTTAAGGCATCTAAAAGCGCTTGTGTAGGATGTTCATGTTGTCCATCGCCTGCGTTGATAACAGCGCATTTTACTTTTTCAGAAAGAAGTTTGACTGAACCAGACTCACCGTTTCTGACAACCAGAACATCTGGATGCATGGCATTGAGTGTCATGGCTGTATCGATAAGGGTTTCGCCCTTTTTGATGGAGCTACTGCTTGCCATCATATTAATCACATCGGCACCAAGGCGTTTCCCTGCCAATTCGAAGGAGGTACTGGTCCGTGTAGAATTTTCGAAGAAAAGATTAATCACATTCAAGCCATTCATGCGTGTCAGCTTTGGCTTACGTTGGCGATTTCTCTCTGCATAATGATCTGCGAGATCAAGAATCTGTGTGATGTCTTGAGGCGAAAGTCCCTCTATGCCCAGAAGATGGGGGTGGGGAAATAATGTGCTGTCATGGATATCAGTCATTAAAAGTGCACCCTATAAATATTATAGGATTTTGCAAGGAAAATGACTCATCAAAATGATAGTTTTTTAATCTTCGAATTCGATTTCCAAAGTCTCGGATGTTGCTCTGGCCTGACAAGTCAAGATCGTGCCGTAATTAATTTCATTGGGAGTTAAAGCTTCTGGGTTTTCCATTGTGACAGTGCCTTGTTTTAATTGGGCTTTGCAGCTGCCGCATAGGCCAGACTGACAAGAGTAAGGCGGGTCCATCTGTGCATCTTGCATGGCTTCCAATATAGATTGACCTTCTGGCACGTTTAGATACTCAACACGTCCATAGAGATTTACCTCTATTCGGCTATCCATCATTATATCGGAGTCTTGGTTGTTTCCTGATTTAGCGGTGAAGCTTTCGAAATGGATTCGGGTTTCTACTATGTTGAGATCTTTTAATGCATCTGTGACATCTTCGTTCATGCTATCCGGACCACAGATGTAATATTCTGTATCTTGAGCGTTGGAAGGGTTTTCAGCAATGAAATCCTGAACAGCTATTGTGTTTATACGTCCCAAACGCCAAGCTTTAAAATCAGATGTTTGGTTTGGTTCAGAGAGGATATGCTTGATAACAAAACGTCCTTCATACTCTTCTTTTAACTCTTCTAAGGCATCATGAAAGATAATCTGATTTTCGTTTTTATTTCCATATAGCAAAAAGCATTGAGAGTTAGGTTCTTTAACAATAATGGTTTTAATCATGGAAAAGAGAGGGGTAATGCCTGATCCAGCCCCGAAAAAATAATGACTTCTGTGGGCATTTGCATCTGGTTCCACAAAGAAATTTCCATTAGGTGGCATTATCCAAACTTCATCAGCTTCATTCAGTTTATCATTTATGTAATTGGAAGCGACGCCGTCTTTTATGCGTTTGACCGTTATCGCGAGACTTTCACCAAGCACATGTGAGGAAGAGATCGTATAACTGCGGCGAATGTCTTGTCCTTGCGGATCAAGTTGCACATTCACATGTTGGCCTGATTTCCAGTTAAACAAACTCGCATATTGGGGATGAATATCAAAGATGATAGTTTTAGCATCCTTTTCAAGTTCAGATCGTATTTCTTTCACTTTGGATTTAAGGAAGCCAATATTCATCTTTAATTTCTCGCAATTTGTTTAATTCGTCTAATAAAGGGGATGTATTACAATAATTCAAGAAGTAGATTAGCTGCTCTTATATTACCTTCATTCCATCTTTGAGGAGGATGCAGTGGATTATAAGCGTCTTTGTTGAAATAAATAGCAATCACACCTTGTGTGACCGCAAAAATACGATCTGCATCCTCACATGACGATGTTCGTTGTAAAAACATCTCTATACAATTTATGAAATTTGTTAAACTACTTAACAAAAGAGGCTTTAGTTCTACATCTTGTTCGGAACGAGCAACCAATGCCTGATAAACGAGTACCAAATCCATATTAGATATAACACCAGAAGCAAACAGGATATCTAATAGCTGTTCTTTCTTGTGAGTTGTCTGTAAAGCTTGACCCATTAACTCAGTTTGTCCTTGAAACTGATCAATGACATGTACAGCCAAGGCTTTTAGCATGTCATCTTTATTGCCTAAGTAATGGCGTAAAATTGTGCGCTTTACACCTGCCTGTTCGGCAATACGTTCTTGAGTCGCACCTTCTAATCCAAAACGGGCTGCACAAATTACATAGGCATCAAGAATTTCTTCACTGCGTTGATCTTTTAAGCTTGGGCGCGCCATACGTAAACTTCCATATATTATCAATTTTGACAATATATGCCTGCAATCAATTAATTTTCAATAAAGAAAAGAGAACTTACAAATAAAGATATTGAGCCAGTAAAATCACAAATGGCATTAACGCCATGGAAACCAAGGTATGGATTGTGATCAACCCAGCAATTAAGGGTACATCACCGCCAAGTTGTTTGGCTAATGCGTATCCCGATGCAGCTGTTGGCAGACAGGCAAATAGGAAAGCTGTAAAGGCTGGTAATCCGGTGATACCCCATAGATATAAACCCAATGCTGTGACGGCAGGCAGAATAAAGAATTTACCTATGCAAGATAAGATGATTGGCAAACTGGCGGTTCTAAGGGCACGAAGTTGTAGGCCAGCACCAACACTCAATAACCCCATCGCAAGCGTTGCACTGGACATGGATTCCAAAGTGTCAGTGATAACTGGAATGGGGCCTAAACCTGTTAAATTCCAAGCAACACCCGCGGCAATCGCACGCAATAATGGATTACGATAGAGTTCCTTTATGATGCGTTTAAAGAGGTGGGTCTCGGGGTCGCCATGTAATGTGGTTAAGGTGCTGACGCATAACACATTTACAAAAGGTACCATCACGGCGGTAGCAAGGGCGCCAAGGAATTGAGCTTCCGGGCCTTCTATCGCAACTAAAATCGCAAAGCCGATATAGGTATTATATCTGATTGCCCCTTGATAAATGGAGCCCATGGATTCTTTGCTATATTTCTTCTTGAAAAGCGGAATCATCAGCCAGATGAAAACACCACTTAGAAATATACCTGCTTCTAAACTTGTTAAATAAGGCCAGAAAATATCACCGCCCAAAGGGGCAATGGAAGTTTTGGTAAATAAAAGCGCAGGGAAAAGAACCCAATAAACGATCTTATCAAGGCCAGCCCAAACTTCCGGCCCAATGAACCCTGACTTACGTAACCCGAAACCTACCATTAAAAGTAGGAAGACCGGGGCAATTGTCAGGGTAATCGAAAACATAGATTTATCTGTTTGTTATTGCTACATAGTCTCAATAATGAAATCGAGCGCCCCTTGTAGGATATAGGAGGCGGCGGCTTTATCAACGACTTCACTACGCCGTTTTCGGTTCATGTCGGCTTGTTCAATCAACACACGCTCAACGGCCGCAGTAGATAAACGTTCATCCCAAAGGGCAATTGGTAAATCCATACCGTTATGCTTTAAGTTCCAGGCAAATTGGCGGGTGGATTGCGCGCGTGGGCCTTGAGTACCGTCCATATTCAATGGCATACCAAAAATCAAACCACCGACATTATGTAATTCAATCTTCTTGGCTAATTCTGCCATATCTTTCGTGAATTTAGTGCGCTTCACTGTCCCAATAGGGGAGGCAATGCGCATCGCCGGATCGGAAATCGCCATACCAATGGTTTTGGAACCCAGATCCAGACCCAATAAAGTCTGTCCCGGTAGCAGGAGGCCTGCAATATCTTTAACTTCTACAAACATACTGATCTTATGCCTTTCGATAGCGTGAAAAGCAACGGGAATATTCTTTTCTATTCCATTCAGAAAAAAGACATTCTATATAAGAAGAAAATTATAAACGTACGAGGATTAGGAATATGCGTGGTCAGCTATTTGTAACAAGTTTTGTTAGTGCCGTTTTTATCGCCGGAGCAGTTTTCGCCCATGAAGGGGCGACGGGTGTTGTGAAAGAGCGTATGGATATGATGAAAAATCTAAAATCCGTTATGAAAACATTAGCTCCAATGGTGAAGGGGCAAAAGGAAATGGATAGTCAGGTTGTGAAAGAACAAGCCAAGGTTATCCAGCAAAATACCGGCGAAGTTTTGCTTTCTAAATTTCCTAAAGATTCTATTCATGGGCCAAGTGAGGCTTTACCTGAAATTTGGCAGGAATGGGATAAGTTTAAAGGCTATAATACCAAACTGTCAGAGCTTGGTATGGCTTTAAATGATGCTGGTGGTGATCCAGATGCTGTCATTGCCACATTCAAGGCGATCGGCGGCACATGCGGTGCTTGTCATAAGCAATTTAAGAAAGACTAGAAGCTGCCCAATTTATTCAAAGACAAGATACAAAAATAGTCGGTTAACGGTTTGGCCATCATCTGATAAGGGAAGGGTAAGGCGTTTATATTTAATATGATCCTTACCCATCCACCCTGCATCTGTTTCGACAATTGATGGCTGCGCCGTCCTTATGGCAATTTCAAAAAGTTCACGGGTTTTTTCTTTGTAGGGTGATACGAATATTTCGTTGAAGTAGCAGCCTGTTTGGTCATAGCCCCATATACTAGAAATATTTCCACCCATCCGAGTGACCTGAAAATCGATCTTTTCCTCTGGGGTCTTAGGGTAGATCACTTTATACATGATTGTATTTGGCCATATACGTGGGAAATCGACGGGGTCAATATCTTGGCGGCTAGGAGCGAGGCGTTCACCTTTTTTGTCCTTCCAATACTTTAGGACACTATCCAGATTTGTGATCTTCATAGGTAATTAATCTTCCCCCAAGTTTTGCAGCTGAGACATCCTTACATATAAAAATATAATAAATGGTTAATTTAGGTGATGATTAACAAAATCAAATTATGGTATTTGCGTTGCGTTCCCCAATAGAGGGTGTTAGTTTCCTCGACGGTTTAAACTTATGTGTCGGGCAATATGGCTTGCACATATCATTTTGCACTTTGTGCCTCATAAGAAAATGGAGATGGAGCGGATGTCGCTCGATAAGAATACAGTCGCGAAAATTGCGAAATTGGCGCGTATTCGCGTGCCTGAAGAAGAATTGGAGCCTTTGGCTGGTGAACTAAACACAATCATCGGCTTTGTTGAACAGCTTGGTGAAGTAGATACAGATGGTGTTGAGCCAATGACATCTGCGATTGAGCATGAAATGTTCCAGCGTGATGACGTTGTTAGTGATGGTGGATACCCTGATCGTGTTTTGGCAAATAGCGAACATGCAAATATGGGCTTCTTCACCGTGCCTAAAGTTGTTGAATAAGGGGATAGGTTAGATGACTAAATTGACAGGCCTGACCATCGCCCAAGCACGCGAAGGTCTAAAGAATAAAGAATTTAGTGCTGTTGAACTTGCGACAGAATATAACGCAGCTGTTGAGGCGGCGCGTCCATTAAATGCTTTTATTACAGAAACACCTGAAAAAGCATTGGAAATGGCAAAGGCATCTGATGATCGTATCGCCAAAGGCGAAGCCGGTATCATGGAAGGTATCCCTTTGGGGATCAAAGACCTTTTTTGTACCGAAGATGTTTTGACAACTGCTGCCAGCCATATTCTTGATGGTTTTAAACCACAATATGAATCCACAGTAACAACAAATTTGTGGAAATCCGGCGCGACCATGTTGGGTAAATTGAACCTTGACCAATTTGCGATGGGTTCTGCGAATATCACCTCTTTCTATGGTGATGTTATTAACCCTTGGAAACGCGAAGGCGATAACACTGATTTGGTGCCTGGTGGTTCTTCTGGTGGATCTTCTGCGGCAGTTGCGGCCCATGCGGTTGCAGCGGCAACAGGTACGGATACAGGTGGTTCCATTCGTCAGCCTGCGGCATTGACAGGTACCGTTGGTATTAAGCCGACATATGGTCGTTGTTCCCGTTGGGGGATTGTGGCCTTCGCAAGTTCACTAGATCAAGCTGGTCCAATGACACGCGATGTACGTGATGCCTCCATCATGTTGGAAGCAATGGCGGGTTATGATCCAAAAGATGCGACTTCTGTAAATGTGCCTGTGCCGAATTACGAAGCCTCCTTGGAGAATGGCGTGAAAGGTCTTCGCATTGGTATTCCAAAAGAATATCGTGTGGACGGCATGCCTGCGGAAATCGAAAAGCTTTGGCAACAAGGTATTGAATGGTTGAAAGCAGCCGGTGCAGAAATCGTTGATGTGTCCTTGCCTCATACAAAATATGCACTACCAGCTTATTATATCGTGGCGCCAGCGGAAGCTTCTTCCAACCTGTCTCGTTACGATGGTGTTCGTTACGGTCTTCGTGTTTGTGATGAAGGCGACAGTCTGGATGATATGTATGAGAAAACCCGCGCGGCAGGCTTTGGTGACGAAGTAAAACGTCGTGTGATGATTGGTGCTTATGTACTTTCTGCGGGTTACTATGATGCCTATTATTTGAAAGCACAAAAAGTACGTACACGTATCGCCGAAGATTTTAACAATGCATGGAAATCTTGCGATGTGTTGTTAACACCTTCCACACCTTCTGCGGCATTTGCAAAAGGTGAGAATAGCGATCCGCTTTCCATGTATCTGAATGACGTATTCACAGTGACAGCAAACTTGGCAGGCTTGCCGGGTATTTCTGTACCTGCTGGTTTGGACAGCAATGGCTTGCCACTTGGTTTGCAATTGGTGGGTAAGCCATTTGATGAGGAAACTGTGTTACGTACAGCCTTCGCGCTGGAACAAGCTGCTGGATTTGAGGCAAAACCTCAATTCATGGCTGGTTAAGAGATTAAAGAGAAGAGAATTGCAATGACCTATATGATCAAAGGCAATACAGGCGATTGGGAAGTGGTTATGGGCTTGGAAATCCATGCGCAGGTATCTTCCAACGCGAAACTATTTTCTGGTGCGGCTACAACATTCGGGGCGGACCCGAATGAACAGGTATCCCTCGTTGATGCGGCGATGCCGGGCATGTTGCCAGTTGTAAACAAAGAATGCGTGCGTCAAGGTGTGCGTACTGGCCTTGCGATGGGCTGTGAAATTAACTTGAAATCTGTATTCGCGCGTAAGAACTATTTCTATGCCGATTTGCCACAAGGTTATCAGATTTCCCAGTTTGAAGAGCCAATCGTAAAACGTGGTAAAGTCACAATCGACCTTGAAGATGGTTCAACAAAGGAAATTGGCGTGGAACGTCTGCATTTGGAACAAGATGCGGGTAAATCCATCCATGACCAACATCCTACACAATCTTACATCGACTTGAACCGTTCCGGTGTATGCTTGATGGAAATCGTATCTGATCCAGATATGCGCAGCCCTGAAGAAGCAGCTGCTTATGTTTCAAAGATTCGTTCCATCGTGCGCTGCATTGGTTCTTGTGATGGTAACATGGCCGAAGGTTCTATGCGTGCAGACGTTAACGTATCTGTGCGTAAGCCGGGTGATGAATATGGTACACGTTGTGAGATCAAAAACCTGAACTCCCTTCGTTTCATGAAACAAGCGATTGAGTTTGAAGCAAAACGCCAAGTTCAAATCCTTGAAGAAGGCGGCTCCATCGATCAGGAAACACGCCTATTCGATACAGCAAAAGGCATCACACGTTCCATGCGTTCCAAAGAAGACGCGCATGACTATCGCTACTTCCCAGATCCAGATTTGTTGCCAGTTATTCTGGAACAAGCTTGGGTGGATGAATTGGCGGCAGACTTGCCGGAACTTCCAGATGTGAAGAAAAACCGTTTCATCAGCGATTTTGGTCTGCCTGCATATGATGCGGGTGTATTGACTGCAGAAACAGAAAACTCTGCTTATTATGAGCAGGCTGTAGATGCAGGCGGTGATCCAAAACTAACAGCGAACTGGGTGATCTCTGAATTATTTGGTCGTTTGAACAAGGCGGATATGTCTATCACAGACAGCCCTGTGACACCTGAAAATCTGGGTCAATTGGTTGGCTTGATTAAAGATGACACCATTTCCGGTAAAATCGCGAAAGACGTTTTCGACGACATGTTCTCTACCGGTAAAATGGCGAAAGACATCGTTGAAGAAAAAGGCTTAAAACAGATCACCGACACAGGTGCTATTGAAGCTATCATTGATGATCTTATTGCCAATAATCCGGGTCAGGTTGAACAATATCGTGGTGGTAACGAAAAGCTTATCGGCTGGTTCGTTGGTCAAACCATGAAAGCCTCCCAAGGCAAAGCCAACCCGGGCGTAGTTAATAAAATCTTGAAAGAGAAACTGGCTGGTTAATCCTGCGACTTTCTTCCAAAAAAGTAACAAGGCCCTGCAGAATTCTGCGGGGCTTTTGTTTGGGTTCGAGAAGGAATGGGAAGAGGGGAACCCCAGACAAGTCGGGATATAGGCTAAGCGAAATGAATGCCTGTTAGATCTTCTGAAATGGTCCAGAGACGTTTAGCAAGGCCAAGGTCATTAGCTTGCTTGGTGGCTTTTACTTTGACGGGTGGTCCTTTCATTTCAAATGCGCCAGAAGGGCCAAAGAAGTCGCCGGATTTTGTATCTTTGTCGAAACCAGCACGCAAGGTTGGGAGAACGCCATCTTTAGGTTGTTGGGCAAAGAAAATATTCAGGAAACGAACCAAACCATTGTGACGTTGTAGATCAGTAGCAGTCCAGCCGGGGTGGGCGATTGTAACCATAGGCGCATTAGGACGATCGGCAAGCTTACGATTTAACTCATGGGCAAAAAGTTGATCGGCAAGTTTACTGTCATAATAAGCCATATTGGTGTTATATTTTCGTTTTTCCCAATTGATATCATCCAAGTCAATCTTGCTCATCTTATGGGCTATACTTGAAAGAATTACGATGCGGGAATCTTCTGCTTTTTCTAATAGGGGTAATAACTGTCCTGTTAGGGCGAAGTGACCAAAATGGTTTGTTCCCATTTGAATCTCATTGCCATCCTTCGTGGTTGCTTTCGGGCACATCATGATGCCAGCATTGTTAATTAACACATCTAATTCATTAAAATCAGCGATAATGCCGTTAGCAAAAGATTTAACGGATGCTAAGTCGGCAAGGTCTAACTGTCGGAAAGTTACATTTGCCTTTGGAAAATCGCGATGAATGTCGTCGATTGCCTTATGAGCTTTTGCTTTATTTCTTGCGGCAATGATCACTTCGGCATTCTTGCTTGCTAATACACGTGCTGTTTCTTTACCAAGGCCTGTAGCAGCACCCGTAATTATAACTCTGCGTCCTGACTGGTCAGGGATATTTTCGGCATTCCAATTTAGTTTCACTCGGGTCTGTTTCGCCATAGTAATTTCCTCTCAAGTTAACCTCATCATTTGGACAAATAATGTAATTTTGTCTATATTGACATTTAGGCATATTTTGTCAATATGTCCCTATGAAAAAAAATGAAATCGAAATTATCGAAGCCGCAATTCGGGTCCTGTCACGCTATGGTGTTAAACGCACAACAATGAATGATATTGCTGAGGAAGCAGGTGTCGTTCGCCAAACTTTGTATAATTTATACAAGAATAAGAATGATGTTTTGCGTGGAACAACACGATACGTCATGGCGCAGATGTTGGAAGAAATTCAACAAAATGCCTATGGATCAGAAAAACTGTCAGATCAATTGGATGTAGTTTTTAATGTCTATGCGATACAATCTTATGAGATGGTAGCTAACCTGCCAGATGCAAAAGATATCCTGAGTGGTGTGGTGGAGATTGTTGCTAAAGAAAAGGCTGAGGCGATTAAGTTGCTAACTCAAGAAGTAATCAATTTGCTATCACCCTATAAGGCGCCAATTGAGGCAAATGGTTTGGATATTGAAACTTATGCCGACTTTATTATGATTTCACTGTCATTCATCAAAATGGAAGCTAAAAGTCGGGGCCATCTAGATGAATATTTGTCCGTATTAAAGGCAAATATTTTAGTGGTTTGCCAATCTTCCTAACAATCAGCCTCCTGTTTGATGGAGGCCTTTCCGCTTTGATCTGGGAATTTCTCAAAGAGGAGGGAGAGCATTTCATCCATCACTTCGGAGAGAACGCCGCATCGGCCTTTGGAGCGTAGGCGACCTTCGTAAAGTACAGTGGGGCCTGCTTCGTTTTCCAAGCTGTCTTTTACGACGATATCTAGTGCAATCTTGCGCGTATAGCTGTCATAGGTACGAGTGGAACTGGCACCTGTTGTATAGATCGGAATGGTATAGCGGGTACTCACATGTCCACCACCGCTTGAACCATATCCACCTCCAAATGTTACGGATGGATAACCATAACTATTATCTTTAATCTCAATACCGTCATTTATGCCGTAGTTGAAAAAAGCAATAAGGTCTGCGTCTTTTTCATCTTGGACGATTTGAAAGCCTTGTTCGGAAAGATGGTTTTCCAGTTTTTCTTTGTAGGTTTTATATTCAAGACTACTTCGTAATTCTTCCGGAAAGGGCTGTACGATTAAGCTTTTTGTTTTATCGTCTTCCGTGATTTCTGAGAAGGATTGGACATCTCCAGTCAAGCGCGCACAAGCCGCAATCAATAGTAAAGATGAAATTGCAAGAATTCGAAACATGGTCTTAAATCTCATATACGGGTCGCCCTTCCTTAGATATCATATCGGGATCCGCAGCTTGCATTTCAATGCTAAATCTACTGCCAATACCTTCTTCGCTACTGACATGGATTTTGCCGCCCATGGTTTCAATAAGCTTTTTGCTTATGGTTAACCCGATGCCTGTTCCTTCGATTTGAGAATTGACAGCATCCAGACGCTCAAATGGTTCAAAAATATTCTCTAGTTGATTTTTAGCAATGCCCTTACCTGTATCTTCCACATAGATCTCAACATTTCCATTGGGAAGATCAATGCAACCAAACTCAACATGTCCGCCTCTTTTGTTATATTTGATGGCATTGGTCATTAAGTTGACCATGACTTGTTTGAAGCGTAATCGGTCTGCATAAATCCCTGTGTTGGATTGCCTCTTTCCATTTAGAGTGACTTCTCTCTCTCTTGCATTGTTACGAAGCATTTCAAGGGTTTCTCTCATAACTTCATTGGGAAAAAATGCTTCTGGATTTAGAGGTGTGCGTCCAGATTCCATGCGTGAGAAATCCAACACACTATCAATGAGGCCTAACAATAGTTCACCAGATCGAATGATTTGATCCACATTTTTTTGTTGATATTCATTTAGGTCACTATGGCGACTAATGCGTAAAAGCTGTGAGAAACCTAAAATTGCATTTAGCGGTGTGCGTAATTCATGGCTCATAGACGACAGGAATTTGGATTTTGTCTGGTTTGCTTGATCGGAAATAATTTTTTCTTCTACAAGTTCTTCTGTTCGCTGATTTTGGAGATGTTGGTGGATACGATTATCCCAATATTCTTTGTTCCAAATCCGAACCTGAATAAGTATGAACATCGTATATAGGAGGCTACAAATACCTACTATGCTTCCATGGTTGCTTGGTATTAAGAAGGTTGAAATAGCTGTAGGCGCCATGACTAGGATGATATAGGTGAGGGCCAATTTTCGCCAGAAGCAAAAGGAGGAGAAAGCACCAACTGTTACACAGGTGAGGTAAACGAAAAATAACCAGGAAAACCATTGAAAGCCGTAAATATATAGGATACCTGCCATCGCCAAACCAAAATACAGACTAATAGCAGAAATACTTACGAAAAATATGATTTCGAATATTTCGAGATTTTTGATGTTGTCGTTGTTTAAGACGATATAGGAGGTCACAAGGCGAATGGTGACAAGGATCAAGCCGGTTATAAATATATTTGCGAAAAGATCCGGCAGCCCCTTGGCGACGGGAATGTAAAGACCAAGATAGACCAACCCAGCATATAAAAATAAAATACCAGGAAGGGAGCGCTTATTAAGGGTTTTGATCGCTTCCCATCTCAGCTCTTTGCGAACGTCTTCAGGAAACTGAAGGTTCTGTTTCCGTAGATGTCTATCACAATCCGTAATTTGGATCATCTTTTATCCCTGCTAAAACATTTTATTTTTCTGTCTTAGCTGGAATATTAGATGATTGCAATAATCTCAGAAGTGATAAACTTACTGCACAGCGACCAGTACGACACCAAGTTCTTCTTCTAGTTTTTTGATTTTTGCAATTTTTTCTTCGTCCATATCGACAGGTTCTGCTTTGATCGCTGACATGGCAACCAATGGTGCGCCAACTTCTTTTTCCAAAGCTTGAATTGCTTTAAGGCGATCCGCTTCCAATGGGGCAAAAGAATACAACATATGAAGTCCTCCTGTTAAATATCATCTTGTTATGTTCTACGCAGCATAGCATAAAATGGATTTGTTAAAGTAAATTTTCATAGTTTCGCGAAAATACAGGTTATTCGTTGCTAATTTTCAATAATGACATTCCGCCATTTCTTGAGCTGGTTGCTGCTGGTTACAGTATGCAATTTAATGAACATGGCCCCTCACCAACAGGTGTGTTATGGGCTGATGCAAAAGGTCAGGAAAAAAGATTTGCCACACTTTGTAAGGTGATTAACAAAACAGATGCTGATCAGGAAATCACCATCAATGACCTGGGTTGTGGTTATGGTGCTTTATTTGAATATTTAAATGTTGATAAGTTTAATGACGGGCGTTTTAAATATTATGGATCAGATATCTGTCGAGATATGATTGTAAACACAAAGACACGCATAACAGATAGTCGCGCGCATTTTAACTGGTCCTATCAAACACAACAGATTTGCGATTATTCCTTCTGCTCTGGTACCTTTAACATGAAAGGGACAGCAGAAGATGATATCTGGACAAGTTATGTAAAAGAAAGCCTTCGACATCTTTTTGAGCATAGCAAAAAGGGGATGGGTTTCAATTTACATGATGCCAAACAGAAGAAGCGTCTGGAATGGACGTATTATGCAGATAAGAAGGATATCTATAATTTCTGCAAGAAGGAATTATCTGGTGATTTAACCCTATTGGAAGACAAAGCGAAGAAGGAATTTACAATACTGGTACGAAAGTAAATCTTCTTTGCTATATGGCTTCTTCGATGGCAGCTAACATTTCATCAACGGAAGCAATTTTCTGGCGTGTCTCAGTTTTGGTTTCGACCGCATCAATGGCTTTCCAATCGGTAAAAGTAGTTACCTTGCTTCCTTTATCAGCAAGTAATTTGTCTATTGCCGCACCGCCTTGCTTCGCGGGATCAGCTATCACTTGATCCATTATAATTTGGGATGTTTTAAAACTACATGGACGGTTTGTTGGGATAGTGCCTGATGGCCCACGTTTTCCCCAACCGACAACATATAAATTATCTTTGATCAAGCCTTCTTCATTTGGATAACGGCCCAGTTGTTCGTCAAATGGAACGCCTTCTAAAGGCTGGGAATAATAGCCAATTGCCGAGACAACCAAATCAGCAGGGATGTCAAAAAGTTCCCCTGTGCCTGTTGGTTTGCCGTCTTCGTTTAACTCCATTCGCTCAAATTGAACGGCCTCAACTTTTCCTTCACCTAGAAAAGCTGTTGGACTTGCAAGAAATTGAAGATGGATAGTTTTATCTTTGCCATCACGTTTCATTTCCGTGAAGCTTCTGAAGATATCCAATACTTTGCCCTTAATACGGCCTGCAGGCTGGCTCGTATCTATATGTGAAGGTAGTTCATCGGGAATAACAGCGCCTTCTATGACAGGCAATGCATGTTCCAATTTACCCAATTCACGTAATTCGGGCGGAGTAAAACTTGCTTCTACTGGGCCACGGCGGCCTGCAATAACTACATCACTAATCGAAGCGTTATCAATGGCTATTCGTGTATGATCCGCAAGATCGGAATCAGCCATTTCTTCGGCAGATTTAACCAAAATACGAGCCACATCAATGGCGACATTACCATTACCGATGACTATTGCCGATTTCGCATGTTCGGGGATCGGGGAAAGATCTTTATAATCAGGATGGCTATTATACCAACTTACAAAAGCAGCAGAGCCATAAACACCGTCTAAATCCTCCCCAGGGATTCCAAGTTTTTTATCTTCGCGGGCGCCATTGGCAATAACGACAGCATCATAATGTTCTTGAAGGACCTGAACAGAAATATCTTTGCCAACTTCGACATTGCCAAGCAAACGAATCCCTTCTTGATCAAAGAATTTTTCATATTGGTTAATGACTTTTTTTGTCCCCTGATGATCCGGGGCAACACCAAAACGAACCAATCCAAATGGTGTGGGTAAACGTTCAATAAAATCAACCATTGTATCAGGTAATTTCTTTTTTACGCCTTCGGCTACATAAATGCCGGAAGGGCCGGCCCCGATAACAGCAATTTTCAATGTCATATCTTTTTTCTCTTAAACCCTTGGATTTGAATTGGATGTAAGATGGCAAACTCTTTTCTTCAAGACAATAATTTTAAATCGCAATATTTAATTGGGGTCGATAAGGAAAAAGCGATTCATTGAGGCGGCTTTTTCTAATCATATGTGATTTTTGCCGTAACCCTATTGTATTTTGTCGCAAAGTTTTTATTCAAACCGCGTGAAAATTAGCTATTTTCCAGCAATCCTGATTTATGAAAATCAGGAGGCAAAGTTTTTGGCGGTTTTTGATTGTCAAAAATTTTGCTGCATTGCACAATGCGCGCGTGGGGATACGACAAACACCTTTCGGCATAAAAAAATAAATAGCCGGAAGCTAGGACGGGATGATTAAAATGACAAAAACAATCACAAAACTGCTAGTTGCTAACCGTGGTGAAATTGCGATCCGCATTTTCCGTGCTGCGAACGAGCTCGGCATCAAAACAGTAGCTATCTATTCCTATGAAGATCGTTTTTCTCTGCATCGATTTAAAGCAGATGAAAGCTATATGATTGGTGAAGGTAAGGGGCCTGTACAGGCATATCTTGATCAGGATGATATTCTTCAGCTTGCTAAAACCAAAGGCGTTGACGCCATTCATCCAGGTTATGGCTTTCTTTCAGAAAACCCTGAATTCGCAGATAAATGTCGTGCCGCAGGTGTGACTTTCGTTGGACCACTTGGTGATACAATGCGCTTACTTGGAAGTAAGGTTGCGGCGCGTGAATTGGCAGAAAAAGCCGATGTACCTGTAATGCCGGCAACTGGTCCATTACCACGTGATATCGCCGAAGTTGAAAAACTTGCCGATGAAGTTGGCTATCCATTAATGTTGAAAGCTAGCTGGGGCGGCGGTGGCCGCGGCATGCGCGTTATTGAATCGGCGGACAGTTTAGCGGATCAGGTCGAAACAGCACGTCGTGAAGCTGAAGCCGCATTTGGTAATGATGAAGTTTATCTTGAAAAATTGGTTCGTAATGCGCGTCACGTCGAGGTGCAAATCGTTGGTGATAGTCATGGTAATATTGTCCACTTATTTGAACGTGATTGTACCGTTCAACGTCGTAACCAAAAAGTAGTTGAACGTGCCCCAGGTCTATATATGACGGATGAAAGTCGTGCTTCTCTGTGTCAGGCGGCCTTGAAATTAGCACATGCTGCTGATTATCAAAATGCAGGTACCGTCGAGTTCTTGATGGATGCTGAAACAGATAAGTTTTATTTCATCGAGGTAAACCCACGTATTCAGGTGGAACATACTGTAACTGAGGTTGTAACCGGTATTGATATTGTTAAGGCTCAAATTCGCATCGCAGAAGGAGCGACAATTGGCGATTCTCATTGTGGTATCCCGCAGCAGGAAAATATCCACCTGCGCGGCCATGCGATGCAATGCCGTGTGACAACAGAAGATCCTGAGAACAATTTCATTCCTGATTATGGTCGTATCAAAGTATATCGTGGCGCCAATGGTTTTGGTATCCGTCTTGATGGTTCGACCGCTTATTCTGGCGCGGTGATCACACCATTCTTTGATTCCATGCTTGAAAAAGTAACCGCATGGGGTGCAACACCAGAGGAAGCACAATCCCGTATGGATCGCGCGTTACGTGAATATCGTATCCGTGGTGTGGCAACTAACCTCGCTTTCTTGGAAAACTTGATCAATCATCCGAAGTTTAAAACAGCGGAATATACAACGCGCTTTATTGACGATACACCTGAATTGTTCCATTTCCCGAAACGTCGTGACCGTGCCACACGTTTGTTGCGTTTTGTCGGTGACGTAATTGTAAACGGGAACCCTGAGGTGGAAGGTCGTTTGAAACCAAAACGCCTGACTATGCCGGAAGTACCGAAAGTAGATATGCTGGCAGCTGCACCTGCTGGTTACAAGCAAAAGCTTGAAGAATTGGGGGCGGAAGGTTTCTCCAAATGGATGTTGTCAGAACCAAAAGCGTTGGTGACAGATACAACCATGCGTGATGCGCATCAATCCTTGTTAGCGACCCGTATGCGTGAATTTGATATGCTACAAATTGCACCAGTCTATGCACGCATGTTGCCTGAAATCTTCTCGATGGAATGTTGGGGCGGTGCGACGTTTGATGTGGCTTATCGCTTCTTGAAGGAAGATCCATGGAACCGTTTGTCTCGCTTGCGTCAGGCAATGCCGAATATGTTAACCCAAATGTTGCTACGTGCGTCTAACGCAGTGGGTTATACAAACTATCCAGATAACGTGGTACAACATTTCGTGAAAGAAGCCTCTGCGGCTGGTATGGATATCTTCCGTGTATTTGACAGTTTGAACTGGGTTGAAAATATGCGTGTTGCTATGGATGCTGTGATTGAATCCGGATCCCTTTGTGAAGGTACAATTTGTTACTCCGGTGATATGCTAGCAGAAGGCGATAATAAATATACCCTTGCATATTATGTTGATATGGCAAAGCAGCTTGAAAAAGCAGGTGCGCATATCATTGGTATTAAGGATATGGCGGGTGTTGCGAAACCTGCGGCTATCTCCAAGCTTGTGACAGAATTAAAGCAAGAAGTTGGTATCCCGTTGCATTTCCACACACATGATACTTCCGGTATTGCGGCGGCCTCTGTAATAGCAGCTGTGAATGCGGGTGTGGATGCGTTTGATAGTGCGATGGACAGTTTCTCTGGTCTGACATCACAGCCAAATCTTGGTTCTATCGTGTCAGCTTTGAAAGACAGTGATCGTGATCCGGGCTTGGATGAAGAGGCTATTCGTACTATTTCTCGTTACTGGGAATCTGTACGTGAGAATTACGAAGGCTTTGAAAGTGATATCCGTTCTGGGGCATCCGAAGTTTACTTACATGCAATGCCGGGTGGTCAATATACCAATCTTCGTGAACAAGCACGTGCCACAGGTATTGAACATCGTTGGCCTGAAGTTGCCAAGGCATATGCTGAGGTAAACGACATGTTTGGTGATATCGTAAAAGTAACACCAAGTTCTAAAGTTGTCGGTGATATGGCAATTTATATGGTGTCTTCCGACCTGACCCGTCAGGATGTAGAAGATCCAAATAAACCAATCGCGTTCCCTGAATCTGTTGTGGCCTTATTCCGTGGTGATCTTGGTCAACCGGTTGGTGGTTTCCCAGAAGCATTGCAAAAGAAGATTTTGAAAGGCGAAAAAGCAAATACAGATCGTCCGGGTGCGCATTTACCACCTGTTGATCTGGATGCAGCCCTTTCTTCTATGAAAGAAAAATTTGGCGATCATGTGGGTGAACAAGATGTGTCCGCACATCAGCTTTATCCTAAAGTATACGAAGATTATTCCAAACATCGTGCGCTGTATGGCGATGTGTCGGTATTGCCAACAGCAACTTTCTTCTATGGTATGGAAGCTGGGCAGGAAATCACCGTTGAAATTGAAGCAGGCAAGACCTTGATTGTTCGTTACTTGAATACAGGTGAAGCGGATGAAGACGGTGAACGTACAGTCTTCTTCGAACTGAACGGTCAACCACGTACAGTGAAGATTGCAGATAAGTCTTTGGCTTCCTCTGCCAATGTTCATTTGAAAGCGGAAGATGGTAATCCAGCCCATGTGCCAGCCCCAATGCCGGGTATGATTTCTAGTATTGCTGTTCAACAAGGCCAAGAAGTTTATGCAGGTGATGTGTTGCTATCTATTGAAGCAATGAAGATGGAAACAGCAATCCACGCAGAGGCTGATGGGGTCGTTGAAAAAATCAACGTGCATGTTGGTTCACAAGTTCAATCCAAAGACCTTTTGGTGAATTTGAAAATCGGCTAAGATTGACTGTTAGTGACATTAAAAGCCGGAGAAAATTTTCTCCGGCTTTTTTACTTGGTGTTAGATTTAAACCTCTACCAAAGCACGATCTCGCTTGTAGGGGACGTCTTCTGTTTCTGGATCATCAATAGTGCGACCAATATGATGCCCATCATAGACGGCAGCGGCGATGATGCGTGGTGCGTCACAATCTCCGATACGGGATAAATGGGTGATGCCTGCCTCTTCAAGCGCTTTTGGATTATCTTTCAAGTCTCGATATAAACCTTCATTGGGCATGCGTGAAGTAACAGGTATAAAACTGGTTGCCTTTAACTTCTGTTGATTACCGGAATAGACACAATCAACAGTTACTTCATTATCTTGATACGCAGAAACTGTATGGGAGACGATGATCTTTACGCCGAGTTCAATCAAACGTGCCTGTGTCTGGAATTGTTCACCTGTATATTCTGACCAATCGCCAACACGACCCGCGGAAGTGACAAGTGTCACTTCGTTTCCAAGCTCTACCATGCGTTCTGCGATCACGGCAGCCATATAATAATGTTCATCATCAAACACGACGGTTGAGCCATTTTCAGGTAGATTTTTATTTTCCATCAAATCATCAGGGGTGAGCAGGGTCTCGCCTGAATAGGTGGATAAAGGTAATTGATAACTGCGGCCCATACCATCGCGGCGCCATTTTGCGCCTGTGGCAATAATTACTCTTGAGAAACCAAATTCCAGAACCTCGCTCGCAGATAGAGGGCTTTCAAGATAGATATTCACATTGGCCATTTGTTGTAATTGATAGATGCGATAATCTTTTACCCGTGCATATTCGGACATGCCGGGTAGGGTACTTTCCTTAAGGGCGCGTCCGCCTAGCTCACTGGTTGCTTCTGCCAATGTGACCGGATAACCACGCTTTCCAAGGATATGTGCGGCTTCTAACCCCGCTGGGCCAGCCCCGATAATTAAAACAGGTTCATCATTGGATTTTGGCGGTAATTTTTCCGGATGCCATCCACGACGCCATTCTTCCCCCATTGTTGGGTTTTGTGTGCAGCGTAACGGAGCTGCTTGGAAGTCATGGGCATAGCAGATGTTACATCCGATACATTCACGAATTTCGTCTTCGCGACCTTCGCTGATTTTGTTGGGAAGAAAAGGATCGGCAATGGATGGGCGCGCGGCACCAATTAAGTCTAGAATACCTTTCTTTACCATGCGGGCCATTGTGTCCGGTGTTGTAAAACGCCCAACGCCTACCACGGGCATATTGGTGACTTTCTTGACGTAAGAAACGAAAGGCTCCATTGGGGCTTCACCAACAAATCTGGAAGGGCCCATTTCAATATTGTAATCATCAATGACTACATCCCAAAGATCAGGGATATCGGCAAGAATGGAAACCATTTCGCGGGCTTCGTCTTCTGGTTCTGTGCCTTTTGTACTTAAACCACTATCCACTGAAAAGCGTGTGGCGACAGCACATCGATGCCCAACAGCATCTTTAACTTCCTCTAAAATTTCACGGACGATACGCACACGGTTTTCAAGGCTACCTCCATATTCATCGGATCGGTTATTGGTATGTGAACTCAAGAATTGGTGTAGTAGATAGTGATGGCCTGCATAGACATAAACGATATCAAATTCTGCCTGCATGGCCCGTTTGGCAGCATCTACATGATAACGGCGTAAGTTTCGGATGTCCTGCATATCCATAATTCGGCATTGCATTGGGCCTGTGAAGGAATACATGCTTGTTGCCCCAATAGCAGGCATGCGGCTCATATAATTGTTGGAAGCAGGGCCTCCATGCCACATTTCTACTCCAGCTAAGGCTCCATGTTCATGAACTTTTTCTGCCATTTTTCCAAGATTGCGAATATCCCCGTCATCCCAAAGCGTGCAATGACTATGAGGCGTGTCGTCAGAACTTGGATGAATTGAACAATATTCGGTATTGACCACGCCCCACCCGCCATCAGCTTTGATACCGCGCATTCCTGCTTGTGTTTCTGGCCTATCTGATCCCATACCTGTACAATGAGGCACTTGATAAAAGCGGTTCTTAGTTATGACCGGGCCAATTTTTACCGGTTCAAAAAGTAAGTCATAATTTGGATTGCGGGACATTTTTTTGATCCTGATTTTATTAAACATTCATTTAATAAATCTATTCTTCGAAAAAAGCCAGAAAAAAATGCCACAAAAAAACTTGTGAGATGAAGAAGGATT